>JAGBZI010000049.1 GCA_017628305.1 Tidjanibacter sp.
CATCCTGAGCCAGGATCAAACTCTCCATTGTAAAAAAATTATAATGTATTGTTAGAGTCCTGACTACTTCATTATCCATTTAAGGAATTGAATTGAACGTGAATGAAGTATTAAAACTTCATTGCTTTCTGCATTCTTTTTCTCTCTGTTAAACCAATAAATCAAAGAACCATTTTCGGTGCCCCGCCTTTCGGAGAGGCGCTAAAAAAATCGCCGCATTTTCTGAGGCGAGCGTGGGTACAAAGGTAAGACCTTTTTTTGTAACCACCAAATTTTTTAGAACTTTTTTGCATTTGAGTTATTTTTCTGTCTTTCGACTTCGTTTGTTTCTCAATTGCGGATGCAAAGGTAGTGACTTTTTTGAAACCTGCAAGCGTTTTGCCAAAAATTTTTACACTTTTTTTGCATATTTTTCCTAACTTATTGATTTTCAACACAACCGCCAAAACACTTTTTTTACACCCCTCGCAACATTCCCCGTACGCAGTCATCTCCTTATATATATTATATATAGGTATGCTCACAAAACGAAACCCCGCGTTAGATTTAGGAATTTTTACTTATCTTTGCAGGGCCACAAAGAAAACAACAAAACACCTATATGATTTCAAAACTACTACTCATTCTCTTCTACCTGTTGGCACCTGCGGGTGTTCTGTGGGTATGTCGCAGGGTCCGCATCTTCAACAAAGTCGGCCCCGTACTCACGCTCTACATCCTCGGTGTGGTGATTGCCAACCTCCACATTGTCCCCGCTGACCACCACTCCATCCAGAAGACTTTTCAGGATGTGATGATTCCCTTGGCCATCCCCATGATGCTCTTCTGCTGCAACCTGAAGAGCCTCAAAGCCGGCTCCACGGCAAAGGCCTTTGTGATAGGTGTTATCTCGGTGGCGCTGATGGTAACGGCAGGCTACCTGATTCTCGGCCGCCAGCTCGGCATGGATGGTCCCACGATTGGCGCGACACTCACCGGTCAGTACACGGGCGGTGCCGGCAACTTTGCTGCGGTAAACATGATGCTCGACGAGCAGGGGCTCTCGGAGGAGAAGTTTGCGCTTGTGAGCAGCTGCAACCTCATCGTGTCGTTCTTCTACCTGATGTTCCTGATGGGCGGCGGCATTACCATGGCCCGCAAGATAGTCCACGGCAAGAACATCAAGGAGTACAACGACTCCATCAATACCGAGGATTTTGTGAACGACAACCCCTATAAAGATTTTGGCACCAAGAAGAGTCTTATTCAGTTGCTCAAGGTGTTTGGCACGGCAGCCGCGGTGGCAGGCGTATCGCTCGTAGTGAGCAACTTTTTCAAGAAGGGGACTCCGATGTTCGACCTGCTGGGTGGCGACTTCTCGATGGTAGCCCTCATTTTGGGACTCACAACCATCAGCCTTATCCTCACCTCTTTCAAGGAGGTGCGCTCGTGGGACAAGAGTTTCGATGCAGGCATGTACCTCATCTATATCTTCTGTCTTGCGATGGCCATGTTGGCCGACCTTTCGCAGCTCGACTGGAAGCTGGGTTTGTGGGTGCTCATCTATCAGGCCATCATCATTTTCGGCTCGCTGGCCCTCTCAGTACTGTTGGCCAAGCCCTTCAAGGTGGATGCCGACTCAACTGTCATCACCTCCGACACACTGGTCAATAGCCCCATCTGCGTGCCCATGATTGCTGCCTCCATGAAGAACAAGGATGCCATCATGGTAGGCATCACCAATGGCCTGGCCGGCTATGCTGTGGGAAACTACCTCGGCTACCTTATATACCAACTGCTGTTGATGCTCTAAGAGAGCCGACGCAATAGACGAAATGCCCTCCCAAAAGCGGAGGGCATCTCTATTTATGGGGGGAGGATGGTGTCGTTTTGCAAAAAAATGTTATATTTGAGGCGCCACACATAAATTGGGACACTCTGCGGAAAGAGGTGGAGTGGCCATAAAACATACATAAAAAAACAGAGTTATGATTGGTAAAATTACACTTGTACTCTTTTATCTTCTTTCGCCCGCAGCAGTTCTGTGGGCCTGCAACAAATGGAAGATTTTGAACAAAATCGGCCCCGTGCTGATTCTCTATTTCCTCGGTATCATCGTTGCAAACCTCAATCTCATCCCCGCCGATTGCGCCGGACTGCAGGACACCATCTCCACCATAGCCATCCCCTTGGCGCTGCCGATGATGCTTTACAGCTGCAACTTCAAGAAGTTTTCGGTTAAGACCTCGCTGAAGATTACCATTATTGGCATTGTTGCCGTAGCCATCGCCGTAACTGCCGGTTTCTTTGCATTCCGTGGCGGCATTGGCGAGGAGGCCCCTGTGGTGGGAGGTGCCATCATGGGTAAGTGTACGGGTGGTACCCCCAACCTTGCAGCCCTCAAGGTGATGCTGGATATGGAGAACTCCACCTTCATCATCCTCAACTCGTTCGACATGGTCATCTGCTTCTTCTACCTTGTGATGCTGATGACTGTGGGTATCAAGTGGGGCCGCAAGTGGCTTGGCAGGGGTATCTACACCACCGACACCGAGGTAAATATCGACGAGTATACCGACAAACACCCCTACAAGGACTTTGGCAAGAAGGAGACCATCAAACAGCTTGTGAAGGTTCTGCTGCTGACGCTGGTAATTGTTGCAGCCGCCTTCGGCATTGCCACCTATGCAAAACGCTTCGACGAGAACATCTTCACCGTGGTGATGATTCTCACCCTCACCACCCTCGCACTGCTCTTCTCGCTCTGCAAGGAGGTGAAGACTTGGGATAAGAGCTACGATGCGGGCATGTACCTCATCTACATCTTCTCTGTGGTGGTGGCTTCGATGGCCAACTTCCGCACGATGAACTACGAGGGGGCGCTCTACATCGTTCTCTTCCAGATTGTGGCCATCTTCGGTTCGTTCCTGCTCACCATGTTGGGTGCCAAACTCTTCAAGGTGGATGGCGACACCGCAGTAATCACCTCCAATACCCTCATCAACAGCCCCATCTTTGTGCCCATGATTGCCGCCTCGATGAAGAATAAGGACATCATCGTTGTGGGTGTAACCATCGGTCTGGTGGGCTACGCCGTGGGCAACTATTTGGGCTACCTTATGTACTCGCTGATGACGATACTGTAGCCCCCACCCCAAGCAACCACAGCCAAACGCAACAAAATACCAACCCGCCCCCGTGGGCACAAAAAGAACAATCGGAGTATGAAAAAATGTGCATTCCTACTGCTCGCCGCGGTGACACTGTGCGCCACCGAGCACCTCTTTGCCCAAGAGAACCTTGACTACAGCGAGGAGCTTACCATCGAGGCAGAATATATCAAAACCAAATACTCCAATGGCGACCGCTACGAAGGCTTTGCCATCGACGGCGTGCGCCAAGGCATCGGCACGCTCTACTACTCCAACGGCCTGAAATATGTGGGCGGCTGGAAGGATGGCAACCGCCACGGCGAGGGCATCATGTACCGCACCGACGGCGAGAAGTACTACGAGGGCGAGTGGCGCTATGGTCTGCGACACGGCATGGGAGCCTTCTACTGGCCCAATGGCGACAAGTTCATCGGCCGCTGGGAGAACGATAAGCGCGAAGGCTTTGGCATCTACTACATGGCCAACGGCGAGAGGTATGAGGGCCCTTGGCAGAATGGTCAGTGTCAGGGCATAGGCACCTGCTATTGGCCCAACGGCAATGTGCTCTACCACGGCGAGTGGGCAAATGGCACCATGCACGGCGAGGGCAAGAGCTACTACTCCGACGGCACCCTCCAGTATGAGGGCGAGTGGAGAGAGGGTGTGCTCTACAGCGGCTATCGCTATGAAAATGGCGAGGCTGTGAAGGTGGTTCCCGGCACACAGGAGTAGAGGTCACGACACTCCCTGCAAATACAACTTTCGAAACAGACAACAAACAAGACAATAAAAAAACGAGAAAAAGCATGAAACGAACTCTTCTCACACTGCTCCTCTGCGGCCTCACAGCCCTCGGTGCCTCGGCACAGAAGAAAGAGCAGGTAAAAACCGGTTGGAACTTCGGCCCCCTGCCCGCAGTGAGCTACAACTCCGACCTCGGCTTTCAGTATGGCGCCCTGTGCGACATCTTCTACTTTGGCGACGGCAGCACCTACCCCACCTACCTCCACAAGTTCAATGTGGAGCTCTCGCACTACACCAAGGGCGAAACCATTGCCCACATGTTCTACGACTCGAAATATCTACTGCCCGGCCTTAGGGTAACCGCCGCTCTCTCCTACATGGACTCGGCAATGTCGCCCTTCTATGGCTTCAACGGCTTTGCATCGCCCCTCAACAGCGACCTCACCAAGGGCAGCTCCTACTACTACATGGACCGTACCCTGCTGCGCGGCATCGCCGACATTCAGGGCTCCATCTCCGACAAACTCACTTGGATGGCGGGCCTCACCTTCTGGAATGTCACCACAGGCGATGTCCAGCTCGACAAGTATGCGAACGAACTCTCGCTCTACGAGCTATACTTGGGTAGCGGCCTCATCAACGACAACGAGGTGAAAGGCACCCACATAGAGCTCAAAGGCGGCCTTGTCTACGACACCCGCGACATGGAGGCTGCCCCCACCCGTGGCTACTGCGCCGAGATTGTGGGTAGCTTCTCGCCCGGCATCTTTGGCGAGGCAGAGAGCTACGGCCGCATTATGGCCACTTGGCGCCAGTTCTTCCCCGTTGTGGGCGACAAACTTGTGTTGGGCTACCGTGTGAATTGGCAGCAGACCTTCGGCAATGCCCCCTTCTACCTCCAGCAGATGACCACCCCCCTCTATCTGCGCCAAATTAAGAACGAAGGCCTCGGTGGCAAGAACTCCATCCGCGGTGTCTATCAGAACCGTATATTGGCCGACGGCTACGCTTGGGCCAACTTCGAGGCGAGGGTGAAGGTTGTGAACTTCCGCTTCATCAATCAGAACTGGTATGTTGCCCTCAACCCCTTTGTGGATGCAGGTGTTATCACCAAGAGCCGCAAGTTCGACCAAATGGATAGCGACCTGCTGAAGGTTGCGGGCATCTACTCGGGCGACGGTTTCGGTGGCGTGCACGCGAGTGCGGGTATGGGTGTGAAGATTGTGATGAACCACAACTTCATCATCTCGTGTGAGTATGGCAAACCCTTCGACAAACGCGACGGCAAGGGCGGCCTCAACATCGGCACCAACTACATTTTCTAAGGCCATATACTCCCCCCTCGCTCAGCGTAAATGAGCTTTTCGAGCCCGAGTGTAACGCAGAAATCACCCACAAGGCACAGCCGGAGGGCGGGAAGGAATAGTAAGCGACAATAGAACTCTCGCCACAATGGTCGGATGGGTTTTGCGGAGGGATTTCAAGGCCCGCGAAAGGCGAGAAAGCGGAGTTTACTCAGCGTAAATGAGCATTTCGAGCCCGAGCACAACGCAGAAATCACCCGCAAGGCACAGCCGGAGGGCAGGAAGAATTAGTAAGTAAAGATAGACAACGAGCGGGGCGACCAATAAAGGTCGCCCCGCTCATTATTATGCTCGGCCCTGCAAAGCCTTAGACCAACTCACCAAAGAGGGTGGCCGAGGAGCAATCCGTAATCCTCACAGTGGCATAGTCGCCCGCCTTAAGACCACGGGCAGCATCGAACACCACCATCTTATTCTGCGAGG
Source organism: Tidjanibacter sp. (assembly GCA_017628305.1). GTDB lineage: Bacteria > Bacteroidota > Bacteroidia > Bacteroidales > Rikenellaceae > Tidjanibacter. The sequence continues at coordinate 5,663 of JAGBZI010000049.1, forward strand.
TGCGGCCACACAGCTGCTCCTCACTACGCTTCGAGTGGCCCTCAATGAGCACCTCGAACTCCTTGCCTACATCTCTGCGGTTGCTGGCAATGGAGAGCTCATTCTGGAGGTTGATAATCTCCGTCAGTCGTCGTGTCTTCTCCTCCTCGCTCACATCGTCGGTCATGTGGCGTGCGGCAAAGGTGTTGGGCCTCAGCGAGAATTTAAACATGAAGGCACTCTCGTAGCCCACCTCGCGCATGAGCGACAAGGTCTCGGCGTGGTCCTCGAGTGTCTCGGTGCAAAAGCCTGCAATGAGGTCGGTGGTGATGGCGCAGTCGGGCATAGCCTTGCGGATGGCAGCTATGCGGTCCAAATACCACTCACGCGTATACTTGCGGTTCATAATCTGCAACATGCGGCTGCTGCCACTCTGCGCGGGGAGGTGGATAGCCTTACAGATGTTGTGGTGGGAGGCCATAACCTCAATCAGTCGGTCGCTGAGGTCCTTGGGGTGGGAGGTGGCAAACCTCACCCTGAGGTCGGGAGCTACGCCCGCCGCCATCTCCATCAGTCGGGGGAAGTCCACAACAACCTCACCCGCCTCGTTCTTCCAGCGGTAGGAGTTCACATTCTGGCCCAGCAGGGTCACCTCACGGTAGCCGGCCTCGTAAATCTCGCCTATCTCGCGGAGGATGGTTTGGGGGTCGCGGCTGCGCTCGATGCCACGAGTGTAGGGCACAACACAGTAGGCGCACATATTAATGCAGCCACGCATGATGCTCACAAAGGCGCTCACGCCGTTGCTATCGAGCCTCACGGGACGAATGTCGCCATAGGTCTCCTCCTGCGAGAGCTGCACATTCACACCCTTGCTGCCTGCCGAAGCGGCCTCCACAAGTCGGGGCATATCACGGTAGGAGTCGGGGCCTGCCACGATGTCCACAATGGGTTCGCGCTCCAGCAGTTGCTCCTTGAGCCTCTCGGCCATGCAACCCACAATGCCCACAATGAGCGAGCGTTTGGCTCGTTTGTAGCGCTGGAACTCCTTGAGTCGGCCCCAGATGCGCTGCTCGGCATTGTCGCGGATGGAGCAGGTGTTCACAAGGATGATGTCGGCATCCTCGATATTGCGGGTGTAGATGTACCCCTCGGCCTGCATAATGGCGACGATAATCTCGGTGTCGCCCACATTCATCTGGCAGCCGTAGGTCTCGATGTAGAGCTTGCGCCCGCCACCGGTTGTTACTCTCTCAATCTTCATATATCTCGTTTTACGCTGTTTATTCTCATTTTTCAGACCACAAAAATAATCTCCTTGTCGGAACTTTCCGCCCCTCGAGGGCAAAAAAGTTTCGCCCACACGCGCCAAGGCCACAAAAAAAGCGGGAGAGCGGTGTCGATAACCGCTCTCCCACCCTATGTTATACACCCTGTTTAAGCGTTGGTGTTGTCGTCAATCTCGAACTTCTTGAAGCCGTCGCCGTAGGTCTCGTGGGCATCCACAACAACCACAAACGCCTGCTCGTCAATCTCGTGGAGTTTGCTCTTCACGGCAGCAATCTCCTTGCGGCTCACAACGAGGAAGAGCATATCCCTATCCTTGTCGGTGTACATACCGCTCGACTTGATGTAGGTACCGCCACGGCCAAGCTCGTGGAGGATATACTGCTTGATATCGTCGTTCTTCTCGGAGATTACAAAGAGGAGTTTCTCGTAGGTAGCACCATCCAGCACAAAATCCACAGCCTTACTACTGATGTAGATGCTCACCAACGAATAGAGGGGCAGCAGCCAGTCCTGAAAACGGAGCATACCGATAACCACAATAGTGCTCTCCACGATAACCATCGCTGTGGAGAACTTCATCTTGCAGAACTTGCTAATCATCATCGACACAATGTCGGTACCGCCCGAGGTGGCACCACCGCGGATGATGATACCCACACCTGCACCAATCAGCAGACCACCAAAGATGGCGGCCATCAGTGGGTCTTCAGCAAAGTTGAAGGAGGTGGCAATCCAGCCGTTATCGTAGTAGGGACCCTCGCCCAACCACGAAGTGAGGCCGTTCATCACCAGAGGTGAGATGAGGGCTGCGTAGATGGTCTTGGCGCCAAAGCTGCCACCAAACACCAGAAGGCCCGTAATCATCAGAGGGATGTCGAACATGAAACCGAAGGTACCGGTGGGGATGCTGGGGAAGATGTCGTGGAGCACACGGCCCAGACCATACACACCGCCGGGGATAATCTTATAGGGGTTGGTGAAGAGGGCGAAACCGGCCGACATAACAACCACACCGATGGTTACCACCAACCACGACACAAGATTTTTCACGGTGAAAAACTCCTTCTTATCGAAGGCTTTGAATTTAATTTTTGCGCTCATAAAGGTTTTTGTGTATTAGGTTTATTTCAAATTCCTTGAAAGAGTATTTTAACAATTTACAAATATACTCCTTTTTGTTGGAATTTGCACCCATCGAGCCCGATTTTTGTTTTAATCCCCCATGCAATCCCTTTGGCCGGCGTAGCGACTCGCCGTGAAAATGTCCGAATAGGCGGTTTAAACATCCTTTTTCGCCCCATAGTTTTCATTTTGGGCATCGTAACTGCGATTACTACACAGCCTCTGCGGATAGGCGTAATTGGGTTATTCTCAAAAAAGTTGTATCTTTGTAATTGGCATGTATGGAATACACCCCATGCACCACACTTTAAATCATTGATTTTTAGAGAGAACTGACAATATGATTTGGACTTCGATAATTCTCACTCTCGTTGGTGCCTACCTGCTAGGTTCCATTCCCAGCGCGGTGTGGATTGGTAAGATATTCTATGGTGTAGATGTACGCACAAAGGGTAGCGGCAACGCCGGCACCACCAATGTATTGCGTGTGTTGGGCGCGAAAGCGGCCCTCCCCGTCTTTGCCATCGACATCCTCAAGGGTTATGCCGCCGTGTCGCTGGTGGCATGGAGCGGCCTCACGCCCGCCGATGGCGGCTATGTGTGGCTCAAGATGGCGCTGGCTCTGCTGGCAGTGGTGGGCCACATGTACCCCCTGTTTGCAGGCTTCAAAGGGGGCAAAGGTGTCGCCACACTTGTGGGCATCATGTTCGCCTTCTCCACGGGTGGCATCCTTCTGGCCTTGGCAACATTCTTTGTGCTCGTGAGCATCACCCACTATGTGTCGGTGGGCTCCATGGTGGGCGGATTGTTGTACCCCTTCTATGCGGCACTATGTGGTACCGACGATTGGCGACTTCTCGGCTTCTATGGCCTTGTGTCGCTGGTGATTTTCTACACCCACCGCTCCAACATCGGCCGCTTGCTCCACGGTACCGAGAACAAAACATACCTCTTTGGCCGTAGTAAAGAGGGCAAAAAAAGCAACTAATTGAGTGTCCCGACCCTCCGCGAGTTGGGCTTATAACATAAAAAACTGAGATTTTTATGCTACAAGAAAACCTTATCAGAATCTACGAGCAGAGTTTTCGCGACAACCGCGAGCTACCTGCGCTGACCGACTATTTCAAAAAAGAGACCTTCTCCTACTATGAGATGGCCAAGGAGATTGCCAAGCTCCACATGCTCTTTGGGCAGTGTAATATCCAGAAGGGTGACAAAATCGCCCTCATTGGCCGCAACAACCCCCGCTGGGTCATCACCTATCTGGCCACCATCACCTATGGTGCTGTGATTGTCCCCATCCTTCAGGACTTCAACCCCAACGACATCAACCACATCATCAACCACTCCGAGTCGAAACTCCTCTTCTTGGGCGACTCCTTCTGGGATGTGATTGACGAGGAGAAGGTTGTGGGCATCAAGGCCGTATTCTCGCTCACCGACTTCCGCTGCATCTTCGAGCGCGATGGCGAGGAGATTACCGCCTTCCAGAAAAACATCGTTAAGCACTATCGCAACCGCTACCCCCGAGGTTTCTCGGCCGACGACATCAAGTATCCCGAGGTGGGCAACGACGAGGTGTGCCTCCTGAGCTATACGAGTGGTTCCACGGGATTCTCGAAGGGTGTGATGCTCACTGTCAACAACCTCACTGTGCAGCTCGCCTATGTGCTCCCCATCAAGTACCACTTCCGTGGCTCGAGGGTGCTCTGTTTCCTCCCCTTGGCCCACGCCTTTGGCGCCGCCATCGACATGCTCTGCTCGCTGGGTGCGGGCACCCATGTGACACTGCTGGGTAGGATTCCTTCGCCCAAGATTTTGGTGGAGGCTCTTGCCGAGGTTAAGCCCCATATCATCTGCTCGGTGCCCATGATTATTGAGAAGGTTGTGAAGAAACAGATATTCCCCATTCTCGGCAGTGGCCTCATGAAGACAGCCCTCTCCATTCCTCTGATTGACAATGTGGTCTACGCACAGGTGCGTAAGAAACTCGTTGCCACCATGGGTGGTGAGTTTATGGAGTTTGTGGTGGGTGGCGCGGCCCTCAATGCCGAGGTAGAGGAGTTCCTCCACCGCATCAAATTCCCCATCACTGTGGGCTATGGCATGACCGAGTGTGGCCCCTTAATCAGCCACCGACTCTACACCGACGGCTACATTCCCACCTCCGCAGGCCGACTGCTCACCGACTTCTGTGAGTGTCGCATCCTCTCGCCCGACCCCGCCAACATCCCCGGTGAGATTCTCATCCGTGGCGAGCAGGTGATGAAGGGCTACTACAAGAACCCCGAGGCTACGGCCGAGACTATCGACGCCGACGGTTGGCTCCACACGGGCGACATGGGTACCATCGATGCCGACCACAACATCTTCCTGAGGGGTAGGAGCAAGACCATGATTCTCATGAGTGGTGGCCAGAATGTTTATCCTGAGGAGATTGAGGCCAAGCTCAACAACCTCGCCTATGTGCTCGAGAGCCTCATTGTGGAGCGTGAAGGCAAGCTTGTCGCCCTTGTGGTTCCCGACTACGAACAGCTCGACGCCGCACAGATTCCCCACTCGCAGTTGCAGAGCATCATGGACGATACTCTCAAGGAGCTCAACACCCTTGTTGCAAGCTACGAGAAGGTGGCCTACATTGAGCTGCGCCCCACAGAGTTCGAGAAGACCCCCAAGAAATCTATCCGCCGCTTCCTCTACAGATAGTGGCCCAGACGACGACCAAACCAAAAAAACGGCTCCCAATCGGGAGCCGTTTTTCTGTTTGCACATTGTTATTACTCAATATCAATGAGGGTAGTCCAACCGTGTTTGTCCTCTGCGCGGCCATACTGGATGTCCTGAAGCAAGGTGTAGAGCTTAACACTCCAAGGACCTGCCTCGGTGCCATACTCGAAGTACTCCTGAGTGAGGGGGTCGAAGATGCGACCTACGGGCGAGATAACGGCTGCGGTACCGCAAGCACCGGTCTCCTCGAAGGTTGCAAGCTCCTCAACGGGAATAGGACGGTTCTCAACGGTAAGACCAAGGTCCTCTGCCAAGGTGCGGAGCGACATGTTGGTAATCGAAGGAAGAACCGAGCTCGAGTCGGGAGTTACATACTTACCATCTTTGATACCGAAGAAGTTAGCAGCGCCAAACTCGTCGATATACTTCTTCTCGCTGGGGTCGAGGTAGAGCACATTAGCGAAGCCGGCGGCGTGAGCCCTCGAGCCCGAACCGATGGAGGCTGCATAGTTACCACCCACCTTGGTGTGGCCGGTACCATGGGGAGCTGCACGGTCGTACAGACGCTCCAGAGTAACGGTGATAGGTTTGAAGCCCTCTTTGAAGTAGGGGCCTACGGGGGTTACGAACACCACGAAGGTGTACTCGGTAGCCTCCTTAACACCCACCTGTGCGCCGGTACCAATCAGCAGGGGACGGAGGTAGAGCGATGCACCGGTGCCATAGGGGGGAATGTACTCTGCGTTGGCCTGAACAGCCTTGGTACACATCTCCTCAAAAAGCTCGATGCTGGGCACCTGCATGCGCAGATACTCACCCGAACGCTGCATACGCTTTGCGTTCTCCTCCAAACGGAAGAACCTCACCTTGCCATCAACGCCACGGAAAGCCTTCAGACCCTCGAATACCTCCTGACCATAGTGGAGGCAGGTAGCTGCCATGTGGATGGGGAGGTACTCGCTGTCGCTCACCTCAACCTTGCCCCACGCGCCATCTTTCCATACGCAACGGGTGTTGTAGTCGGTTTTTACATAGCTAAAACCAAGCTCTTGCCATTTAATGTCTTTCATCACTTAAATAGTTTTAGGATAAATTTTAGTGTGTGTTTATACTGTTAACTGTCTTTTCTACCTATTTATTAATATAGGGGGGGCTAACCCACCTGCGAACCGTTGGGCACCTTGTCGGTGGGGGCGAGCAGGGTGAGTTTACCCGTAGCGTCGGCCGCCATGAGAATCATACCCTCCGAGGTGATACCCTTGAGCTCGCGGGGAAGCAGGTTCACCAACACCAAAATCTGGCGACCCACCAACTCCTCGGGGGTGTAGTACTCGGCGATGCCCGACACGATGGTGCGGGTATCGATGCCGGTGTCCACGGTGAGTTTGAGGAGCTTCTTGGTCTTGGCCACCTTCTCGGCAGCCACCACGGTCGAAACCCTGATATCCATCTTGCCGAAGTCGTCGAAGCTCACACTCTCCTTCTGCTCGGGCACCTCAGCGGCAGCAGCCTCATTGGCCCTCTTTGCATCCTCGAGTTTCTTCACCTGACGCTCGATAACCTCGTCCTCAATCTTCTCGAAGAGGAGCTCGGGGGTGGCGATGGTGTGACCGGCGGCGATGAGGTCGCTGCGCCCCATCATATCCCACTCCAGCCTCTCCACGCCCAGCATGCGGAGCAGTTTCTCGGCACTGAAAGGCATGAAGGGCTCGATAGCCACGGTGGTGTTGGCCACAATCTGGAGAGCCACATTGAGGATGGTCTTAACCCTCTCGGGGTCGCTCTTCACCACCTTCCAAGGCTCCGTGTCAGCCAAGTATTTATTGCCCAGACGGGCCATATTCATCGCCTCCTTGAGGGCCTCGCGGAAGCGATAATTCTCCAAGTTCTCCTCCAGAGCACCCTTGATGCGGGGCAGCTCGGCAAGAATCTCGCGGTCGTAGTCGGTCAACTCGCCGGCCTCGGGCACCACGCCGCCGTAATATTTCTGGGTGAGCACCAACGCGCGGTTCACAAAGTTGCCAAGCACAGCCACCAGCTCGTTGTTGTTGCGAGCCTGATAGTCCTTCCATGTGAAGTCGTTATCCTTGGTCTCGGGAGCATTTGCGCAGAGCACATAGCGGAGCACATCCTGCTTGCCGGGCATATCCTCCAGATACTCGTTGAGCCACACAGCCCAGTTGCGCGAGGTGGAAATCTTGTCGCCCTCGAGATTGAGGAACTCGTTGGCGGGCACATTCTCGGGAAGAATGTAGCCACCGTGGGCCAAGAGCATTGCGGGGAAGACGATGCAGTGGAATACAATATTGTCCTTACCGATGAAGTGTACCATCTTGGTATCCTCGCTCTTCCAATACTTCTCCCAATCGGGGGTGAGCTCCTTGGTGGCGGAGATGTAGCCGATGGGGGCATCAAACCACACATAGAGCACCTTACCCTCGGCACCCTCCACAGGCACGGGAATTCCCCAATTGAGGTCGCGGCTCACGGCACGGGGTTGCAGACCGAGGTCAATCCACGACTTGCACTGGCCATACACATTGCTCTTCCACTCCTTGTGACCCTCCAGAATCCACTCTTTCAAGGTGGGCTCATACTTATCGAGGGGCAGATACCAGTGGGTGGTCTCCTTCATCACGGGGGCCGAACCCGAAATCATACTCTTGGGATTGATGAGGTCGGTGGGGTTGAGTGTCGAACCACACTTCTCGCACTGGTCGCCATAGGCGCCCTCGGCCTGACAGTGGGGGCAGGTACCCATGATATAGCGGTCTGCAAGGAAGGTTTTAGCCTCCTCGTCGTAGTACTGCTTCGAGGTTGCCTCCGAGAATACCCCCTTGTCGTACAGGGTACGGAAGAATTCCGAGGCGGTCTGGTAGTGGGTGGGCGAAGTGGTGCGCGAGTAGATATCGAACGAGATACCGAGGTCCGCAAACGACTTCTTGATGATTGCATTGTATTTATCGACCACATCTTGGGGGCTCACACCCTCCTTGCGGGCCTTGATGGTGATGGGCACACCGTGCTCGTCGCTGCCGCACACCCACACAACATCCCTACCCCTGAGGCGCAGGTAGCGCACATAGATATCCGAGGGGAGGTAGCAGCCGGCCAAGTGGCCGATGTGGACAGGGCCATTTGCATAGGGGAGCGCCGAAGTGACCAAATATCTTTTAAACTCTTTTTTGCTCATTTTTATTGCTTCGAATTATATATAGTTAAACCCCCGCACAAGGCAGGGGTATAGATGTCGGGAATTAGATGATGCCTTCGGCCTTCTTGACAGCCTTAAGCTCCTTCTTGCCGGCGATTTTATACTTATCGAAACCCTCGCCGTAGACGCCCATGACATTGGCCACCGAGATGAACGCCTTGGGGTCGGTGCCCTTGATAGCCCTCATCATCATACCGAGCTCGTTCTTGCGGCAGACAATCATCACAATCTTCACATCCTGCTTCGAGTAGTAGCCCGTACCATTCAGGAGGGTCACACCCCTCTCGAGAGTGTTGGAAACCACATCGGCAATCTTGTCATACTCCTTCGAGAAGACGAAAATCTGCAACGACTGTTTGTCGCCCGATAGCACAAGGTTGCTCGCATAGCCAAAGACTGCAGTAGTTAGGAAACCGTAGATGGTAATCATGATGTTGCCACCAAACACGAAGTAGGAGGCACCGATGATGAAGACATCCACAAACACCACAACCTGCGAATAGCTGAGGTTGAGATAGCGGGTAACAATCATAGCGATAAGGTCGCTACCACCCGTACTACCACCCATCAGCAGGCAGCTTGCCACGCCAATACCCATCACAATACCACCCAGCACTGAGGAGAGCAGAGGATCCTGTGCCAACTCGGGGAAGATACCCTCGCGAGGCAGAACACCCTCAAACAGTGTCATCAGCACCGAGGTCATGAAGATTGCATAGATGGTCTTGATACCGAACTTGGCACCCAGCAGCAACACACAGATGGTGAGGAACACCGCATTGAAGATGAAGAAGGTGACACCAATAGGCACACCGCCACCATCAACACCGCCGGTGAGCTCACACACGAGTCGTGCAAAACCGGTTGCACCACCACCCATACCATTTGCGGGGTTGATAATTCCGGTCCAAGCGAAGGCGTAGATTGCCACGCCGATAGTAATCAGTACGAGGTCTTTGACCCAAGTAAAGATGTTACCAAAAGTAGGTTTCGAGAGTTTCATAGATTAATACTTTATATTTCGACACGAAGGTACAACCATTTTTCCGATTTTTGACTATTTTTGTAAAGAATTGTTTCCCCTTTGGGGAACAATCTTACCATTTGACCACAAAATTAACCCTTTAGACCAAATTTTTTATGGAGCGACTCTTCGCCGATGTCATACTTCCCCTCGCCATTGCCCCCCTCACCTTCGAGGTGGAGGAGGAGTTGTGGAGCCACATAGGTGTTGGCTCGGGAGTATCCGTACCCCTCGGCGAAAACAAGCTCTACACCGGCATCGTCTGCCGCCTCCACCACAACACCCCGCCCTACAAACGCATCCGCACTATCGGTTCCATCGTGCGCAGCGAGCCCTTGGCGGGACTCACCCAGCTGGCCCTGTGGGAGTGGATGGCCGACTACTACATGTGTACCGTGGGCGAGATTATGAGGGCCGCACTGCCCTCGCTCCTGAAGCCCAGCGCCAAGAGCGACGACCTCTTCGAGGAGAGGGTTTTCTCGCTTGGGCGCGAGCAGATGGTGCACCTTGCCCCCTCCATCCGCACCGAGGAGGAGCTCAACCGAGCTCTCGATGGGCTGCTGCCCCGCCGCAAGGCTCAGTATGCCGCGATGATGGAGTTTTGCGACAAGATTGGGGTGGAGAACCTCTTCGAGGGCTCCGTTCCCCGCTCCTCGCTGGGGGCTTCGCTTCCCGTGGTTGCCAAACTTGTTGAGGGGGGGCTGCTCGACACCTTCACCCGAGAGCGCACACCCCACTATCGGTCGGCACAGCTATGCCACAGCACTACCCTCTCCCCCGCTCAGGAGCGAGCGCTGGAGGAGGTGCGCAGCAGTTTTGAGCACCACTCCACGGTGCTCCTCCACGGCATAACCTCGAGTGGAAAAACGGAGCTCTACATCCGCCTTGCCGACGAGGCCCTCCGCCGCGGCGAGTCGGTTCTCTACCTCCTCCCCGAGGTGGCCCTTACCCAGCAACTCATTGCCCGCCTTCGCGAGGCTTTCGGCGAGGGGCTCGTGGTCTACCACTCGGGGCTCACGGCCCGTGCACGCACGGAGATGTACATAAAGCTCAGCCGCTCGGAGGGTGGCGAGATTGTGGTGGGCACCCGCTCGGCCATACTGTTGCCACTCAATAATTTAGGGCTCATAATCGTCGACGAGGAGCACGACCGCAGCTTCAAGCAGGAGGATCCTGCACCCCGCTTTTCGGCACGCGATGTAGCGGTGTGGATGGCGGGCCGACAGGGTTGCCACACACTGCTCGGCAGTGCCACCCCTTCGCTGGAGAGCTACCACAACGCGCGTCGCGGTCGCTATGGCTATGTGTGGCTCGGCGAACGCTACGGAGCAGGCTCCCTCCCCAGCGTAACCATCTCCGACACCATAAAGAGCGCCGGCCGTGGCGAGCGCCATGGCCACCTCAGCAAGGAGATGAGGGACGCCATCAACGGTGCCATCGCCCAAGGGTCACAGGTCATGCTCTTCCAGAACCGCCGAGGATTTGCCCCCTACATAGAGTGCCCCTCGTGTGGCTGGAGCGCCCGATGTCCCCACTGTGGAGTAACCCTCACATATTATAAGAAAGGGAACAAGCTGCGTTGCAACCTTTGCGGCCACAGCGAGGAGGCCCCCCTCAAATGTCCCGCCTGCCACGAAGGCGAGCCCCTGCCACAAGGCTTCGGCACAGAAAAAATTGAGGAACAGATGGCAGAGCTCTACCCCTCCGCCCGCATCGCAAGGCTCGATGGCGACATCGCCGCCTCCCCCAGCCGCATGCGCGCAGTGATTGCCGACTTCGAGAGCGGCCACACCGACATACTCATTGGCACACAGATGATTACCAAGGGTTTCGACTTTGCAGGAGTCTCGGTTGTGGGGGTGCTCAATGCCGACAATCTCCTCTCGCGTCCCGACTTCAGGGCCGAGGAGCGCACCTTCCAGACCATCGTGCAGATTGCCGGTCGCGCAGGGCGCAGCCAGCACAAGGGGCACACCATAGTGCAAACCGCCCAGCCCGACAACCACACGATAATTCAGGCTGCCCGCTTCGACTATGAAGCCATGGCGGAGTGTCAGCTCGCCGACCGTGAGAGCTTCGGCTACCCTCCCTTCACACGCCTCGTGCAGATAACCCTGCGCCACAACTCGCCCGAGATGGTTTACCACGGCGCACGAGCCCTCGCCGACAGGCTCCGCAAGGTGATACCCCACGGCGTTAGCGACGCCCACGCCCCCGCGGTGAGCCACATTGCCGACACCTACATAATGCAGATTATGGTTCGCATCGACCGAGCCACCAACCCTGCCACAGTGAAGAGCCTCATACTCCACACCCTCAAGGAGTTTGCCCGCGACAAAATCTTCCGTCGCATAACCACCTCGGTGAATGTGGACCCACAATAAGCAACTCACCTGAAAATCGGCATCACTGCCAAGAATTCCATTCCAAAATCGCGGTTAGTTGTTGCAAAGAAAACCCCTGCCTGAGTTTACTTAAATGTAACTGAGGCAGGGGTTTATCGCATGCGAGCACAATAGCTGCTCGCAAGGTGTACTTGGACACCGAGAATATTTGCTTTTTATTTGATGCGCTCGTAGTACTCACGAGTACGGGTATCAACCCTGATCTTGTCGCCGGTGTTGATGAACAGGGGAACCTTAACGGTAGCACCGGTGTTCACGGTTGCAGGCTTGAGCGAGTTGGTCGAAGCGGTATCGCCACGCACGCCGGGCTCGGTGTAGGTAACCTCCATGTCGATGATGGGGGGCAGCTCAGCGGTGAGAGCCTGCTCCTTCTCGGTGTGGAACATAACCTCCAAAACCTGGCCATCTACCATGAGATCCGAGTTCTCGATAAGGTCGCGGGGAATGGTAATCTCCTCGAAGGTCTCCATGTGCATGAGGTGGATACCGAGGTCATCCTCGTAGGTGTACTGGTAGGGGCGACGCTCAACGCGCACGGGCTCGATGCGCTCGCTCACCGACGAGTAAGTTTTGTCGAGCACGCGGCCGTTCTCGAGGTTTTTGAGTTTGGTACGGATGAAGGCGGGGCCTTTACCGGGTTTTACATGCTGGAAATCGACAACGAGGAAGGTCTTGTTGTCCATATCGATGCACATACCGATTTTGATATCAGAAGCTGTTGCCATAGTATTAAAAATGTTTTATTGTATAGATTTGAACTTTCCGTGGTTATCTCACTGCGGGGCGCCATGTCGCTCCAAGCGACAAAGGTAATGATTTTTGTCGGAATTCCTACAACTCTGCGGTAATAATCTCACACTTCAGTCCCCGCTTGCGGATTGCCTCGAGCACAATGGGGAGTGCATAGAGCATATTTTTGGAGGCCTTCACCGAGTCGTGGAAGACGATGATGTTGCCGGGGTGGATGTGGCGGGTCACCTTCTGCGCACACCTACGCGGCGAGAGTTTGGGGTTGTAGTCCTCGGAGATGTTGTTCCACATCACCACTCTCCACCCCTGCGAGCGCATGCGCGCCACCTCGCGGATGGCTATGCGGCCATAGGGGGGACGAAAGAGGCGTGTGTGGGGAAGAAACTGACCTGCACGATAGGCGCTTGCCATGTAGTTGTCGGTTGTCGTGAGCCAGCCGCGTGTGTGGTCATAGGAGTGGTTGCCTATGGCGTGGCCGCGGGCCTCAATCTCCTCCACAAGTTCGGGATAGAGCTCGGCATTGTTGCCGAGGCAGAAGAAGGTGGCCTTGGCACCATAGTTGTCGAGGATATCGAGAATCTGCTCGGTGATGCGTGGCGTGGGGCCGTCGTCGAAGGTGAGATAGACGGCATCGCGGCTATCGACCTTCCACAACATTGTGGGCATCATACGGCGTATAAACTTGGGAAATCGGAAGTACATAGTTGGTTTTTTACCTCTTTTGCTTTCATCTTTCACATTGGGCGAACAAAGGTATAAAGTTTTTCGTATATTTGCCACCTATAAACACAAATCTCTCGTCGATTATGAAACGAATTATTTTTGCACTGCTCGTGATGATAACCACCGTAGGATGCAACTCCTCCACACTCGGCACAGGCCAACAGGCTGCCGGAGGAGCCCCCTATGAGCTCATAGCCGTTGTGGCCCAACCCCAATGGGAGGGAGCTGTGGGCGAAACCCTGAAGGAGATTTTCTCCGACCCTGTGATGGGCCTCACAGAGTTGCAGCCCCGCATGGACCTCATGAGGGTTATGCCCTCCGCCTTCGAGGGTTTCATCAAGGTTCACCGCAATGTGCTCTACATCAACATAGACCCCTCGAAGAGCGAGGTGGAGTTCACCGGCAAACAGAACGCCTATGCCGACGGCCAGATGCTCATACTCCTCACCGCCCCCAACGAAGATGAACTGATAGCCTACCTGTGGGACAACAAGGAGGAACTCATCGGCACCTACGAGCGCGCCGAGCGCAACCGCGCACTCCGCATGAACAAACGCCACAAGGAGGGTGTGATGGTCGATAAAATCCGCGACATGTTCGGCTTCTCGATAGACCTTCCGAGGGGCTACACCTCGCGTGGCACAAGTGGCGACAGCCTGTTGGTCACCAGCTTCGAATACCCCGTGGCCACTCAGGGCATAGCCATCTACTCCTACCCCTACGAGGGCAAGAGCGACTTCGAGCTCGAGAACCTCGTTGCCCAGCGCAACAACTTTGTGAAAAACATCCCCGGCCCCTCCGGCAAGTCGCACATGACCACCGTGAGGCAGTATGGCCCCGAGGTGAGCTACAAACGCATTGGTGGCCGTTTTTGGGCCGAGATGAGGGGTTTCTGGAACCTGGAGGGGGGCGACTTCATGGGCGGCCCCATGGTTAGCTGGAGCACCGTGGACACCAAAACCAACCGAGTGGTCTGCATCGACTGCTATGTCTACTCGCCCAAGCATGGCCAGCGCGACCTGCTGCGCGGACTCGAGCACCTCATCTACTCTGTGGAGTTCCCCGAGGAGAAGGAGGACGACAAAGAGCAGTAGCCATCAACCAACAACAATTAAAACATAAAACATAAGAACAAATCTGTCATGAAGAAACTTTTTGCTTTTGCAGTGCTTGTAGCCATCACCTTCGCCGGCTGTGGCAACGATGTCCCGGTGGAGCCCGAGAAGGATAACAACAAAACTGAAATCCCCGCCGACTATGAGCCATTAAAGCTCACGGTGCCCGTCACCAACAACTGGATTTATGAGGGCCAGCCCGAGATTACCATCACCGCACAGAATCCCAACGACGGCGAGATGCCCGCCGAGGTAAAGGTCTACTTCTACACCGACAAGAAAAAACAGCTCGACATCGTGGAGTTCACCGACAGCGTTCCCGCTAAGCAGAAAAAGAACCTTGTTGTAAAACCCAATGTGACCCTCGAGCCCGGCTTCTACAAGGCTACTTGCGCTGTGAATGGCAAGATTGCACGCTCGTTTGTCTTTGGCGTAAACCCCTCCCAGATTGTTTCGGAGCCCGATATGCAGCCCGACTTCAACGAGTTTTGGGATGCCACCATCGCCGAGCTGGAGTCCATTGACATGAACGCCACCCTCACCGAGATTCCCGCCAAGAGCAGCTCGGCAAGGAAGGTCTACCTCGTGGAGCTTCAGTCGATTCCCGACACCCCCGGTGGCGAGCCCGTAATCGTTCGTGGCTACTACTGCGAGCCTCAGGACGGCGAAAAACACCCCGTGCTTATCCACTTCTACGGCTACGACGACCAGAAACCCACCTCGAAAGCCAGCTGCCCCAGCGGTGGTTCGTCGGCCAAGTATGCCGAGTTCTACTTCTCCACCCGCGGTCAGGTGCTCAACAACCGCCCTGCAAGCCTCCGCGAGCCCGATGGCAAAGGTGATTTTGTGAATATCTACGGCGACTGGTTTGCCTACAACTTTGGCCAAAGGGAGAGCTACTACTACCGTGGCGCCTTCATGGACTGCGTGCAGGCCGTACGCTTCATGGCTACTCGCCCCACCAGCGACATGAACAACCTCTTCGCCGAGGGTTCGAGTCAGGGTGGCGCATTCTCCTATGCTGCAGCAGCCCTGAGCCCCTACCCCTTCACCGCCATTGCCCCCTGTGTTGCCTTCCTCGGCGACTTCCCAGACTACTTCAACATTGTCAGCTGGCCCGGCAGCACCGCCAAGGAGAATCAGGGCTCGATGAGCGACGAGGAGATGTATGAGTTCCTCTCCTACTTCGACACCAAGAACCTCGCAACCCGCATCAACTGCGCCGTGATGGCTTGCAGCGGCTTGCAGGATGGCACCTGCCCTCCCCACACCAACCTCGCACCCTTCAACAACCTCAAGAACGAGGATAAGGTGATGTACTACTACCCCGAGATGAAGCACGAGATTCCCAGCGACTGGTCGGGCAAATACAACACCTTCTTCAAGGAGCGCACAAAATAGAGGCAACAAACACCTTAATATATTAGAGATGGAGTTGCACGGTCTTCGGGCTGTGCAACTCTCTTTTTTGGCACTCTGCGGCCGGCTTTTTTAAGTTGAGCCTTGCAGGCTGGGCACCTTATGCAAAGAAATCTCGGCACCAAAAAGCCACTCCGATCCATCTTCGGCCCGCAAATTGCACAACAAATAACCTGAATTTCGCGAATTTCGACCTATTGAAATTCCAAAAACGATGACTTTTTAAACATTTTTTTGCACAAATAGTTGATTATTTAATTTTTCTTTATATCTTTGTAATGAATTCAAAAATGAACTAAACACAAACACGACGATTATGAAAAAGATTATGTTACTCGCAGCACTGGTGCTCATGGCATCGGGAGCAGCAACAGCAAGAGAGAGAATGGTAGGTTTCGAGAGGTTGCCCAAGCAGGCACAGCAACTCATAAAGACACACTTCGCAGTGGGCGACATCTCCTACATCACCTACGACAACGAGATAACCGACCTCACCTACGACGCCCGTTTCGACGACGGCACCGAGCTGGAGTTCGACCGCAAGGGTGAGCTGCTCAAGGCGGAGGCCAGACGAGGGGGCTCGATTCCCACCTCGCTCCTTCCCGCCTCCATCACCACCTATCTCGAGGAGAACCACACAATGAGCCGTGTGGTGAAAGTGGAGCGCAACCACCGCTCGTGGGAGGTGGAGCTCTCCGGTGGCACGGAGATTGTGTTTGACCAACGCGGAAGGGTTCGTTGGTACGACTAACACCCCCAACAACAACATTAAAACAGGATTAAACAAAAAAAGAACAAGACCATGAAACGCAACATCAGGCTTTGGGCCCTCACAGCCCTCGCACTTATCGGCCTCACTTCGTGCAGCGACGACGAAAAGATAATGGACCCCAGCCGCCTGCCCGAGAAGGCACAGAACTTCATCACCAACAATTTCGATGGTGCCACCATCACTAATGTGACCAAGGAGTACGACGACTTCACCATCCACTACGACGCCTACCTCTCGGATGGCAGCTATGTGGAGTTCGACAAGGATGGCAGGTGGCGCGAGGTGGAGAACCGCACGAAGGGTGTCCCCACATCGATTATTCCCGTAAAGATTATGGAGTATGTGGCGACCAACTATGCCGACAACTTTGTAATCAAAATCGAGCACACCGACCGCCACTACGAGGTGGAGCTCAACAACGATTTCGACCTCTACTTCTCACATGATGGCAACTTTATCCGTATCGAATACTAGTTGCATAACGGCATAAATAACAGCAGGATAAAAGTTCCGAAGCGCCAATATACCGACGCAACACATAAGGAACTTTGAGTGTGGCAATACTCAATCGAAGGGGCGGTTTCCGACACTGGAAACCGCCCCTAAACTTATGCCATCATCATCGCAGCTACTTCTTCCATATCTGGCGCGCATTGTTGGCCACCAACTCGGCCAAAGGTGCCACCACCTTCGGCGAAACAACCCCCTCTGCAAGCCCCTGTATGTAGCGCGCATTGTGGGTGTCGGTGCCCACAAACGAGTAGGCGCCACCCAGCAGCAGCTCCTCTGCAACCTTGCGCACGCGGTCGCCATAGTAACCGCTAAGCGAGAGGATGTTGAGTTGCAGCGCATAGTTCTTGGAGGTGAGCCTCTGGAGCTCGCGCGACTTCAGTCCGTCGCCCGCAAAGGCATACCTCTCGGGGTGGGCCACAATGACATTCTTCCCCGACAGGGCCACCTCAAACAGCTCGTCTTGATTGTGGGCCCTCATAGCCCCCATGCCATACTCCACAAGCAGCCAATCGTCGCCCATGGTCAAGGGTCCCTCGGGGTTGTTGATATGCTCCATAAACTTCTCGTCGAG
>JAGBZI010000050.1 GCA_017628305.1 Tidjanibacter sp.
CTTCTTCTCACCTTTGTAGCCCGAGAGCAGACCATATACATAGATGCTGCTTGCCTCGTCATTGAGGTAGATATTGCCATACTCGCCTGCACCAGCCATACCGCTAACAGTACCGGTGAGCATATAGTAAGCACCGCTCTCCTCGAGTGCGAGGAAGTCGGTAACGGAGGCAACTGCAGTTACATCCTCTTTTTTCTCCAGAGTGGAGTTAGCAGCCTGGGGAGTGCCGTTGTACTCGCCACGGTTCGAGATGAGGGTAACGATGTCACCAACCTCAACACCCATGGTCTCAAACTCACCCTTCGCGCCGACACCATATACATATACCTCGCCGGTAGCGTCTTTGATGTAGATGTTGCCATACTCTGCTTTAGCAATGTTGGTAACAACACCGCTGATGCGATACTGGGTGCCGCTCTTCTCAGCTGCCAAGAACTCGGCGATGGTAGCGTCAACGATGGGGCTTGCCTCACCTACCTCGTGCGAAACATAGACAGCGTTAGTCATCTGGGGATCGCCCTTATAGTCGGCACGAGCACCCATAACGGTGATAACATCGTTAACCTTCAGGCCGGCAGCAGCCCACTGTTTCTGAGCCTCGCCCTCGGGGGTCAGCAGACCATATACATAAGCGGTACCGGTCTCATCCTCGAAGTAGAAGTTACCATAAAGGGTGTTTGCAACCTCGGTAATCTTACCAGTGAGGATATAGGTGAAGCCGTCGCCGGTGGTAGCCTCCTCGTTGAAGTACTTCATCGAAACGGGGCGGGGAACTGCGGGATCCCACTTGTTGGCGTCGCCATCCTGCGAAATTGCAACCTCTGCTTTAGCATCGCCCTCGCCTGCGAAAGTGAGGGTAGCCGAACGCTTGGGACCAAGCTCCGAAACGAGCTCGCCATCTTTATCTACCAACTCGTAGTTGTCTTTAGCCCTAACGCTAACGGTGGTAGTACCCTCGCCACCAAACGCGGGGGTAACCTCAACCCATGCGGGTGCCACTGCCATCCACTCACCGTTGGCAGTAACCTCCAAAGTCTGAGCCTCGGCATTCTCCTTTGCGAACTGCGCCAGCGACTCTACACTTGTCGTAATCTCGGTACCGAAGGTAATCTCCTCCTGATACTGATCAGCGCACGAAAACATCAATGCACCGGCCAGAAGGGCACCAAAAATCGAAAAAATCTTTTTCATATTCGTTAATTCTGTTTTTTGTTTTTCAACTCTTTATTCGGGCGGCTGCAGCCCATAACCGACCGCAGCCAAGCCCGATATTTAGTCTTTCCTCTTATTCGTGGACAAGATTAGAAGGTTACGCGCAGACCAAGCTGGCACCTCCAACGCGACGAGAAGTCGCTGGGAACGAACTTAGGATTGTTCCACTTGTAGGTGGGGGTAACATTGCCCTCTGCATCAGCAGCGGTAGCAGTAACTTTCAGAACCGAGAGGTTGTAAGTACCGCCGTAGTATGCACCCCATGCGGGATTCAGAAGGTTTGCAAAGTTGAGCACATCGAAGGTAACCTGAACTTTGCGGCCCTCTTTCTGGTCGTAGATGAAGTCCTGAGCAACATGGAGGTCAATCTGGTGATCGAAGGGCTGGATACCTGCGTAGCGCTCGCTCCACTGGCCACGGTGGGTCGAGAGGTACTTGTCGCCACGGATGTATTTCTCGAACGCAATAGCGCTGGTGTCATCTGCCCAGCTCATCTTACCAATCTCATCCTGAGTGGGGATGTACATCAACGAGTTACCCTTCTGGCCGTCACCGTTGAAGTCGGCATCCTCAGCCATGGTGTAGCAGTAGCGCTGACCGCTCTGCATCTCGTAGGTCATAGCAAACGAAGTCTTCATGCGACCACCTGCGTAGTAGGGAGTACTGTAGCTTGCCATAACATTCACTTTGTGAGGACGATCGAAGAGCGAGTAGCTCAACTCGTCGGGCGAGTTGGTATCAACCGAGTAGTTGTACTTCCAGTTCGAGTAAGCAACCGACGAAGTACCATCGTTAAGCGAGTAGGAGTGACCGAAGGTGTAAGCAGCCATCAGGTCAAGACCACACTCG
Organism: Tidjanibacter sp.; assembly: GCA_017628305.1. Taxonomy (GTDB): domain Bacteria; phylum Bacteroidota; class Bacteroidia; order Bacteroidales; family Rikenellaceae; genus Tidjanibacter. The sequence continues at coordinate 2,062 of JAGBZI010000050.1, forward strand.
AACGACTTCTCCAACTTGGCGCTCAGCGAGTAGGTGTAACCCTTGTTGGTGTTGCCAAGAGCTACGATAGCATAGTACTTACCGCTGTCGATGGTGTAGTAGGGAGCGGTGGGGGTGTCAATCTCTTTGCTAACAGGGTAAACAACATTGTTGCTGGTGATAGCAAGGTTCTTGAAGAAGACATTGTTGAGGGTCTTCGAGAAGAGTGCGTCGAAGGTAACCTTCCAGCCGTCAACAAGCTCCTTGTCGAAACCGAGGTTCACACGGAATACCTGAGGATACTTGAAGTTCTCGTTGAGGGTGTTGATGGTAGCACCCGAGTCACCTGCCTGGATGGTGCCGTTGGCAACCATGTCGTAGGGATTGCTGGTGAACTGGAAGCCATCGCCAACCACAGTGAGGGGGTTATTGATGGTAATCGACTTCGACTCCATACCGGTGTTGTTGTATGCATTCGAAATCCATACGAAAGGTACACGACCGGTGAACAAACCTGCACCACCACGAACGAGAGTAGTGTGGTCGTCATCCAACC
>JAGBZI010000051.1 GCA_017628305.1 Tidjanibacter sp.
GCTGGTACCCGAAGCCTCCAGAGGACGGGTGGGGGTGTTCAGCCAGATGTCCACGCCCTGAACCATCTTCCTCGAGATGTCCATATCGTAGTTGGGCAGGAAGAGAATCTTACCCGCAAACTCGGGCATCTGCGACACAGCCACAATGCGTTTGATGAGGTCCTGACCGGGGATATCCTGAGGGTGAGCCTTGCCGGCAAACACAAACTGCACGGGGCGCTCGGGGTTGTTCACCAGTGCCGACAACCTCTCGAGGTTGGTGAAGAGCAGGTGGGCACGCTTGTAGGTCGCAAACCTACGGGCGAAACCGATGGTCAATACATCGGGTTTGAAATTCTCCTTCACGGCCACCATCTGGCGAGGCGACACCACGGGCGACTTCGACTTGTCGTTCATAATCTTGCCCACGGTCTTATAGAGGCGCTGTTTGAGGGTCAGGCGAGCCTCCCACAGCTCTTTGTCGGGAATCTCCTTGGCCTTCTGCCATGCGGGGATATCATACTGCTCCTTGGTGAAGCCCTCGGCGAAGTACTTGGCGTAGAGCTTGCGCAGAACCGACGAGGTCCATGTGGGGAAGTGAACACCATTGGTCACATAGCCAATGTGGAGCTCGTCCTTGAAGTAGCCGGGCCACATACCGCCCAACACATCCTTGCTCACCTCGCCGTGCAGCCAGCTCACACCATTCACCTCCTGCGAGAGGTTGCAAGCCAAGAAACTCATTGAGAACTTCTCGGTGGGGTCGTTGGGCCTGGTCTTACCGAGGTTGATGAACTGCTCCCAGTTGATGCCGAGCCTCTCGGGATAGTGGCTCATATACTGGCGAATCATCTGCTCGGGGAAGGCGTCGTGGCCTGCGGGTACGGGGGTGTGGGTGGTGTAGAGCGACGAGGAGCGAACAACCTCGAGAGCCTCGCTGAACGAGAGGTTCTTACCCTTCACATAGTTGTGGATACGCTCCAGACCGATGAAGGCTGCGTGGCCCTCGTTGCAGTGGTAGATATCCGACTTGATGCCCATGGCATTCAGTGCGCGGATACCGCCCACGCCGAGCAGCAGCTCCTGTTTCAGACGGTTCTCCCAATCGCCACCATAGAGGTGGTGGGTGATGCTCCTATCCTCCTCGAGGTTAAGCTCGTGGTCGGTATCGAGCAGGTAGAGGTCGGTGCGGCCCACCTCGCACTTCCAGATACGCGCCGTAACGGTACGACCGGGGAGTGCCACCTGAACCGAGCACCAGTTGCCCATCTCGTCACGAGCAGGCGAAATGGGGAGTTTATAGAAGTTCTGGGCCTCATAGGCAGCCTCTTGGGCACCCTGAGCCGAGAGTTTCTGTGTGAAGTAGCCGTAGCGATAGAGCAGACCCACTGCCACCATGGGGACATTCTTGTCAGAAGCCTCCTTGATGTAGTCGCCGGCGAGAATACCCAGACCACCCGAGTAAATCTTCAGCGACGAGTGCAGACCATACTCCATCGAGAAATAGGCAATCCTGGGACCCTTAGCCTCAACCTTCTTGTTCATGTAGCCACAGAACTGGGCATACACCTCGTCGAGCTTGGCAAGGAAGGCCTCGTTCTGCTCCAGCTCTTTCACCTTCGCATAGGGGAGTTTGTCGAGGAAGGCGATAGGGTTCTTGGAGGTAGCGGTCCACAGCTCGGCGTCAATCGACTCGAAGAGCTCGTGAGCACCGAGAGTCCAGCTCCACCAGAGGTTCTTGGAGAGAATCTCCAGTGCGCGGAGCCTCTCGGGTAGGCTTTTCTCCACCATCAGTCGGCTCCACGAGGGGCGGCTGCTCACCAGCTGCTGGCGCACGAAGTTCACCTGCTCATTGGCGGTGCCACCATCGTACACAGCCTTGTTGGTGCGGATGATAACCCTGTCGAGAGCCACACCATAAGCCTCGTTATAGTTCTGGATGAAGTTGTCCCACAGTGCGGTGCGCGAAATGTCATAGGCCGACTTGCGCACGCCATCCATCTCCTTCTTACCCATGGCGGCATAGCGCTCGATGGTGTCGGCGATGTGCTCAATCACGGCGGCGTCGTTGCTGTCGTTGCGGGTGATGACGGTCACACCCTTGTGGCTGTCGCCCAAATCATCGACCCACTTACCGAAGCCCGCAAGCGAGGTGGTGATGGTGGGAATCGAGAAGGCTACGCTCTCCAAGGGGGTGTAGCCCCAAGGCTCGTAGTAGGAGGCAAAGACTGTGAGGTCCAAACCTGCCAGACACTCGTAGTAGTTCATCGAGAAGACGCCGTCGGCACCCTGCAAGTAGGTGGGAACGAAGAGGAGTTTCACCCTCGAAGCTGCGCTATCGAGAACACTGCCCGACACGGCCCTCACGATGGGGTCGCCCTCGGGATTGGTAAGGTCGTGGGTAACAAAGCGGATTTGCGAGGGGTTGATGGGGTTGTTGCTGTCGGCAAGGTGGGCCACCAAATCGCGGCGTGCGCCCTCGTTGCCTGCGGGCACAGTCACCAATGCCAACACCTCGCGGCCCTCGGGAGCACGCTCGGCAACCTTCTTCAGGGCCTCAATAAAGACATCCAAGCCCTTATTTTTGAACTCATAGCGGCCCGAAGTGCCCACAATGAAGGGCTCCTTAGCGAACTTGGTGCCATAGCAAGCCTCGGCAACCTCAATCAAAGCCTTGCGCGATGCGGCACGGCGCTCGGTTGCAACCTTACCCTTGAACACAAAGTTGTCCTCGAAGCCGTCGGGAGTTACCACATCCACCTCCTTGCCGAGCAGATACTTACACTCCTTGGCGCTGATGCGGCTCACCGAGCAGAAAGCGTCGTGGTTGCGGGCAGCCACCTTCTCGAGCGAGTGTTTGGCCACCACATTGAACTGGCGAGCAAAGTCGTCGGCATTGAACGAGCCGAGACCACTGTAGAGAGGAAGGCCATTACCTGCAATGCAGCGACCCATAACGGTCGAGTGCGAGGTGAACACGGTGGCCACATAGGGCGAGAAGGTGCGGAGATAGAGGCCGCCGCTGGCGGTCATCCACTCGTGGAAGTGGGCCACGGTGCGGTCCGACGACGAGCAGAAATTGTTTACATAGCTCTCGATAACCTTACCCGCAGCGAAGCCGAAGAGCACGGGCTCGATGTAATCCCACTGGCCGCTGATGCTATCCACCTGATAGTTCTCCCACAGGAATTTGAGAATATCGTCCTTCTTGCTGATGAGCGACGAAAAGTCCACCAATGCAACAATGGGGCTGCCCTCGATGTTCCAACGGCCCACCTTCACACGGTAGCCCTCGGAGTAGAGCACCTGCCTCCACTCGCGGAGCATATTCTGGTCCTCCACAAACTCGGGATTAGCACCCTCGCGATTGAAGTCGGGGCCGATGAGGATATATTTATCGCCCAACTCTCGTGTCATGGTTTTTGCCTTGGTCGACACAACGGTGTGGATACCGCCCACCTTGTTGCAGACCTCCCAGCTCACCTCAAATAAGAAATCCGGTTTCTGTACTGTTTCGTTTTTCATAACTCTTTTTAGCCGTTCCTTGCGCCACCCCCTTGTTGCTCTCACTCGGGGCCAACCTAACCATTCTTCACAGCCACCTTGAGAGGGGCGTCGCAGGGAACCTGATTGATTGTTTTTCTGGTATTTATAAACTATTTGTTTTGTTATTTCTGTTCTATTTATCCCACTTTGGGCAACAAGCACCCAAAATATTGCACAAATGTAACACTTTTTTCCGAACTTACCAATAATTATTTTAGGAGATTATTAAATTTTTTTAATAATTGCCGAAAAGATGCGACGAGTGGCAGAAAACCCTCACCGAACGGCAGGCGAACACCTGTTGGTCGCCGAGAGTTTTCCGTTGGCAGCAGACGGTTATTTTACTGGAGTTTTATGAATTCCAACTTCTTGAAATTCCGAAACATCCGATGTCAAATAGCCTTCTACAAGGGCATTAACTCAAGCCCCCTTAGCCAAAGGAGGAATTTAGGAGAGGAATGTAGCTATTTTCGGGCCACAAAGTGGGCAAAAAGTGGTAGCTGTCGGCGGGGTTAGAAAAACTCTGCAATGACACTGTCGGACACCAGCCAATGCTCCTCGGCAAAGAAGATTCTGTCGTCCTTGCGAAGCAGGATTTTTTGTTCCAAAAATGGGGATGCTGTAACCTCAAATTGCGCCCTGCAACGAGGGCCGAACTCCTCCTCCAAAAGCGACAAATCGACCCCCTCCGCCGTGCGCAACGACACCATCACCACCTCCTCATATCGTTCTGTGGCAGAGAGTGTTTCGCACTCGGGCGCAACCCCTTCGAAGTAGCTCTTGATGGAGGGGATATTCCAGCTGCGGGTCCGTCGGCCGTCGAACGAATGGGCCCCCGGTCCGAGCCCCAAATAGGGGGTGCCGCGCCAATAGGCAGAGTTGTGTTGTGAGCGCCTGCCGGGGAGTGAAAAATTGGAGATTTCGTAGTGTTCGTACCCCGCCTTGCGGAGCACCTCGCAAAGCACCTCATACTCTTTGTCGGAGAGCTCCTCGGGGGTTGTGCACACCCCCTTCTTACCAAAGGGTGTGCGCTCCTCGATGGTGAGGTGGTAGGCGGAGATATGGTCAACGCCGAGGGCCGCAGCCCCCTCAACCACCTCGCGCCACTCCTCAAGCGTGGCCGTCGGAAGGCCATAAATGAGATCTATCGAGATGTTGTCAAATCCCGCCCTGCGAGCACACCTGATGGCCTCCACAGCTTGTGCCGACGAGTGGCGACGGTTCATAAACTCGAGGTCCACATCGCGGAGTGACTGGATGCCTATGCTCAGGCGGTTGACACCAACACGACGAAGCTCGCGGAGATACTCCTCGGTGAGGTCGTCGGGATTGGCCTCCACAGTCACCTCGGTCACCTCGGAGCAGTCGAACAAGCGGGCAGCCGCAGACAACAGCGCCCCTATCTCCTCGGGGGTACACACCGTGGGTGTGCCTCCTCCGAAGTATATGGTTTTCAGGGTCGTACCCTCCAACAATGGAGCCCTTTCGGCCATCTCCTCCGCCATACGACGGAGCACCTCATCCTTATGGGTGAGCGACACAGACTTGAAGAAATCGCAGTAGCCGCAGAGCTTCTTGCAGAAAGGGATATGTATGTAGAGCGAAGAATTCATCACCCCAAAGATAGGGGAAAGAAATAAAAAAATTGAAAGTCGTGAGTTAAAAGTTGAAAATTGGCCTTCAAAAAGGCTGAAGGCTAAAAATTAATGATTATTTCACACGCCGTGTCTCCTTAATTAAGAATAAAGGTACTACCTTTGTGCCCGGTTAGTTAGAAGTTAATCCAAAATTAATAAAAACCATTCTGAATAATATGGCAAACATTGATTTGACTAAGTATGGCATTGAGGGTGCCGAGATTATCTACAACCCCTCCTACGAGCAGCTCTTCATCGACGAGACCAATCCCGAGCTCACCGGCTTCGAGAAAGGCCAGCTCACCGAGACCGGCGCTGTGAATGTGATGACCGGTATCTACACCGGCCGCTCGCCCAAAGACAAATTCTTTGTAATGGACGAGACCTCGAAGGATACCGTATGGTGGACTAGCGAGGAGTACAAAAACGACAACAAACCCGTGACTCCCGAAGCTTGGAAGGAGCTCAAGAAGATTGCTACCGAGCAGCTCAACGGCAAGAAACTCTATGTTATGGATACCTTCTGCGGCGCCAATGAGAACAGCCGTCTGAAAATCCGTTTCATCATGGAGGTGGCTTGGCAGGCACACTTCGTGAAGAACATGTTCATCCGCCCCACCGAGGAGGAGCTTGCAAACTATGGTGAGCCCGACTTCGTGGTGCTCAACGCCTCGAAAGCCAAGGTTGAGAACTACAAGGAGCTGGGCCTCAACAGCGAGACCGCCGTGGTATTCAACCTCACCGAGAAGATGCAGGTTATCATCAACACTTGGTATGGTGGTGAGATGAAGAAGGGTATGTTCTCCTACATGAACTACCTCCTCCCCCTGAAGGGTATGGCTTCGATGCACTGCTCGGCCAACACCAACGAGAAGGGCGAGACCGCTATCTTCTTTGGTCTGTCGGGTACCGGTAAGACCACCCTTTCGACCGACCCCAAACGCCAGCTTATCGGCGACGACGAGCACGGCTGGGACGACGAGGGCGTCTTCAACTTCGAGGGTGGCTGCTACGCCAAGGTTATCAACCTCGACAAGGAGAGCGAGCCCGATATCTGGAACGCTATCCGTCGCGACGCACTGCTGGAGAATGTCACCGTTGACGCCGAGGGCCACTGCGACTTCGCCGACAAGAGCGTGACCGAGAACACCCGCGTGTCGTACCCCATCTACCACATCAACAACATCGTGAAGCCCATCTCGAAGGCTCCCGCTGCCAAGAAGGTTATCTTCCTGTCGGCTGACGCATTCGGCGTGCTTCCTCCCGTATCGATTCTGACTCCCGAGCAGACCAAGTACTACTTCTTGTCGGGCTTCACCGCCAAGTTGGCAGGTACCGAGCGCGGCATCACCGAGCCCACTCCTACCTTCTCGGCTTGCTTCGGCGCAGCATTCCTCTCGCTCCACCCCACCAAGTATGGTGAGGAGCTCGTGAAACGCATGCAGGCTTCGGGCGCTACCGCCTACCTCGTGAACACCGGTTGGAACGGTACCGGCAAGCGTATCTCGATTAAGGATACCCGTGGTATCATCGACGCCATCCTTGACGGCTCGATTGACAACGCACCCACCAAGCAGATTCCCTACTTCGACTTCACCGTACCCACCGAGCTTCCCGGCGTTGACCCCGCCATCCTCGATCCTCGCGACACCTATGCTGCCGAGGGTGAGTGGACTGTGAAGGCAGAGGATTTGGCTGGCCGCTTCATCAAGAACTTCTCGAAGTTCACCACCAACGATGAGGGTAAGGCACTTGTTGCTGCCGGTCCCAAGCTGGAGAAATAGTCATCAGATGACCGCATAACCGAAAAGCGGGGCCTCAAACGAGGTCCCGTTTTTTATTTGGGGTCAGAGCACCCCTTCTGTGATGGGATTTCTTGGCTGCGTTTCGCCGCGACACTCGACTTTGCTCCGCTTAGTTGGGGGAGGAGTCGCAATTTTCAACTTTCAACTTTCAACTTTCAATTTAGAATTGTACTTTTGTGTTGTTATTGGAAAAAAAGAACACACGAGATATGAAAAGACTACTACTCAAAGGCTCACTTTGGGCCCTCATCATGGGACTTACGCTCACCTCTTGCAAAGACCCCGAGGTCACCGAGCAGCGTTTCCTCGCCTCCGCAACACCCCAAACAACCCTCTACACACTCTCCGAGGAGGGTGAGATTCTGGAGGCCGGCACCTTCCTGCGAGGCACCGAGGTGACCCTCTACCCCAACTGCTCCGAGAAGAGGGGCGAAGAGAGGTTCTATAAGGTGCTGGTGGATGGCGCCACCTTCTACCTCCCCGAGGGGAGCCTATCTCTCGACAGGCGCGGAGCCGTGAGGGAGGAGGCTGTGTGGGTGCGCACCCCTGCGACCCTCATTGCCGACCCCGAGAGGTCGACCATCGCAGGCTTCGCCGACAAGAACGCCAAGCTCACCGTGGTGGGCTACGACTCGCTGCGCCACGACGGCACGGTAGCCACCTACCGCGTGAACCACAACGGCACGGAGGGATACATATATAGTAAGTATACGGTCTTCACCCCCGAGGAGGCGGCCCTCAGATACAAAGCTGACCTCTACGACCCCATACACAAGGCCGTGAGGAACAGTTTTGGTGGCGGAGCTGCCATAGGTTGCGACTTCTACCCCGTGGAGAAGCCCACCTTCGAGAACAACCACATGCCCACCGCCTGCTACTCGCTCTACCTCAACTCGGGCACCGGCGTGCTCCGCAACATCGAGAGCTACATAGCCCTCGCCAAGGAGAGCAAAATCAACACCTTCGTCATCGACATCAAGGACAACGAGAGCCCCGGTTTCAAGGCCGAAGCCATGGCCACCTACTCCCCCACCAACCACAAGCGTGCGGGCGACAAGGAGGAGCTCTACCGCAAGGTTGTCAGCCGACTCCACGACGAGGGATTCTATGTGGTGGGACGCATCACCTGCTTCAAGGATAGCTACTTTGTGAAGGACAACCCCCAGTGTGCCATCACAGAGAGGGCCACAGGCGAGCCTTTCAAGCACAACAAGGCCTACTGGCCCAGCGGTTTCGACCGCCGCGTATGGGAGTTCAATGTGGCCTTGGCGAAGGAGTCTGTGGAGAAGTTTGGCTTCAACGAGATTAACTTCGACTATGTCCGTTTTCCCGACCGCATGACCCGTGTGGAGGATATTGTGGACTACCACAATCGCTATGGCGAGAGCAAGGTGCAGGCCATCCAGAGGTTTGTGCAGTATGCCTGCGACGAGATACACAAGGTGGGAGCCTATGTGTCGGTGGATGTCTTCGGCGAGAGCGCCAACCCCGGCTACACCACCGCATACGGTCAGTATTGGCCCGCCATCAGCAATGTGGCCGATGTGATAAGCGGCATGCCCTATCCCGACCACTTCTCCAATGGTTACTATGGCATCTCAAAGCCTTGGAACAACCCCTATGACATCCTCTACCAGTGGGGTTTGCGTGTGCAGGAGCGACAGAATGTGACCCCCACTCCCGCGGTGGTGCGCACATGGGTTCAGGCCTACAATGTCATGCGCCATGTGGACCGCAATGGCATAGCCTACGATGCTGAGAATGTGGAGAAGGAGATTAGGGGCCTCTACGCTGCGGGGCTCACGGGGGGCTACATCACATGGCTCGCCTCCTCCAACATCGAGAAGTATCGCCAGCAGCTCGGCGCCTTCCAGAAGGACTACTATGCCGACTGGAAAGCAGGAGAGAATTAGGAGTTGCGGGCAGAGTGCCCACCGACCGCTGAATGCAAAAAAAATAGAACCATATCGACCACTCGATATGGTTCTATTTTTTGTCCGTCAGCTCAATAAACTGCTCTATGTCGTGCTGCAATTTGCGGTAGAGAAAACACTCCTTATAATTCTCGTTGAAGAGCAATGCATCGCGCACATTGAAGAGTGAGTTGGTGTAGTTACTCTGCTCATTCAGAAGCGTTTGCCCCTCGCAACCCGAGGTGCGTATTCGCTCGCCACTGAGCAGTCGCAACTTGGCGCACACGGCGTCGAGCACCACACACACCACATTATCCATCAGTGTGTGACCGTGCATAAAGAGGTATGTATTGTCGGGTGTCACCCCACGCCTTGCCAGCAGTTTCTCAAACTCCCCCAGCTGCTCGGCAATCTCGGGGTGCTCCACCTCGAGCGCATAGATGCGTCGCGACACCTGCTTCTGGAGCCAGCTGATGGTGTCGGCACCGGTACGGTCGAGGTCGAGGTAGCCGAGTCGCACAGTATTTTTGAAGGCAGGGAGGGTGAAGACATTGGGGGTGGCGATGTGAGCCGAGTAGGCATACCACACAAAGGCAGGGTAGATGGCCCTCGAGTAGGCTGCCATGAAGCGCTCGAAGTCGAAAATTTTGGCGTCGTTCTTGGTGGCCTTCACACACACATTGTGCAACGAGGGTGCGTAGCAGAGGTAGTTCTCCGTGGAGTAGGCATAGGTGTGGAAGATGTAGGGCGAGGAGTTGATAATCCTCGAGTCGTCCGTCTGGTCGGCAAAGAGGAAGTCGAAGTCGCTATCCACACACATTATGTGGCCCGGGTGGCACCCTGCGGCGCGTCCGAGCAGTGTTTTTTTGCCCTTTGCGAGTTTGCGGTCGAGGGGCACAGAGATGTCGAACCTCAATGAGGGGCTCTCATAGGGGTCCAAAATAGCCCTCCAGAAGGCTACATCCTCATAGCCCTCCACCTCGGCCACCACCCTTCGGCACCCCTCCTCCACGGGCAACAACTCGGGGAGTCGCTCGGGTGGCTGGGGGCGGAAGATGCGCTGGGGATTGTATCTGCGACGATTTACCATGGTTTCTCCCACAAATATACAAATTTTTTTTATCTTTGCGCTAAAGCGAACAAACCAAACAGACATAAATAGCCATGGCAGAGAACGATTGGAAGGCACGCCTCGGCGTGGTATTCTCCACCAACCCCGATTTCAATTACACAACCACCGCCGAGGAGGAGGTCGAAACGCTCCCCCCTGCGCAGCAAAACCTGCGTGTGTGGATAGAGAGCAACCACCGAGGGGGCAAGACCGCCACAGTGGTGAAGGGCTTTGTGGGCAGCGAGAGCGACCTGAAGGAGTTGGCCAAGGAGCTGAAGAATCGCTGCGGCGTGGGTGGCTCGGCTAAGGATGGCGAGATAATCATTCAGGGCAACCACCGCGAGCGTGTGGTGGAGCTGCTTATTGCCAAGGGCTACAAGGCTAAGGCTGCCGGCGGTGGCAAATAGACAAAACAGGGTATGCGCACACTGTGGAGGAGGATATGTTTGATGTTGGTGGCGACGGCTGGAGTGTCGTTGCCCCTTGCAGCACAGTTCTACTCCAACGGCGCGAGCCCCGCAGCTCGCTGGCGCACCATGAGTACAGCGAGGGTGACCGTCGTCGCCCCCGACTATGCCGAGGAGCCTGCACGACGCGTACTCTTCCTCACCGACTCACTCACCAACCACATAGGCTACGGCTTGGGCCACCCCCCTCTGCGTATGCCCATCATCATGCACAGCGCCTCAAGTGCCTCCAACGGCATCTCCATAATGGCTCCGCGACGCATCGAGATATGCACCACCCCGGCCACCGCAAGCTACGCCACCGATTGGCTCAGCCAACTCTCCGTGCATGAGTATCGCCACGCGGCACAATATGGGGCCCTCTTTGGTGGCATGGCCAAATATCTCTACTGGTTGTTGGGCGAGCAGGCGCTGCTGGCCACCTCGGGCGTTATGCCCTTCTGGTGGTTGGAGGGCGATGCTGTGGATGCCGAGAGCCAAGCGAGCCTCTATGGGCGTGCGCTGCAACCCTCCTTCACAGCCTACTACCGTGCCGTGGGGCGCGACATTCTCCGCGGCAACAACCCCGACAAATGGTTCGGCGGCTCCTACAACCACTACACCCCCTCCCACTATGAGCTGGGCTACCAGATGGTCACCACAGCCAACACCTTGGCAGGAGGCTATGTGTGGGGCGAGGTGATGGAGTATGCCGCCAAGTGGCCCATAACCATCACCCCCTTTGAGTGGGCCATGCGCAAACGCTTGGGCTTCTCCACCGAAGAGCTCTTCCGCACCACCTTCGAGCGGCTCAACGACCACTGGGAGTCGCTCCCCGCAAGGGAGGAGAACACCACCCCTATCCCCACCGTGCGACGCACCCCCTATGAGAGCTACCGCTACCCGCTGTGGACGCCCACAGGGGAGATTGTAGCCCTCCGCAGCAGTTTCGACACCCCCGAGGAGTTCGTAATCGTCACCCCCGAGAGCGGCCACATGCGACGACTCCGCACCACGGGCTACATCAACACCCCTCCCGCCATCGTCGGCAACCACCTCTACTGGAGCGAGCTCACCCAGCTCTCCTCCTTCTCTCAGGAGATGGGCATGGTGCTCTACCGCACCCCCCTCGACGGCCACGGAGAGAGGGAGCGTGTGACACCCCGCACTACCCGAGCCCTCTACCCCACCGAGTGGCAGGGTGAATTGGCTTATGTACGCTACAACCTCGAGGGCACCTACACCATTGTCACCCCCAATGGGGAGCACACCCTGCCTCATGGTGTGGAGTGCCACGGCATGGCCTCGGCAGCCGAGGGGCTCTACATCCTCACCACCGACCAGCGTGGTATGGCCATCGAACAGATTGAACCCACCATAGGGTTCCGCACAACGGTGAAACCCCACACACAAGCGACCCTCGCTTCCCTCCGAGGAGGGAGCGACGGAAGGCTCTACTTCGGCTCCATAGCCACCGGCTACGAGGAGATACACGCACTCGACCCCGTCACAGGTATTGAGGAGAAGCTCACCACCACCCCCTATGGTGCCCATTGGGGAGCCCCCAATCAGGAGGGGAATCAGATAGTGCTGGCCACCTACGACACAGAGGGTTACCACCTTGCCACAGCCTCCACGGAGGGTGTGGAGAGGGTTGAGAACTCCCCCCTGCCACGCAACATCCTCAACCCCGAGGTCTACCGCTGGGAGGGCTTCCCCACGGTAAACAACATCCTCTATGGCCCCAAGAAGAGGGAGCACTCCCACGCCACCATCCCCTCCAAGCGTTACAGTCGCCTCGGAGGGCTCATCAACATCCACAGCTGGGCACCCATCTACTACCGTCCCGAGCAGTTGGCCTCGGGCAATCTGGGCGATGTGAGCCTCGGTGTCACACTCTCCTCGCAGAGCCTCCTCTCGGATGCAGAGACCACCCTCGGAGGCTATGTGCGCCCCTCGGGAGTGGTGGGCGCGCGCCTCACAATGAGATACATAGGCCGCTGGCCCAAGTTGGAGGTGAGCGCCGATGTGAACAACGGTCGCCCACAGGTAGCCGTACCCAAAGGGTCGATGATGGCAGGCGGCAACTTCTTCTCCGACTACGACCACTCGGAGGACACCCACACACCCCCAATGCCCCGCCATGCCCACTCGCTCTACGCGCGCCTCTACCTCCCCCTCGTGGTGAGCCACAGCAACCTCACGACCGTCATCACCCCCTCCGTGGAGTTCTCCCACAACAACAACCTGCTCTACTCGCCCACCACACAGAGCTACACCACGGGGCAGAACATAGCAGCCGCCACCCTCCAGTGGAGCTGCTCCACGCGCCAAGCCTACCGCAACCTCCAACCCCGCTGGGGGCTGGCAATCATCGGTGGCGTAGCCCACACCCTAGAACCATTCGTCACACCCTATACTGTCGGGCTCTTCGGCCGCGCCTATACCCCCGCCTTCGGAGCCAACGATGGTTTCACTTTGTGCGCCTCGTGGCAGGGCATCGAGGGCAATGGCCCCCTCGGCTATGCACCCCAATTCAACTGGCTCATACCTCGCGGTGCCCGCACCTCGGTCTACCCCGACAATCTCACGGGACTCTCCGTGCAGTACGACACCCCCCTCTGCTACCCCGATTGGGGCTGGAGCGGTGTGGTTCTCGTCAAGCGTCTGCGTCTGGGAGCCTTCGTGGACACCCTATGGGGCTTCCTCAGCAACGGCACCAAGAGCGTCAGCAGCAACATCACCACTGTGGGCTGCGACCTGAGGGTGGACACTTCGTGGCTTCGCCTGCCCTCACAGGGCGACCTCACCCTCCGCGTGGGGTGCTACTTCGATGTGCGCGACCTCGGCCACCCCACCCCATCATTCGGCATAGGAACCAATTTTTAGAGCCATTTTGGACATCAGGAACGAGAGTGCCACTTAGATACCTTTCCCAAAAAATGGCGAGCGCCGAAGGGCCACTTTCAACCCTCAATTCTCAATTATCACCTTTCAATTTTGAATTTTCAATTCAACAAGGTATCTTTGTAGATTGGAAAGTCATCTAATTGCAGAAAATTATGAAGATTAAACGATATGGTTCACTCTCCCGCAGCCAGAAGGTAACACTCTGGTTTTGGGTAGTAGTGTTAGTGCCCACACTCACATTCCTCGGCCTTCTGGTGCTCACCAACAGCGGCACCTTCGGCAAGCTTCCCTCCTTCGAGGAGCTCGAAAACCCCAAGAGCAACCTCGCAACCGAAATCTACTCGGAGGATGGCGTGTTGCTCGGCTCCTACTATGTGCAAAACCGCTCGTATGTCGACTACGAAGAGCTCTCGCCCTCGCTTGTGAAGGCACTCATAGCCACCGAGGACTCGAGGTTCCACACCCACTCGGGCATCGACTTTGTGTCGTTGGCACGCGTGGGCATCAAGACCATTGCCCTCGGCGACCGCGGTCAGGGTGGCGGCTCCACCATCACACAGCAGCTGGCCAAAAACCTCTTCCCTCGCGACACCACACGCTACAACTCCAAGCTAGCACGCACGGGTAAACTCGTGGTGGCCAAGTTCAAGGAGTGGATAACGGCTGTGAAGCTGGAGTACAACTACACCAAGGAGGAGATTGTGGCCATGTACTTCAACACCGTATTCTTCGGCTCCAACTCCTACGGCATAAAGGCCGCCGCCAAGACCTTCTTCGGCAAGGAGCCCCACGAGCTCAATGTGCAGGAGGCCGCAACATTGGTGGGTGTGGTAAATGCCCCCACGCGCTACAGCCCCGTGAGAAACCCCAAGAACTCGCTCGCAAGGCGCAACACCGTGATGGCACGAATGGAGGCCGCAGGCTATATCTCCGCCCCCCAGCTCGACTCGCTCAAGGCACTCCCCATAGAGCTCAACTTCTCCTCGTCGTCGCACAACGAGGGTTTGGCCACCTACTTCCGCGAGATGATTCGCACAACGATGACCTCGCCCAAGCCCACTCGCAACATGTACTACACCAAGTACGACTACGAGCGCGAGTTGGAGAGATGGGAGAGCAACCCCATCTACGGCTGGTGCTTGAAGAACAAAAAGGCCGACGGCACCGAGTATAACATCTACCGCGACGGCCTGAAAATCTACACCACCCTCAACTCCACCATGCAACGCTATGCCGAGGAGGCTGTGCAGAAACAGCTCTCCGGTCAGATACAGCCCGCCATGGACAAACAGGTGAAGGAGTCGGGCAAACTCTTTGGCGACCTGCCACAGGAGGAGGTGGAGAAGATTATCAAGCGCGCCATTCGCTACTCCGACCGCTATCGCGACATGAGCAATGCGGGCCACTCGCAGGCGGAGATTGAGGAGGCCTTCCGCACCCCCGTGAAGTGCCGCATCTTCACCTACAAAGGTGAGGTGGATACCCTCATCTCTCCCCTCGACTCCATCCTCCACCACAAGCGCATAATGAGGGCTTCGCTGATGGCTGTCGACCCCCACAACGGCTATGTGAAGGCCTATGTGGGTGGTCCCTCGTTCCGCTACTTCAAGTATGACATGGCCAAACAGGGCAAGCGTCAGGTGGGCTCCACCATCAAGCCCTTCATCTACACCTTCGCCTTCGACCATTTGGGCTACAACCCCTGCACAATGGTCCCCAACCTGCCCGTGACCATCGAGACCTACACGGGTGAGGCATGGACCCCCAAAGAGGCCGGCACCTCCGTGGTCTACGACGGCGAGATGTACCCTCTGCGCTGGGGCATGGCTCGCAGCCGCAACAACTACTCCGCATGGATTATGAAGCAGGCCAACCAACCCGCTGCGGTGGCCGAATTCATCCACAATATGGGCATCATGAGCTTTGTGGACCCCGTGAATGCCATCTGTCTCGGCACCCCCGATGTGAGCCTCTTCGAGATGGTGGGAGCCTACTCCACCTTCTCCAACCGCGGCATCCACACGGAGCCCATCTTTGTAACCCGCATCGAGGACCGACATGGCAATGTGTTGGCCGAGTTTTCGCCCACCAGCACGGTGGCCATCAGCGAGCAGACGGCCTACACAATGGTGGGCATGCTCCGCACCGTGGTTCAGCGCGGTACGGGTGTTAGGCTCGGCTGGGCCTATGGCATGAATGATGTTGAGGTGGGCGGCAAGACCGGTACCTCACAGGAGAACCGCGACGCATGGTTTATGTGCGTAGCCCCCAACCTCGTGGGAGGTGTGTGGGTCGGCGGCGAGGACCAGAGCGTACACTTGGAGGCCAAGGGTGAGGGCTCTGTGGTGGCACTTCCCATCTATGGCGAGTTCCTCAAGAAGGTGATGGACAACGGCACGCTGGGTGTCACCCGCGAGGACAGCTTCCATCGCCCCTCGGGAGCCAAGGAGTATGATTGCTGGGACGGCTCCATCACCATCGAGGATGTGGAGAGCGAGGGTGAGGAGAGCGGCGAGCCTATCCCAGAAGAAAAACCCTCGGATGTGATTTTCGAGGAGGATGACGAGTTCTTCTAAAGAAAAATTGTCGTAAGTCGTTAAGATAACATAACAGGTAAAAAAAAGATATGAATGTAGCAATAGTTGGCGCAAGTGGCGCCGTAGGTCAGGAGTTCCTGCGTATTCTCGCCGAGCGCGAGTTTCCCATCGATAATCTCTATCTATTTGGTAGCAGCCGCAGTGCCGGCACCACCTACGAGTTCAGGGGTAAAACCTACACCGTGCAGCTCCTCGAGCACAACGACGCCTTCCGCGGCATCGATGTGGCCTTTGTGTCGGCCGGTGGCAGCACCTCAAAGGAGTTTGAGAAGACCATCACCAAGCATGGCACAATCATGATTGACAACTCCAGCGCCTTCCGCATGGACCCCGATGTACCTCTGGTGGTGCCCGAGGTGAACCCCGAGGATGCCCACAACGCACCCCGCAGGGTCATCGCCAACCCCAACTGTTCCACCATACAGATGGTTGTGGCCCTCGCCGCACTGGAGAAGCTCGCCCACATCCGCCGTGTACATGTGGCCACCTATCAGGCTGCCAGCGGTGCAGGTGCCAGCGGCATCGCCGAGCTGGAGCAGCAGTACACCGAGATTGCCGAGGGTAAGCAGCCCACCGTAAACAAGTTTGCCTACCAGCTGGCGGGCAATGTCATCCCCCACATTGATCTCTTCGCCGAGGAGGATTACACCAAGGAGGAGCTGAAGATGTTCTACGAGACACAGAAAATCATGCACTCCGACATAGCCGTGAGCGCCACCTGCGTGAGGGTGCCCGTGGCACGCGCCCACTCGGAGGCCATCTGGGTGGAGTTTGAGCGCCCCGTGTCGCCCGAGGAGGCCCGCAAAGCCTTCATGGAGGCGGAGGGTATCGTTGTAGAGGACACCCCCTCGGAGAAGAGGTACCCCATGCCCCTCTTTGTTGCGGAGAGCACCCCTGTGTATGTAGGTCGCATCCGTAGCGATATAGCCAACCCCAACGGCCTCACCTTTTGGTGCGTAGCCGACCAGATACGCAAGGGTGCAGCCCTGAATGCCGTGCAGATTGCCGAGAAGCTTTTCAATGTGTAACAGCCGGCCCGATTGTAGACCAAACGCCCCCTGTGCAAGTGTGCACAGGGGGCGTTTTTTCAGTTGCATCAGGGGCATTGGATGCCTCTAAGTTATAGTGTCGTCGCCAAAAATTCCCATCACAAAATGGTCGCTCCGACTGCCTCTCAAACTCCAAAATAGCTGACAGCTGAATGCTGAATGCTGACTGCTGACAGCTGACAGCTTCTGAGTTTTTTAGCCGAGGTAGGATTTCAGAAGTTTGCTTCGACTGCTGTGACGGAGGCGTCGAATGGCTTTCTCCTTAATCTGGCGCACACGCTCGCGTGTAAGACCAAACTTCTCGCCAATCTCCTCGAGGGTCATCTCCGAACAACCGATGCCGAAGAAGGATTTGATGATATCCTTTTCGCGGTCGGTGAGGGTGTCGAGTGCGCGGTCCACCTCGGTAGCCAGCGACTCATTGATAAGGCCACGGTCGGCATTGGGCGAGTCGCTATTTACGAGCACATCGAGGAGGTTGTTGTCCTCGCCATCGGCGAAGGGTGCATCAACCGACACATGGCGGCCCGACACACGCAGGGTGTCGCTCACCTTCTCCTTGGGAAGGCTCAGCATATCTGCAAGCTCCTCGGGCGAAGGAGTACGCTCATTCTCCTGCTCGAAGCGGCCGAAAGCCTTATTGATTTTATTGAGCGAACCCACCTGATTGAGGGGGAGTCGCACAATACGAGACTGCTCGGCCAGAGCCTGCAAGATGGACTGACGAATCCACCACACAGCATAGGAGATGAACTTGAAACCACGAGTCTCATCGAACTTCTCGGCTGCCTTGATGAGTCCGAGGTTACCCTCGTTGATAAGGTCGGGCAGCGAGAGTCCCTGATTTTGGTATTGCTTGGCCACCGACACCACAAAACGGAGGTTGGCCTTGGTAAGTTTTTCGAGTGCCTCTTGGTCACCTTTGCGGATGCGCTGCGCGAGCTCCACCTCCTCCTCCACGGTGATAAGCTCCTCTTTGCCAATCTCCTGAAGGTACTTGTCAAGCGACGCACTCTCGCGGTTGGTGATAGATTTCGTAATCTTTAACTGTCTCATTTCCTGTTCTCTTTTATAATAATCTACTTATCAATTCCTACTCAAAAGACAGCTCCAACGGTCCCGAGGCTCCCTCGCACCACCAATCGCACGGCACACCCTCTACGCGGCACTCTGCTCACCATTCGCATGGCACACCCTCTGCGCACCAATCATGGCGCCTATTCCACAAGCGAGTAGCTTGCTGCGCGACCTGTGGAGGGGTAAATACCGTCGATGGAGGTTATGTGGTCGCCCGCCTTACCGCTTGCCAACACCCTCTCCACATCGGCGGCACTCTCCACGGCCACCTCGTTGATATGGGTAATGACAAATCCGGGCCTCACACGAGCCTTGGCAAGAAAACCACCCTCTCTGACGGCCACCACCTTCACTCCTCCACGGATGCCCAGCGTGCGTGCTGTGCGGGAGTCGATGTCGGCCAAATCACCTCCGAGCGAGGTGAGGAGTGCTGCCTCCTCTTTGCTCACGGGTTCTGTCTTTCCGGCCTTATTACGCAGTGTCACCTCAAAAGGTTTCACTTTGCCCTCTCTTTTGACCGAAATTTTCACCTTTTCACCGGGTCGACGGCCTGCAATAATCTCGCTGAGTCGTGCGGAGGAGTCGATGGTTTTGCCGTCGATGGCGAGGATGATGTCGCCCTTGCGGATGCCGGCCGCCTCGGCAGCACCCCCGGGAGTCACCTCTGCCACCCATGCACCACCAATCTCACTGATGCCAAGCTCCTCGCCGCGAGCCTCCACAAAGTCGCCATTTATCTCCTGATACTGAATGCCGAGCAGGGCACGCTGCACCACCCCATACTCCTTGAGGTCCACCACCACCTTGCTCACAATGCTGCTGGGCACAGCAAAGGAGTAGCCGATGTAGCTTCCCGTTTGGGACTGAATGAGGGTGTTGATGCCCACCAACTCGCCCGCGGTGTTGACAAGCGCACCACCACTATTGCCGGGATTGACAGCCGCATCGGTCTGGATGAAGGATTCGATGCTATACTGCGAGGGAATAGCCCCCAGATTGCGCGCCTTGGCACTCACGATGCCGGCGGTGATGGTCGATTGGAGGTCGAAGGGGGAGCCAATGGCCAGCACCCACTCACCCAAACGGAGCTCATCGGAGGAGCCAAAGGTGAGGAAAGGAAGTCCCTCGCCCTCCACCTTCAGCAGTGCCACATCGGTTGTGGGGTCGGTGCCCACCACCGTGGCCTCCATCGAGCGACCATCATTGAGCTTCACCTTCACACGCGTGGCGTTCTCCACCACATGGTTGTTGGTGACGATGTAGCCGTCGGAGGTGATGAGCACACCACTACCTCCCGCCTTAGCCTCGCGTGTGGAGGGAGCGCCATAGCCTTGGGGTATGCCGAAGAACTGCAAGAAGGGGTCGAAAGAGGGGTTACCCTTGACGGTGGTTATCACCTCGATGTTGACCACAGCCTTCACAGCATTCTCGGCGGCATAAGTGAGGTCGGGGTACTTCTCCTTGGTGTAGCTCGCAAAGTGGTTGTGTGGGGCGGTGGCATGGAGAGCCAAAGCCTCGGTTGCGGGCTGTTGGGGGGCCGGAGTGGAGTTGTCGGAGTGGAGTTTCACCACAGCTGTGGCGCTCACAGCACCCACAAGTGCAGCACCCAACAGGGTACCACAGATAAGAATCGCCTTGTTGTTCATAGTTTTTATGTACTGTGTTAATAATAAACATAAGTGTGGCACAATGCTCCCTCTGCGGGGTCGGAGCCCTCGCTATGAGTGGTGATTGGCCGAAAACATCGAGGCGAATTGCTACATAGGCAGTGTTGTTGTGTGGTGAAAAAAGGTGTTGGTCGAGAGAATAACGCGGCGGTTAGGGAGAATATTGTGGCAAGTTTTCAGAAAATGTGTATCTTTGCCCCAATGTATGGAGAGCCATACGATAAAGTTGCATAGAACAGAAAGAGCATACACGACATGTTTGAGAATTTATCCGAGAAGTTAGAGAGGTCGTTTAAGATACTCAAAGGTGAGGGCAAAATCACCGAAATCAATGTGGCCGAAACCCTCAAGGAGATACGCCGCGCACTCATCGACGCCGATGTCAACTACAAGGTGGCCAAAACCTTCACCGACGAGGTGAAGCAGAAGGCTTTGGGCCAGAATGTGCTCACCGCCGTGAAGCCCGGCCAGATGATGACCAAGATTGTGCGCGACGAGCTGGCGGCACTGATGGGCGGCACCGCCACCGACATCAACCTTTCGGGCCACCCCGCCGTAATCCTCATTGCAGGTTTGCAGGGCTCGGGTAAGACCACCTTCTCGGGCAAGCTCGCCAAGATGCTCAAGGAGAAGAGGAACCGCAGCGTGCTGCTGGTGGCCGGCGATGTCTACCGCCCCGCAGCTATCGACCAGCTGAAGATTTTGGGTCAGCAGGTAGGCGTGGAGGTCTACACCGAGGAGGGCAACCAGAACCCCGTGGAGATTGCCGAGAACGCCATCAAGTATGCCCGCTCAAAGAGCATCAACACCGTCATTGTCGATACGGCAGGTCGCTTGGCTGTCGACGAACAGATGATGCAGGAGATTGAGGCTGTGAAGGCCGCCGTGAAACCCTCGGAGACCCTCTTTGTGGTGGACTCCATGACGGGTCAGGACGCAGTGAACACCGCCCGCGAGTTCGACCAAAGGCTCGACTTCGACGGCGTGGTACTCACCAAGCTCGACGGCGACACCCGCGGTGGTGCAGCCATCTCCATCCGTTCGGTGGTCAACAAACCCCTCAAATTCATCTCGAGCGGCGAGAAGATGGATGCTCTGCAAACCTTCCACCCCGAGCGTATGGCCGACCGAATCCTCGGCATGGGCGATGTGGTGTCGCTCGTGGAGCGCGCACAGGAGCAGTTCAGCGAGGAGGAGGAGCGCAAGCTGAAGAAGAAAATCTACACCAACGAGTTCAATTTCAACGACTTCCTCGAGCAGATAGGCCAAATTAAGAAGATGGGCTCCATGAGGGACCTGATGGGAATGATTCCCGGCATGGACAAGGCTCTGAGGGGTGTGGAGATTAATGACGATGTGTTCAAACATGTGGAGGTAATCATCAGCTCGATGACCCCCGCCGAGAGGGAGCATCCCGAGATAATCAACCCCTCGCGCAAGGCCCGTATTGCTGCCGGTAGCGGCAAAACACTTCAGGATGTGAACCGCCTGCTGAAGCAGTTTGAGGATATGCGCAAGGTGATGAAGATGGCAGCCGGTGCCGGCAACAAACGAATGCCCATGCGCGGCATGCCCATGATGCCCAAGCGCAGACGATAGAGCTCGGTGCAACAAGGCAAGATAATGACACAAAAAATGAGTGACCCCGCCAATGCGAGGTCACTCATTTTTTTTGTGTCATACTGCCGAATACTTAAAAGTGCAGATTGCTGAGGGAAAATTCACCGGCAAGGTGCACTTTTTACAGGCGGCGCTGAAGTTTCACAACCATCTCATCCTTCCAAGGCTTGAAGTCGCCGGCGATGATGTGCTTGCGAGCCTCGCCCACCAGCCACAGGTAGAAGGCCACATTGTGGAGCGAAGCAATCTGTGCGGCCATCATCTCGCCCGACACGCTCAAGTGGCGCAGGTAGGCCTTGGAGTAGAGGGTATCGACAAAGCTGGCACCATTGGGGTCGATAGGCGAGAAGTCATCCTTCCACTTCTCGTTGCGAATGTTGATAACACCCTCCGAAGTGAAGAGCATACCGTTGCGACCATTTCGCGTGGGCATCACACAGTCGAACATGTCGACACCGCGCTCGATGGCCTCCAGAATATTCACGGGCGTACCCACACCCATCAGGTAGCGTGGGCGGTCGGTGGGGAGGATGGCATTGACCACCTCAATCATCTCGTACATCACAGGGGCGGGCTCGCCAACCGCCAGACCACCAATGGCATAGCCGTCGGCATTGAACTGCTTGACAAACTCGGCAGCCGAGGCCCTCAGGTCGGGATAGGTGCAGCCCTGCACGATGGGGAAGAGGGATTGGTGGTAGCCATACTTGGGCGAGGTCTTTTCGTATTGGTTGAAACACCTCTCGAGCCATCTTTGTGTCATGGCGAGTGAGCGCGCGGCATAGCGGAAGTCGCTCTTGCCGTCGGGGCACTCGTCGAAGGCCATCATAATGTCGGCGCCGATGGTGCGCTCGGTGTCGATGACATTCTCGGGTGTAAAGATGTGCTTAGAGCCGTCGATGTGGCTCGAGAAGCGCACACCCTCCTCGGTGATTTTGCGCCTTGCGGCAAGCGAGAAGACTTGGAAACCACCACTATCGGTGAGCATCGGGCGGTCCCAAGTGCTGAAACGGTGGACACCACCCGCCTTCTCGATAACCTCCATGCCGGGACGGAGGTAGAGGTGGTAGGTGTTGGCCAAGATGATTTGAGCCTTCACATCCTCTCGGAGGTCGCGGTGGAAGATACCCTTGACGGTGGCAGCAGTGCCCACGGGCATGAATATTGGTGTTTCGATGGTGCCGTGGTCGGTGTTGATAAGTCCTGCACGGGCACCACTCTGGGGGTCGGTGTGTTGGAGTGTAAATTTCATAGTGGTGCAAAGGTAAGGATTTTCCAAAAAAATGCGTAACTTTGTCATCTATATTTACCACACAGGAATGAAGAGCGAGAGTTTTTTGACAACACTGTCGGATAGTTTTTTGACCAAAGGGGCGGAGATGGCTGGTCTGTGCCTGCTCGGGGCATTGGCGCTGCTGCTCATTGTGCAGCTCATCCACCACCTCGTGACCATCGGTCGCATCACCCGCTATCGCAATCCCTCACCCTCCGAGGAGGCCCTCAGCAAGGGGCTCTCGGTCATCATCCCCCTTTACGAGGCCGACCACGGATTTCTCGACGAAAGATTACCCCTCTTTCTGGAGCAGCGCTTGGCCAACTATGAGGTGGTGGTGGTGAATGTCACAGGCGATGTGGAGGTGGGCGAGCAGCTCGGCCTGCTGCGCATAAAGTATGGCGAGCGACTCACCACAACCAAGCTGGCTGCCGACCCCCTCTTCCCCATCTCCACCAAGATGGCCCTCAATGTGGGCATCAAGGCGGCACGCTGGGAGAACATCCTCTTCACCCTCCCCGACTGCACACCCCGCACGGAGCGTTGGGCGGAGGTCATGGCTCGCGGCTTTGTGAACCACAGTGTGGTGCTTGGCTACGCCTCCATTACTCCTCGCAAGGGGGTGTGGAATGGGGTCATAAGGTGTGCCAACATGGTGCTGTCGGCCCGCTGGTTGGCGGCTATCGCCGGCGGCCACCCCTATCGTGGCACCCTCTGCAACATGGGCTTCACGAAGGCTACCTATTTTGCCGCACGCGGATTTAACCACCTGAACCTCAACATGGGCGAGGACGACCTCTTTGTGCAGAAAATTGCCACCAAGGAGAACACCGTGGCCATCCTCGGCGGCTCCTCAACCATCGACCAGAGGTCGTGGGGAGGGCTCGACTGGTGGCTGCCCCGCCGACTGAAATTGTCCTACCCATACCGCTTCTATCCCCTTCGTGCCAAGTGGTCCACGGGGTTGGAACTGTGGTCGAGGGCACTCTTTTTTGCCGTGGCGCTTGCTGTGGCACTCTTTATGCCCCCGGCAGCCAAGATTGCCGCAGGTGTGGCTGTAGCCCTCCGCTTTGTGGTGGTGTGGTGGCAGATGAAGCGCCTCTCGCGCCGCCTCTCGGAGCGAGGCACAGTGGCCGGCTGGTGGTTCTACGACCTTGTGGCTCCCGCCGTGGAGGCCACCTTGTCTGTGTGGCGCAAGTTTGTGCCCAAGTATAAGTGGAGATAGACAACGCAAAAGGTTTGCAGTGTGGATATTGAAAAGTACATAATTCTCTCCGACGCACAACTTGTGGTGCTGGCACTCGACGGCGATGCTATGGCTTTCGAGACGCTTGTGCAGCGCTACCGCGAGGGCATCCATGCCCTATTTCTGCACCGCACGGGTGGCAACAAGGAGGACTCCAACGACTTGGTGCAGGAGAGTATTCTCAAAATCTACATCAACCTCCAGAAGTATAACCCGCAGTTCAGCTTCGGCCAGTGGGCCTACACCATCGCCCGCAACACCTTCATCGACTATGTGCGTCGCCGCAGGGAGGAGCTCTCCATCGACCAGCTGGGCAATGCCTGCCCCTCGCACACCCCCTCGTTCGACGAGAGTGCCGACCAACACCTCATCAACGAGCAACACAATGTGCAGTTGGAGCGTTGTATGGCGGCCCTGCCGGAGAAGTATCGCACGATGGTGGAGATGCGTTTCATGAGGGAGTTGTCGTATGAGGAGATTGCGCTCCAATTGGAGCTCCCCATCGGCACCGTGAAGACCCAAATTCACCGCGCCCGCGAAAGACTCTGCAAACTGTTGGCAGAAAACAGGGTGGAGAGTTGAAAGTTGCCGCAACACAGGTAAACTACTTAACAACCAATAGCAAAAAAACGATTGCTCAAAATAGTATGGCGAACAAAAACTATGGGGTCAACAAATCCCCCAAAGGTGGCGACAAGCCACAACCCAAACGCGAGCCCGCAGGACGCAGGGCTGCAAAGAATGTGAAGGAGCGCGGTGTGTTCCGCACCCTTGTGCGCAACGGCATATTGGCTGTGGTTCTGCTCATTGCGGCCCTCTTTGTGGTCAATCTGCTGCTGGGCATCTTCACCCGCCACGGCCAGAACAAGGATGTGCCCAATTTCATCGGTGTGACCGTGGAGGAGGCCGAGAGCATGGCGCAGAAGGGTAAGTTGGAGATTATTGTCAACGACTCGCTCTATGTGCCCGTCTATGCCGGTGGCGTGATTCTCGAGCAGCGCCCCTCGGCCGGCAAGGAGAAGGTGAAGAGCGGCCGCAAGGTCTATGTCACCATCAACGCCTCGCGCCAGAGGTCGGTGGATGTCCCCTATGTTGCGGGCTACTCCCTCCGTCAGGCCAAGAGCAACCTCCTGACCGCAGGGCTCGAGATTGACCGCTTGCTCTATGTGGAGGACTTGGCCAACAACTATGTCATTGAGCAGAGGCTCCACGGCCAGAAGCTGAAGGCCGACTCCATCGTTCAGGCACCCTTGGGCTCCAAGGTGACCCTTGTGGTAGGCGGCAACCGCACCCTTAGGGAGCCCGTGCCCGACCTCACCGGCCTCACCCTTCGTGAGGTGAAGAGCACCCTGTGGGACTTGGGCCTCAATGTGGGCAGCGTGGAGTTCGACGGAGGCCTCGACATGGCCGAGCAGAATGCCGCGAAGGTCTATATACAGTCGCCCGTGGCCGAGACTCCCGTGAGTCAGGGCCATGCAATCTCCGTGTGGCTCCGACTGGAGGAGAGAGAATAACCCACTGCCAACCACCACTCACATCACCACTCACACCCCGCTATGAAGGCAAAAGAATTTGACCGCCCCGACCCCGAGCTCGACGAGCTGGAGGGCACAGGCGAAGAGGGCGAGGAGCTCTATGAGCACTTTGCGATAGTTGTGGACAAGGGGCAGTCGCTCATGCGCATCGACCGCTATCTGGCCACCCACATGGAGGCTTGCAGTCGCAGCCGTATTCAGGCGGCAGCCGACTGTGGCAACATCCTCGTGGATGGCAAGCCCGTGAAGTCGAGCTACAAGGTGAAGCCCCTCGAGCGCATCTCCATAGTGATGCCCTACCCCAAGAGGGATACCACCCTCGTGCCACAGGATATACCCATCGAGATTGTCTATGAGGACGACCAACTGCTGGTGGTCAACAAGCGCGCCGGCATGGTTGTCCACCCCGGTCACGGCAACTGGGACGGCACGCTGGTAAACGCTCTGGCCTACCATCTGCGCGCCACCGAGCTCTTTCAGGAGGGTAGCGGCGACATCCGTGCGGGCCTTGTGCACCGCATCGACAAAAACACCTCGGGCCTGCTCGTGGTGGCCAAAACGGAGTATGCCCACGCCTTCCTTGCCCACCAATTCTTTGAGCACACCATCACTCGCCGCTACTTGGCCCTTGTGTGGGGCAACTTCGAGGAGGACGAGGGTACCGTGGTGGCACATGTGGGCAGGAGCAAGACCGACCCCATGAACATGGCTGCCTACCCTGACGGTGAGTGTGGCAAACATGCCGTCACCCACTACAAGGTGCTACGCAGGTTTGGCTATGTAACCCTTGTGGAGTGTAGGCTCGAGACGGGCCGCACCCACCAGATTCGTGTCCACATGCAACACATCGGCCACCCCCTCTTCAACGACGAGCGCTACGGTGGCGACCGAATACTGAAGGGTACCACTTTCAGCAAGTATAAGCAGTTTGTGGAGAACTGCTTCCAACTCATGCCCCGCCATGCTCTCCATGCACGATGCTTGGGCTTCGTGCACCCCACTACCAAACAGGAGCTCTACCTCGACTCGGAGCTGCCGGAGGATTTCCGCTCGGTGTTGGCCAAGTGGGAGAGCTACAGCAAGGAGAACTAAACCGGGGGCGCCCAAGAGCCTTTGGGAGATGCCGGGCGAGCAGCACTAAAACGATTAATTATAAAGGGGGATGGCCAAAAAGTAACTTAGCCATCCCCCTTTTTGGTTATGAGGTTGAATTAACTCGAAACTCGGGTCGGATTACCAATATATGTAGCTCATGGTATCCATATGTGGTTCATGCTATCCTTCCACAATTCGAGCAAGCCGAGGTGCTGTATGCGGTAGTTGTTGGGGTCCACCTTCTGCACCGAGGGGCCCACAACGCCCTCGTCGGCCAGCTCCATCACCATATCCACCGTGGCCTCCCCCTTGTACTCCGAGTCGCGGGCGAGCATAGCCATGGCGGCCAGCGAAGCAGCCCACTTAATCTCCGACGAGGCCTCACTCAAAGCAACAACCTCGCCACCCACAGCGTGGTCCAACGAGAGGTTGGCACCCGAGGAGGCCTCCTTGTAGTTCACACGACAGGTGGCCACATCGCCACTCTCGGTCTGCTCAGTGCGATTCTCTCCACGCACGGCGGGAATCAACTCATAGAGTGCAGTGATGGTCTGCCCGGCACCAATCTCTCCTGCATCCTTCTTGGTGTCCTCAAATTCCTCATCATTCATGACCCTGTTCTCGTAGCCCACAAGGCGCCACTTGCCGACAACCTCGGGGTTGAAGCTCACCTGCACCTTGGTATCCTTGGCCACAGCCAGCAGTCGGTTACGCTCGTGGATGTAGACCTTGACCATCTGTGCCTTGGAGTCGATGTAGTCGTAGTTGCCATTGCCGTGGGCCGCCATCTGCTCCATCATGGAGTCGTTGAGGTTGCCGAGTCCGAAGCCCATGACACTGAGGTAGATGTTGTGTTCCAGCTGCTTCTCGACAAACTCCACCACCTCCTCGTTGGAGGTCATGCCCACATTGAAGTCACCGTCGGTGCCGATGATTACTCGGTTGTTGCCACCCTCGATGTAGCACGCACGAGCAATACCATAGGCTATGCGAAGCGCGTCGCCACCATTGGTCACACCCCCCGCACGGAGTTTGGAGATGGCCTTCGAGATGGTGTCGTAGTCGTTGCCGGCCACCCCATTCAGTAGCACCTCCACCTCGCCACTGTATGTCACAAGGCTCACCCTATCCCTCTCGGTAAGAGACTCGGCAAGTGCCAGCAATCCCTCTTTGAGCAGGTCGAGCTTGTCGGTGGAGCTCATCGAGCCGCTCACATCCACCATGAAGACATAGTTGTTGGCAGGCATATCCTCGGGGGCTACCTCCTTACCCTTGAGCCCGATGCGCAGAAGCAGGTGGTCGGGTGTCCAAGGAGAGCGAGTGAGCTCGTGGGAGAGCCCCACAGAGTGTCCCGCCTCGGGGTCGGAGTAGTCGTAGGTGAAGTAGTTAATCATCTCCTCCACCCTCACAGCTGCCGGGGGAGGAAGAGTTCCGCGCTTGTTGAGGTAGGCCCTCATCACCGCATAGGAGGCACCGTCGGCATCCACGGAGAAGGTGGAATTGGGCTGCTCGGCGGTGTCGACAAATCCGTTCTCGCCGTAGTCGGTGAATTGGTCGCCACCGAGGGGATTGTTGTTGTAGTCGGGATAGTAGTATCCACCATTGTGGTCGGCAGTTTGGCAAGCCACAAGGGTTACGAAGGCTACCAAAATAGATGTTTTTAGTAGAGTCTGTTTCATACGCTTGAGGTATTTGTGGATTGGTAGTTAGTAGGTTTGCTTACCATATAGATGCACAAAGGTAGCAAAATGTTGCATGAGGCGACAACTTTTTTTCACTTTGTTACACTCCACCTCTCATGCTTCCCCATTTATCCCTCTCTCGGGTGGGCAGCGAAAGGCAAAAAATCGCGCGCGAGAGGGATAGATTTCACATTTTTGTTCTATATTTGTGGTTTCTAACAAGGTAATGCAATGGGCGACTACAGACTAGAAGAAAAAAACCGCAGAAGCTGGTGGCCGGGGTTCAAAATCCTCGACGGCTACATCACACGCAAATTTCTCGGCACCTTCTTTTTGGCTATTGCACTGATTATCATCATTGTGGTGGTGTTCGATGCTGTGGAGAAAATCGACGACTTCATCGAGATGAAGGCCCCCCTGAAGGCAATCATTTTGGGCTACTATGTCAACTTCATCCCCTACTTCATCAACCTGTTCTGCGGCCTGTTCACCTTCATAGCGGTTATCTACTTCACCTCGCAAATGGCGGGGCGCACGGAGATTACGGCCATTCAGGCTAGTGGCGTGAGCTTCCGCAGGCTCCTGTGGCCCTACTTTGTGTCGGCCATGTTTATCACCGCCATCTCGCTCTTCCTCAACCTTCAGGTTATCCCCTCGGCCAACGAGCAGAGGGTGGAGTTTGAGGGTAGATACCTGCGCAAAAACCGCAGGGTTCAGTATGAGCCCCACATCTACCGCCAGATAGAGCCGGGCGTCTTCGTCTACATGCGCAACTACAACCCCTCGACCAACAAGGCCTCTTTCATGACCATCGAGCGTTTCGAGGGGAGCGCCATTGTGGAGTCGCTGGAGGCAAGCGACATCTCCTACAACGATAAGAACGGCCATTGGGAGGCCCCCAAATATGCCACCCACCGCTTTGTGGGCGAGGAGGACATCTTCGAGCTCCACACCACAAGGCTCGACACCCTCATCAACCTCACAGAGCAGGAGCTCGGCAAGGTCGAAAACCTCATTACGACCATGAAGATTGGGGAGCTCAACCTCTTCATCGAGCAGCAAAAGCAGAAGGGCTCGGACATGATAGGCATCTTCGAGGTGGAGAGGCAGAAGAGGTTTTCCTACCCTCTGTCGGTCTTCATCCTCACGGTGATAGGTGTGTCGCTCTCGGCCCGCAAGATGCGCAGTGGCACGGGTGTGAACATCGGTATCGGTGTGATACTCTGCTTCACCTACATCATGATGGGTCGTGTGTTTGAGGAGATTGCCAAGAACAACGACGGCGCCATATCGATACTGCTGGTGTGGCTGCCCAACTTGATTTTTGCGCTGATTGCCGCCTTCATCTACCGCAAAGCGCCGAAGTAGCGGAAGGGGAGAGTGGTTTTGGTAGTCTGCGGGCTCGGTCGGCGATAGCGTCGGGCAGCCGTAGAAAACAGACAACAACACAATGTCTATAGATACAACTGCGACATTTGAGAATAGTGTTAAAAGGTTGCAATCTATTAGCAATGAATGTGAACTCCGCAAGGATGAATTGGAGTAATGAGATATGAGAAGGATTATTATAACCATATTGCTCTCATTGGGTTGCATTGCTTCATCATTTGCACAACGCTATTTGGAGCATGGAGTCTACAAGGAGAGCGACTACAAAGCAGACACCATAGTTTTGAGTGACGGCGTATATATTAGAGATGTGTTTATGGATGATATTGCAATATATCTCTATAATGCACAAAATCATCCGGGGCGAGATGAGGTCAGGTGGGCCAATGGCGAGCCAATAGATTTAGGCTATAACTTGGAACCCATCCTCTTCACCCGACAACAAGACAATGAGATGGAGGCAATTGTAAGCAATGCTTTCACAAAAGAGCAGGTGTCAAATATCGGCAACGATGAATTGCAGATAACTTTGAACATCTCCTCAACCACCGGAGAGATTACAGATGTTTACTTTATGTTCTTACCAACATATTTTTACACTCAAATCCCAGTGGAGGTATTTAGAACGATAGAGTTGCAAATGAAGGAGAGAGTCACCTTTGACTTAACCGACGAGGGGCGCAATATGACCTATGTCTATTATTCTTGGGAGATAATCCCCAAAGGCAGGGCGGAGAGCAACACCTCGACAATAGAGGAGTAGACATAGAACAAACTAACGCACGAAAATGGCGAGCAAATACATATACAATAAATATACCTATACAAAGCCATCCAATATTGAAGACACGATTCTAAACTTAACCTCTTTAAGTGGAGAGTGTTAGCAATATGAGATACTATATATTACTTATCTCTTTGTGTCTTGCGCAAGTTGCGTTTGCACAGGACTTCATGAAATACTTTGATTTGGACACCCCCTTACCACCAGAGGTTTCTGTATTTGAAACCATCGTGTTGGAGGATTGCTCC
>JAGBZI010000052.1 GCA_017628305.1 Tidjanibacter sp.
TCCAAACCAAACTCCTCCTCGAAGGCCATAATAAGTTCAACGGTGTCAAGCGAATCAGCGCCAAGGTCGTTAGCAAAGCTGGCCTCGGGGGTGATGTTCTTCACATCCTGATTGAGCCTGTCTTTGATAATCTCAACTACTTTCTGCGAAATTTCTGACATAATTTATAAGTTTAAGTTTAACATTGTGTGGCAATTTCTCTTCTCGCACATAGGCGAAAATCGGTACAAATATAACACTTTTTCCGTAATTACACTCCTTTTGCCCATTTTTTTGCACCTGCCGAACTTCTCCCTCAGGACAAAACACTGATTATCCACCACTTACGCAAAGGCCCCAAAAACGCCTCGCGAGGTGCCACAAACCTTTTTTTCGCAAAAAACAGGCCGCAAATTTGCCCATCCCGCCAATTATCACTACCTTTAAACAGAATTTTCAACCTATAAACAAATATACCACTATGAAACTATTGCTCATTAGCAACTCCACCAATGCCGGTGAGGAGTATCTGCGCTACCCTCTCGAGCGCATCGCCGAGCACCTCGCAGGCGTCAGCGAGGTCGCTTTCGTTCCCTACGCAGGTGTCACCTTCTCCTACGACGAGTATGAGGCCAAGGTGCAGGCTCGCTTCAGCGAGATTGGCATCCGCGTGCGCTCCGTACACCACGCCGAGAGCCCCAAAGCCGCCATCGAGGCTGCCGAGGCAATCGTTGTGGGCGGCGGCAACACCTTCCACCTTGTGAAAAACATGCAGGAGCAGGGGCTCATGGAGGCCATCCTCGCCAAGCTCAACGCAGGCACCCCCTATGTGGGCTGGAGCGCAGGTAGCAATGTGGCTTGTCCCACTCTCTGCACCACCAACGATATGCCCATCGTGCAGCCCGAGTCGTTCCGCACCATCGGAGCCATCCCCTTCCAGATTAACCCCCACTACCTCGATGCCAACCCCGAGGGACACGCAGGTGAGACCCGCGAGCAGCGCATCGCCGAGTATGTGGTAGCCAACCCCACCATGTGGGTTGTGGGCCTCCGAGAGGGTTGCATGCTCCGCTACATCGACGGCAAACTCGAGCTCATTGGTCCTCGCCCCCTGCGCATCTTCCGCAACGGTGTGGAGCCCTACGAGGTGAACGCCGGCGAGTCGCTCGACTTCCTGCTTGCCAAGTAGCCGCCTCACACTCATGGGCCAAACACAGCTCATAGGTGCCCGTGGCGAAAGGGCTGCTGTGGAGTGGCTGCGTGCCAACGGATTTCTCATTGCCGAGCGCAACTGGCGCTGCCCGCCCCACGAATTGGATATAGTGGCCATCTCACCCGATGGCCACTACCACTTTGTGGAGGTCAAGACACGACATAGTGGCTCGCTCACCACACCACACGAGGCGCTCACTCGGCGCAAAATATCCTTCCTCATCAAGGCCGCCAACCACTACATCGAGCAGCATGCCATAACGGCCGAGGTGTGGATAGACTTCATCGCTGTCACCGAGCACGACGACGGCGCCCTCACCACCGACTTCATCCCCGATGTGGCCGGTGTGCATTGGTAAAAAGAGCCGCTGCCTCCCTACCTCAAATCGGCACCACCGGCAGATGGCAACTCATGATAGATGAATACTAAAAAAAGCGACCTCCCCACTTGGGAAGGCCGCTTTTTCAATATACGGGGTAGTCCTACGAACTACTCGGCGATGTTCTCATAGTCGGCGCGAGCACCAACAGTCACATTCTGCCAATCGCGAACACCGGTACCGGCAGGAATCA
>JAGBZI010000053.1 GCA_017628305.1 Tidjanibacter sp.
ATGCAGAGGTAGTAGCTGAGCCCGCAGCAAAGAAACCCGCTGCTCCCAAAGCTCCTAAGGCAGCTGCTGCCAAGACTTCGGGTGCAAAGGTGGCTGCTGTTAAGACCGGCGCATCGAAGAAGGCTTAAAACCCACATAGCAGGTGCTTTTTGCACCAAAGCAAAGAGAGCGAGTTCCTCACTTACGGAAAGTAAGCTGCGGACTCGCTCTTTTTTTGGCACAAAAATCCCTCTGCTCTGTGGGCTTTCTGCACTTCTTCGCTTGTCCTAAAATCCTTGCACTCATCTCGTGTTGTGCTTTTTTACGACGACCGACAACCGACAAATTCTTATTACTCTATTACTCCTATAACTCCTATGTCCTACCCAAATAGGAATTATAAGAATCATAGGAGTTATGGGCAATTCTCCCTAATGACCCTAATGTCCTTATCGTCCCTATTGTCCCTACTCCTCCATCTTATTTGGGGAGCGGAGGGGCTCTTTCTTTGCAAATAATTTGGCGAATTGGATATATATATATATTTACCGCCCGAAATTTGCACACAAAATTTAGGACCACGGGTGTGGGAGAAAAATAATTTCTGCCCCGTGCAACGTTTGGGTGTGCTTTTGCGTCTATGTAAAAAAGGCAACAGATTATATTAACCACTAAAACCACAGATGTATGAAAAAGTCAATTTTTGCGCTGATTCTTGCAGCTTTCACCTCGATGTTTGCACTGACCTCTTGCGACAAGGAGCAGGAGCCCGCCGATTTGCTCGTCGGCCACTGGATGCTTTCGAGCATTAACATGACCACCAATGGTATGTCGATGGATATTGATCCCGCTCAGCTGGGTATTTGGTGCGAGTTCTGCTTCAGCTCCGATGGCAACTTTACTTGTAATATGTATGAAGACGAGAATGGCACGACGGGCGAGACCCTTGTGGGTACCTACGATCTGCTTGCAAGCGACCAGAAGAGCGTTTTGAACCTCTATATGGAGGGTGAAGTGACGGCCCTGACACTGCTCCAACTCGACAGCAACTCGCTAATGCTTAAGGGTGTTACGAGTGAGGATGGAGTGGATGTCGAGACAACCCTTTCATTCAGGCGAGGGCGGATGCACATGTTGATGTAGCAACAATTTGAGGAGCGAGGTTTTCGCTCCTCTTTTTTTGCACGATTTTGGTGAGGAAAAGAGAAGAAAAAGTACTAACTTTGTGTGTATATTCGTTTGACGGAGGGTGGTGTGCGAGCCGCCGCTGTGAGTGACAAAACAGAAAAACTATATATTATGAGCGAAGTAGTTAATATTAAAGAACTTAATGAGCGCATCGAGAAGGAGAGCATCTTTGTGGACTCGCTCTCGATGGAGATTGGCCACACCATTGTTGGTCAGCGCCATCTGGTGGACACACTGCTTATAGGCCTGCTTACGGGCGGCCACATCCTGCTGGAGGGAGTTCCCGGCTTGGCAAAGACTCTGGCTATTACGACGCTTGCGAAGGCTGTGGATGCCAAGTTCAGCCGTGTGCAGTTCACCCCCGACCTGCTGCCTGCCGACCTTGTGGGTACGCTCATCTACTCCCAGAAGAGCGAGGAGTTCACCGTGAAGAGGGGCCCCATCTTTGCCAACTTTGTGCTGGCCGACGAGATTAACCGTTCGCCTGCCAAGGTGCAGAGTGCGCTGTTGGAGGCTATGCAGGAGCGTCAGGTAACCATCGGCGACGAGACATTCCGTCTGCCCGACCCCTTCTTGGTTATGGCCACCCAGAACCCTATCGAGCAGGAGGGTACCTATCCTCTGCCCGAGGCACAGGTGGATAGGTTTATGCTCAAGGCTAAGATTACCTACCCCAAGCGTCAGGAGGAGAGGGATATCGTGAGGTTGAACCTCGCGGGAGAGGGTATGCCCGAGGTGCATAAGGTTGTCACCCCCGAGGATATTGTGCGTGCCCGCCGTGTGGTGAGCGATGTCTATATGGACGAGAAGATCGAGAAGTATATTGTGGATATCATCTTTGCCACCCGCGAGCCCGCCGAGTATGGCCTCTCGAAGTTGTCACCCATGATTTCCTATGGTGCTTCGCCTCGTGCGAGCATCGCTTTGGCCAAGGCTTCGAAGGCGTATGCCTTCATCAAGCATAGGGGCTATGTGATTCCCGAGGATGTGAGGGCCATGTGCCACGATGTGCTGCGCCACCGTATCGGCTTGTCGTATGAGGCCGAGGCGGAGAATGTCACCACCGAGGAGATTATCACCGAGATACTTAACGCCGTAGAGGTACCTTAATGGCGAGTGTGCCTTGTGGGTGCTTTTTGCACCACCCTGCGCATGGCAACTTCCTCATTTACCTCTTGTAAACTGCGGAGTTGCTCGCTTGGTTGGCACAAAAATCCCTCCACAAAACTCACTCGTAGGCGAAGTTGCCTATAAGTCTTATGGGGGTAGAGCAAAGGCTACACTAAAAGTTTTTTGCGTCGCTTTCTTACAAAAAAGCGACAGAATGGGGCGCATTTTTATAAAAAGGCGCGGAAGCATAGTCGCAAAGAAAAAAGGAAAGAGATTGAAAGAGACGGCTGACATACTCAAGCAGGTGAGGAAGATTGAGATTAAGACTCGAGGTCTTTCCAATGCCATATTTGCGGGCCACTACCACAGTGCGTTCCGCGGTAGGGGTGTGGCCTTCAGCGAGGTGAGGGAGTATCGCTTGGGCGACGATGTGAGGGATATCGACTGGAATGTCACCGCGCGCGCCCGCAAACCCCACATAAAGATTTACGAGGAGGAGCGAGAGCTCACCATGATGTTGGCGGTGGATGTCAGCGGCTCGGGCACCTTCGGCTCGGGCGACAAGACCAAGCGCACCATCATGACCGAGATTGCGGCCGTGTTGGCCTTCTCGGCGGCCCAGACGGGTGATAAGGTGGGGTGCATGCTCTTCAGCGACAGGGTGGAGAAGTTCATCCCTCCCAAGAAGGGGCGTTCACACATCCTGATGATTATCCGCACCCTTCTGGAGTATGAGCCCGAGGGTAGGGCGAGCTCGCTGGTGAGCCCCATGGAGTACCTCACGAGTGTGCTGAAGAAGAGGAGTACCACCTTTGTTATCAGCGACTTCTATATGCCGCCGGCCGAGAATGAGCAACTTACGAAGGTGATGGGCATTGCCAGCCGCAAGCACGACATTGTGGGCATCAGGGTCTACGACCCGAGGGATGCGGAGCTGCCCGATGTGGGTCTGGTGGAGCTGGAGGACTCCGAGAGTGGTCGCAGGGTGTGTGTGGACACCTCCTCGAGGAGAGTGAGGGAGCACTACGCTGCTGACTGGAGGGAGCGTGTGCAGGCCATGAAGGCACTGCTCAACCGCTCGAGGGTCGATTGTGCCGATGTGGCCACCGACGACGACTATGTAAAGGAACTTATTAAACTATTCCGCCGCAGGTAGAGTCCAAGGGCGGAGTGTGCAGATGAAGACGAAAAGGAGATATATTGTGCTGCTTGTGGCACTTGTGGTTGCGCTGTGTGGCGTAGCCGGCGAGCCTGTGAAGATTATGGATGCGAGGTTCGAGCCCGGCAGCGTGCTCATTGGCGACCACTTTGACCTCGTTATTGAGGTGGAGTGCGAGGAGGGTAGTGGAGTGGGCTTTCCCGCCATAGGTCCCGAGTTTGCCGAGGGGCGGATTGAGTTGCTGGAGGATGGCAGGGTTGATACCTTGTCGTCGGAGGGTCGCTATTTGTTGCGCAAGAACTACCGAATGACCTCCTTTGAGCCCGCAAGCTACCGACTCGACTCGCTGGCAGTGTTGGCCGCAAGCGCAGAGGGTATCGACACCCTTTATGCTCCCCGCGCGCTGGAGCTGGAGGTGCAGATTATGCCTGTGGATACGGCCCAGAAGAGCATCTACGACCTCAAACAACCTATGAAGGCCCCCCTTATGGTGGAGGAGTTTAGCGGTTGGGTGGTGATGATTGTCTTTGTGTCGGCTGTGCTGGCTGCCCTTATTTATGTCATTGCCCGCTCTGTGCGTCGCAGGGGTGGGGCAGTGGAGGAGGAGCTGCCCAAGCGACCTCCCCACATTGTGGCCATCGGCGCGCTCGAGGAGCTGCACAACCAGAAATTGTGGCAGAACGGTAGGGTGAAGGAGTACTACTCGCGACTGACGGAGATTCTGAGGGAGTATCTCGAGGGGCGCTATGGTGTGGCGGCTCTGGAGATGACCACCGAGGAGATTGTGGTTGAGATGAGAGGGTTGGAGCTCACCCCGAAACAGGCGTCCGAGTTGGGCGAACTGCTCTCGGAGAGCGACCTTGTGAAGTTTGCGAAACATATCCCCACCACTGACCGCCACGAGGAGGCCTACGGTGTGGTCTACTACTTCGTGGAGGAGAGCAAGGAGGTGGCCGAAGAGAGGGTGGACACCAAGGAGATAATGACAGAGGGAGGCACCATTGCCCCCGAGAATAAGGAGTGAGTATGAGCAGGATAGCAAGAATATTGTTGGTTGTTGTGGCCCTTGTGGGAGCTACTGCCACTGCTCGTGGCCAGATGTTCCCCGAGCGTCGCCATATCCGCAAGGGTAATGAGCACTACGAGGGGCAGCGCATGGCCGACTCTCAGAAGGAGTATCTTGCGGCACTGCTGAAGGATACCCTTTCGGTGGCTGCCAACTTCAACCTTGGCGACGCACTCTATGCCACGGGTGACTATGCGGCTGCCGAGGAGCAATTTGCGCGTGTGGCCCAGATGGAGGGGGCAACTCCCGAGCAGAGGGCTTCGGCCTACTATAATCTGGGCAATGCGCAGTTCCAGCAGCAGAAGCTTCAGGAGGCTCTGGGCTCCTACAAGGAGTCGCTGAAGTTGCGCCCCGAGGATTTGGAGGCCAAGTTTAACTACGCCTACACCAAGGAGCTGCTGAAGGAGCAGGAGCAGAACCAAGACCAAAATAAGGACCAAAACCAGCAGCAGAACCAAGACCAAAACCAGCAGCAAAATCAGGACCAGAACCAGGACCAGAATAGGGACAACTCCGAGGGGGAGAACGACCAACAGCAGCAGCCCAATGAGCCCGAGGAGGGCGAGGGTGAGCAGCAGCCGCAAAATCCCGAAGGCGACAAGCCCCAACCCTCCGAGCAACCCCAAGCCGAACGCCCAGAGCCGAGGCCCGAGAGTCAGCAGATGCTCGATGCGGTGCAGGCAGCCGAGGATAAGACCCGCGAGAAGGTTGACGAGAAGCGAGCTGTGGGTGTGGCCGCCTCGGGCAAGAATTGGTAGTCCCACAGAGTGACTGCCCGTGCAAGAATTGGTATGGAGTTGATAATTAGTAACTAACGAAACAAAGCAACAGAGCGATGACCTTTGCAAACCCCAATATGTTGTGGCTTTCGGCCCTTGTGGTGCCGATGGTGGCATACTACATCTGGTGGCTCCGAGCAGGAGGTGCGGCACTGAAGGTGTCGAGCAGCTCCCCGCTGGAGAGCGCACCGCACACCCTGCGCTACTACTGCCGCCACCTGCCTATGGTGTTGCGCTCGGTGGTTGTGGTGCTCATTGCGGTGGCCTTGGCTCGCCCGCAGAGCAGTGAGCAGCTCACCAAAACCACGGTGGAGGGTGTCGATATCGTTCTGTCGCTCGATGTGTCGGGCACCATGTTGGCAGCCGACTTCGAGCCCAACCGCCTTGTGGCAGCCAAGGATGTGGCAGCCAAGTTTATTGCCGACCGTCCCAACGACCGCATAGGTCTTGTGGTTTTTGCGGGCGAGAGCTACACTCAGAGCCCCCTGACGACTGATAAGGCGGCTCTCCAGACGCTGCTCAGTCAGGTGGAGTTTGGTGTGGTGGAGGATGGCACAGCCATCGGCATGGGCCTTGCCACAGCCATCAATCGCCTCAGGGAGAGCGATGCCAAGAGCAAGGTGATAATACTCCTCACGGATGGTGTGAACAACACGGGACAGGTGGCCCCCATGTCGGCGGCGGAGATTGCTGCCGAGTATGGCATAAAGGTTTACACGGTTGGTGTGGGCCGTAGGGGTTATGCCCCCTATCCCTACTACGACGCGTGGGGCAATCTGCGCTACCACCAACAGCTGGTGGAGATTGACGAGCAGGCCCTCACCGATATTGCGGCCAAGACGGGTGGCGAGTACTTCCGCGCAACCGACAAGAGGTCGCTGCGAGATATTTATGACCGAATTAACGAGCTCGAAAAGTCGCGCATAGAGACCGACAACTACACCCTCCACACCGAACACTTTGTGGGATGGTTGCTGTGGGCGTTGGCCCTCCTTGTGGTGGAGTTTTTGGTGCGCCGCTTGTGGCTCAATAAATTGCCGTAGATTTAAAAGAGATAGGTCGTTTGAATAGAGATGTTTAGATTTGCAAACATAGAACTGTTGTACCTTTTGTTGTTGGTGCCCGCGATGGTGGTGTTCTTTGAGTGGACCCTCCGTCGGAGGGGGCGCATGATGGAGCGTTACGCCACGCGTGGAGCACTCCGCCGCCTTGCACCCGAGGCCTCGAAGGGTAAACTGAGGCTCCAATTTTGGCTCTTTGCCATCGCATTTTCTCTCCTTGTTGTGGCAGTTGCCCGCCCACAGATGGGCTCCAAGTTGCGTGAGGTGGAGCGCGAGGGTGTGGAGATTGTGGTGGCTGTGGATGTGAGCAACTCGATGTTGGCAAGCGACTTCTCGCCCAACCGTCTGGAGCGCACCAAGTATGCTGTGAGCCGTGTGATAGAGGGGTTGCGCGAGGAGCGTATAGGGGTGATAATCTTTGCGGGCGATGCCTACACCCAGCTGCCCATTACGGCCGACTACCTCACAGCGCGCAACTTTGTGGAGCGCATCTCCCCCTCGCAGGTGACAAAACAGGGTACGGACATCGGTAAGGCTATCGACTTGGCCACGAGCTCCTTCTCCTCCGAGAGCGGCGCAAGCAGGGTGGTAATTCTTGTCACCGATGGTGAGAACCACGAGGATGACGCTCTCCAAGCAGCCGAGAGGGCCGCGGCCCGTGGTGTGAAGATTTACACCATCGGTATCGGTACCCCCGAGGGTGCCCCCATTGCCATTGGCGACGACTTCATTCGCGACGAGAAGGGGGAGATTGTGGTGTCGAAGCTCGACGAAGCCTCGCTCCAGAAGATTGCTGTGACTACGGGTGGTGCCTATGTGCGTGCCACCAACGCGAGTGTGGGCGTGGAGGAGATTGTGGAGCTGGTGAATGCCACCGAGAAGGCCAAGTTCAAGACAGAGATTTTCGAGGAGTACGACGAAAAGTTCCCCATACCACTCACTGCGGCACTTGTGGTGTTGCTCGTGGAGTTTTCCATTCTTCCCCGCCGCAATCGTGTGCTCAGCCGTGTGAACCTCTTTGGTGCGCGCGAGGGCGACAGGTAGTGTGACAGGGGCTCCCCCGAACGATTTTAGAACCCGAAACGAATTAGTAGAACCCAAATATAAACCCCATCCGATATGGCATATTTCGAGGTATATGGTGGTCGCGAGCTGTGCGGCGAAATCACCCCACAGGGTGCCAAAAATGAGGCACTCCAGATAATCTGTGCAACACTGCTCACAGAGGAGAAGGTCACGCTCCACAATGTTCCCGAGATTGTGGATGTGTTGGCTCTCATTGAGTTGCTCCGCAACCTCGGAGTGGAGATTGAGCGCCTCGGCGAGGGGTGCTACTCGTTCCGTGCAAAGAGCATCGACCTCGGCTACCTCCGCACGGAGGACTACCGCAAGCGTGGCTCCAAGTTGCGTGGCTCGGTGATGGTTATCGGCCCCCTGTTGGCGCGCTTCGGCGTGGCCTACATTCCCAAGCCCGGAGGCGACAAGATTGGCCGCCGCCGACTCGACACCCACTTCATCGGCTTCCAGAAACTCGGCGCACACATCAACTTCGACTCCTCGGGCGATTTCTTCGAGGTGGATGCCAACAACCTGAAGGGCACCTACATGCTCCTCGATGAGGCCTCCGTGACCGGCACGGCAAACATCGTGATGGCTGCTGTGTTGGCCGAGGGTACCACCACCATCTACAATGCCGCATGCGAGCCCTACCTACAGCAGCTCTGCAAGATGCTCAACCGCATGGGTGCCAAGATTGAGGGCATTGCCTCCAACCTGCTCACCATTCATGGCGT
Source organism: Tidjanibacter sp. (assembly GCA_017628305.1). Lineage (GTDB taxonomy): Bacteria > Bacteroidota > Bacteroidia > Bacteroidales > Rikenellaceae > Tidjanibacter. The sequence goes on from JAGBZI010000053.1 coordinate 8,136, forward strand.
GGAGCGTTTGGGAGGTACGGAGCACACCATGCTTCCCGATATGATTGAGGTGGGCAGTTTCATCGGCATGGCTGCCATGACTCGCTCGGAACTCACCATCAAGAATGTGTCGTTTGAGAACCTCGGCATCATTCCCGCGCAGTTTGCACGCATGGGTATCCGCTTTGAGCAGCGTGGCGACGATATCTTCATCCCCCGTCAGGAGCACTATGAGATTGAGAGCTTCATGGATGGCTCCATAATGACCATCGCCGATGCGCCATGGCCCGGCCTCACACCCGACTTGTTGAGTGTCTTCCTTGTGGTGGCTACCCAAGCGAAGGGGTCGGTGCTCATCCACCAGAAGATGTTTGAGAGCCGCCTCTTCTTTGTGGACAAACTGATAGATATGGGTGCCCAGATTATCCTCTGTGACCCCCACCGTGCCACTGTCATCGGTCACGACCATGCGCGTAGATTGAGGCCCACAACTATGGCTTCGCCCGACATCCGTGCAGGTGTGGCTCTGCTGATTGCCGCCATGAATGCCGACGGCAAGAGCATCATCCAGAATGTGGAACAGATCGACCGCGGCTACCAGAACATCGAGGGACGACTCAATGCACTCGGTGCAAAGATTGTCCGCAAAGAGTAGCCCCCCTTACCCGCAACGAAATCAACAAACAAAACTAATAACCCTTAATACACACAACTATGATTCTTTATCTGATTGGTCTTATCTGCTCCGTTTGGTGCGTGCTCGACATCTTCAAGAAAAACATTCAGCTTCCCGGTAAGCTCATCGTTTCGATTTTGGTGTTGGCCACCAGCTGGGTAGGTCTTGCACTCTACTACTTCTGGGCCCGCCACAATGTGGAGAGCTGGTTCAAATAGTTTCTCTTAGGCATATACCTAAAGAATAAGGGCTCGGACGCTTGCGTCCGAGCCCTTCGTTTTGTGAAACCTCCGCGAGATTATTTCACACGGTAGATTTTCTTGTAGCCATAAACAGCCTCGTCGCCGAGCTCCTCCTCGATGCGGAGCAACTGGTTGTACTTGGCCATACGGTCGCTACGGCTCATCGAACCGGTCTTAATCTGACCCGAGTTGGTAGCAACAGCAATGTCGGCGATGGTGGCATCCTCAGTCTCGCCCGAACGGTGCGAGGTAACCGAAGTGTAGCCTGCACGGTGAGCCATCTCGATAGCGTCGAGAGTCTCGGTGAGCGAGCCAATCTGGTTAACCTTGATAAGGATGGAGTTGCCGCAACCCATCTCGATACCCTTCTTGAGGAACTCAACATTGGTAACGAAGAGGTCGTCGCCTACGAGCTGGCACTTGTCGCCAATGGCGTCGGTCAGCATCTTCCAACCCTCCCAGTCGTTCTCGGCCATACCGTCCTCAATCGAGTCAACGGGATATTTCTCTACGAGGCCCTTGAGGTACTCAACCTGCTCAGCCGAGGTGCGTTTTGCACCCTTCTCACCCTCAAACTTGGTGTAGTCGTAGATGCCATCTTTGTAGAACTCGCTCGATGCGCAGTCCATACCAATCATAACATCCTTGCCGGGAACATAACCTGCAGCCTCAATAGCCTTCAGGATGCTCTCAATAGCGTCCTCGGTACCCTCGAGTGCGGGAGCAAAACCACCCTCATCACCCACTGCGGTGCTCAGACCACGAGCGTGGAGTACCTTCTTCAGGTTGTGGAATACCTCAGCACCCATGCGGAGAGCCTCACGGAAGGTGGGAGCACCTACGGGGCGAATCATGAACTCCTGGAATGCGATGGGGGCATCCGAGTGCGAACCACCATTGATGATGTTCATCATAGGAACGGGGAGGCTCTTGGCGTTGGTACCACCGATGTAGCGGTAGAGGGGCATACCAAGCTCAGCAGCAGCTGCGTGTGCAGTTGCAAGCGACACGCCGAGGATGGCGTTTGCGCCGAGGTTGCTCTTGGTCTTGGTGCCGTCGAGCTCAATCATAGCCTTATCTACACCCACCTGATCGAATACATTCATGCCGATGATGGCGGGAGCAATTACATCGTTTACATTGGCAACAGCTTTCAGTACGCCTTTGCCGAGGTAGCGACCCTTGTCGCCGTCGCGCAGCTCGAGAGCCTCGTTCTCGCCGGTCGAAGCACCGCTGGGAACAGCAGCACGACCAACAAAACCATTAGCAGTGGTAACCTCTACCTCGATAGTGGGGTTGCCCCTCGAATCGAGAATCTCTCTTGCGTGTACGCCTAAAATCTCTGACATTTTCTTCTTGTTTTAAATAATTAATAAATAACCTAACTGTTTGATGTGTGTTCTATGGTTATTCCCGCAACAAGGGTAGGTGCTCACCACCTACCCTCTCTGTTGCAGGAAATCATCTCCTCTCTTCAAGCCGAAATGCTCCCTCGGGAGCCTCCGCCTTTTAGCTGCGGAATTTGGCTTTGAGGTACTCGCGGTTGAGGCGAGCGATGTGGTTGATGGTGATACCTTTGGGGCACTCTGCTTGGCAAGCACCGGTGTTGGTACAGTTACCGAAGCCGAGCTCGTCCATCTTGGCAACCATGGCTTTAGCCCTGCGTGCGCCCTCAACCTGACCCTGAGGCAGCTTGGCGAGCGACGAAACACGAGCTGCTACGAAGAGCATTGCCGAGCCGTTCTTGCAGGTAGCGGCGCAAGCACCACAACCGATACATGCAGCTGCATCCATGCTCTCCTCGGCGTCGTCCTTAGCAATAGGAATTGCGTTAGCATCGGGCACACCACCGGTGTTTACCGACACGAAACCACCGGCCTGAAGGATGGTCTCATAAGCGGTGCGGTCCACAACGAGGTCTTTGATTACGGGGAATGCGCGGCTCCTCCAAGGCTCGATGACAATCTTGTCACCATCCTTGAAGTTACGCATGTGGAGCTGGCAGGTGGTTACCTCGCTCTCGGGGCCGTGTGCGTGGCCGTTGATACGCAGCGAGCATGCACCGCAGATACCCTCGCGGCAGTCGTGGTCGAATGCTACGGGCTCGATACCCTGGTGGATGAGCTGGGTGTTGAGGATGTCGAGCATCTCGAGGAACGAGCTCTCGGTCGAAACATCCTTAACCACATAAGTCTCGAATTTGCCTTCGGCTTTGGCGTTGGGCTGACGCCAGATTTCAAGTGTTAAATTCATATCGTTGTTCTGTTTTTTTGCTTACAATTTTTCGTTTGGATTCGGGATTGCTTCTGTGTAACCCTCTTAGTCTTTGTAGTTACGCTGCTGGAGGTGGATAGTCTCGAAGGTGAGAGGCTCCTTGTAGAGCACGGGCTCTTTGTCCTCACCCTGATACTCCCATACAGCTACATAGGCGTAGTTCTCGTCGTCGCGCAGAGCCTCGCCCTCGGGAGTCTGGTACTCCTCACGGAAGTGGCCACCGCAGCTCTCGTTACGGTTGAGAGCGTCGCGAGCCATGAGCTCACCGAGCTCCAAGAAGTCGGCCAGACGGAGTGCCTTCTCCAGCTCCTGGTTGAACTCGTCGGGCTTGCCGGTGAGTTTCAGGTCGCTCCAGAACTCTTTCCTCAGGGCCTGAATCTCAACGATTGCCTGCTCCAACGACTCTTTGGTACGAGCCATACCTACCTTCTCCCACATGATGCCGCAACCGAGTTTCTTGTGCAGCTCGTCGGGGGTCTGAGTACCCTTGATGGCGTAGAGCTTCTCAATCTTAGCGCGGATAGCGTTCTCTGCCTCCTCGAATGCGGGATCGTTGGTGTCCACCTTGGGCGACTGAATCTCTTTCGAGAGGTAGTCACCGATGGTGTAGGGCAGCACGAAGTAGCCGTCGGCCAGACCCTGCATGAGGGCCGATGCGCCGAGGCGGTTTGCACCGTGGTCCGAGAAGTTGGCCTCGCCAATCGAGTAGAGACCGGGGACAGTGGTCATCAGGTTGTAGTCAACCCAAGTACCACCCATGGTGTAGTGAACAGCGGGGTAGATCTGCATGGGCTGCTCGTAGGGGTTAACGGCGGTAATCTTCTCATACATCTGGAAGAGGTTGCCGTAGCGCTCGCGAATCTTGTCGATACCGAGGCGGTTGATAGCGGTCTTGAAGTCGAGATATACGGCCAGACCGGTCTCGTTTACGCCATAACCTGCATCGCAACGCTCCTTAGCTGCCCTCGATGCAACATCACGAGGTACGAGGTTGCCGAATGCGGGGTAACGACGCTCCAAGTAGTAATCCCTATCCTCCTCAGCGATGTCGGAGGGCTGTTTAACACCTGCGCGAAGAGCCTTCACATCCGAGAGGTTCTTGGGAACCCAGATACGGCCATCGTTACGCAGCGACTCACTCATAAGGGTAAGTTTGCTCTGCTGGGTGCCGTGTACGGGGATACAGGTGGGGTGAATCTGGGTAAAGCAGGGGTTTGCAAAGGCTGCACCCTTCTTGAATGCCTGCCATGCAACCGAACCGTTGGAGTTCATTGCGTTGGTCGACAGGAAGAATACATTGCCATAGCCACCGGTTGCCATAACCACTGCGTGAGCACCGTGGCGCTCGAGCTCGCCGGTAACGAGGTTACGGGCAATCACACCCCTCGCCTTGCCATCGATAAGAACGATGTCGAGAATCTCGTGGCGGGGATAGCTCTTAACGGTCTTGGCAGCAATCTGACGGTTGAGGGCTGCATAGGCACCCAACAGCAGCTGCTGACCGGTCTGACCACGGGCATAGAAGGTACGCGATACCTGTGCACCACCGAACGAACGGTTGGCCAGAAGACCGCCGTACTCGCGTGCGAAAGGTACACCCTGTGCTACGCACTGGTCGATAATGAGGTTCGACACCTCGGCCAGACGGTAAACATTGGCCTCCCTTGCGCGGTAGTCACCACCTTTGATGGTGTCGTAGAAGAGACGATATACCGAGTCGTTATCGTTCTGGTAGTTCTTTGCGGCGTTGATACCGCCCTGTGCTGCAATCGAGTGGGCCCTACGGGGCGAGTCGCTGATGCAGAACACTTTTACATTGTAGCCGAGCTCGCCGAGCGAAGCAGCAGCTGCGCCACCACCAAGACCGGTACCGATAACAATAACATCCAATTTGCGTTTGTTAGCGGGGCTAACGACTTTGATATCACCTTTATGTTTGGTCCACTTGCCTTCGATAGGGCCTGCGGGAATCTTGGAATCAAGCTTAATCATATCGCTAAAAGTTTTTTTGGTTTACAGATTAGAAAACGAGGATACCGAAGTTCTCCTGCAGGAAGATGACGATTGCGCAGAGTGCAAAGCCACCACATACGAGGGTCGCAACGATTGTCGAGATGCATTTCATGCGTTTGAACCACACCTTGCTGTTCAGACCAATCGAGTGCATCATGCTCCATACACCGTGGGTGAGGTGGAGCCACAGGCCGGCGAACCATACGAGGTAGAGTACCAAGTAGGGCCACTGTGCAAAGTAGTAGCGAACAATAGCAGCACCGTCGGTGGGAGCTACCATAGCAGCGCCTACTGCAACCTCGTGTGCGCCCATCAACTCAGCGAACATCATCTTGTACCAGAAGTGGGCAAGGTGAAGGCCGAGGCCGATGATTACCACGAAGCCGAGAACAAGCATATTCTTCGACGACCACTCCACGCCATTCTCGCGTTTGGTAACACGGTAGCGGATGGAGCCACGAGCTTTGCGGTTCTGAATGGTCAGAACGATTGCAAGCGCAAAGTGAAGCACAACAACCAGAGCCAGAGCAACGGTTGCGGCCACTGCATACCAGTTGGCGCCGAGGAAACCGCAGATTGCGTTGTAGGCATCATTGGAGATTGCCAATGCCAAGTTCATACACATGTGGAATGTGAGGAACAAGATGAGGATACAGCCCGAGATGCTCATGAACATCTTCTTGCCGATCGAAGAGGTAAAAATACTTCCACTCATAATTAATTAGGTTAAAGAATAAATAAGTTATTTGTGTTTGTTTTGGTTGCGCTGTTGTGCTGTCGCTCCATCCTACGGATGGATATTTATTCCGCAAAGTTACCATTGTTTTTTGAATAACACAATTATTTGGATAACTTTGTCACAGCTAATACCCACTTTTGACCATGAAAAGGCTATTTTTTGCGATTGTTGTGCTGATTGTTTTCTCCCCCTTGGCGCTCCGAGGGCAGCAGGTGAGCCGCTTCCCCTATGTGGCGGTGCCCTTGTATATAGGCTCCGACAGCGAGGCTGCCGAGTGGAGTGCGCTCCACTTTTGGGACTCCTACGACTTTGCCCGAGCCGAGAGTGGTTATGCCGAGGAGGTTAACCGTCAGGGTTTTATGTCGTTCGTCCGAGTGCTCTATGAGGTGCCTGTTGCCATGTGGGCCGAGGCGGTGGATGCCATGATGAGTGGTGCGGCAGTGAATGAGGAGGGCTATTGGCTCTTTCTTGAGGTTGCCGAAACGGTGCTCTACGACCCCTCGTCGCCGTGGCGCAACGACCTGCTGTGGGAGCGTTTTCTGCGTCACGCCGTGGGCAGCCGGAGCCCTCTGGATGCCCCCTCACGGGAGCGCTATATCTCTATGCTTAAGTTGGTTGAGCGCAATCAGCGAGGCTCAGTGGCGGCCGACTTTGTCTACACCCTTGCCGATGGTCGCACCGGTAGGCTCCACAAAATCAATGCCCCATTCACGCTGCTCTTTTTCTACAATCCCGGGTGCAGCGAGTGTGCCCACACCAAGGAGATTCTCCACAGCACGGGGTTGCTCGACGAGCTTCGCAGTCGAGGGGTGCTGAAGGTGTTGGCTCTCTACCCCGACGGCGAGGTGGATGAGTGGCGCAAGAGTGTGGGCGAGAACCCCGAATGGTGGATTACGGCCCACGATAAAGGGATGGTTATCAACACCCAAGAGCTCTACGACCTAAAGGCTATCCCCACCCTCTATCTGCTCGACAGCCAGAAGCGCGTGGTGCTCAAGGACCCCACCCTCGAGGAGCTCATTGGTCTGCTCGAGAGGCTGTAAAACAGGGAGAGCTGCAACCCTCGTTGCAGCTCTCCTTTTATTTGGGTATTTTCCCCTCCTTTAACCCGCCATTCTTGGGGGAGTTGGGTGGTTTAGATATTCTCGCTTTCGATATCCTTGAAGTATTTGTAGGTCGAGACCTTCAGCTCGCCTGCGGCATCCTCGTCGGCCACGAGAATTCCGTGGCGGTGTGTCTGCAAGCCTGTGATGGTCCACTGGTGGGAGTAGGCTCCCTCCACACCCTCCTTCACGGCGCGAGCCTTCTTGGGGCCAAAGGCAAGAATGATAACCTCGCCGGCCGAAAGAATGGTGGCTACACCCACGGTGAGGGCCAGCTTGGGCACCTGATTGACATCGCCATCGAAGAAGCGGGAGTTCACGATGATGGTATCTTGTGTGAGGGTCTTAATCCTTGTGCGCGAGGCCATCGAGGAGAAGGGCTCGTTGAAGGCGATGTGGCCATCCTCGCCCACGCCACCGAGGAAGAGGTCGATACCTCCGGCGCACTCGATGCGTTTCTCATAGTCCTCACACTCCTTCTCGAGGTTCTCGGCGTTGCCGTTGAGGATGTTGACATTCTCTGGATTGATATCGATGTGGGAGAAGAAGTTGTCCCACATGAAGCTGTGGTAGCTCTGGGGGTGCTCCTCGGGGAGTCCCACATACTCATCCATGTTGAAGGTGATGACATTGCGGAAGCTCACATAACCCTCGTGGTTGAGGCGGATGAGCTCCTTATAGGTACCCAGAGGGGTGGAGCCTGTGGGAAGGCCGAGCACAAAGGGGGTGCTTGTTGTGGCCGCCTTGCGGTTGATGGCGTCGGCAATGTACTTTGCAACCCATGCCGAACCTTTGGCCTGATTTTGATGAATAAGCAGTCGCATAATCTGTATGGTTTAGTGTCGTTTAGAACGAAATGAGCGAATAGACGGGGGCAATCTCCTCCAAGAGCTCCTTGCCGTTGAGGAAGCTCAGGTCGGCCAAAAAGATGAACTCCTTCACCTTCACGGGGTACTCCTTGCCATCCTTCTCCACGGTGAGAGCCTCCAAGTGGCGAGCCATCTCGAGGGCGGTGCCGCCGGTAGCCAAAATGTCGTCGAGAATCGAAATCTCCACCACGCCGTTGGTTACCTGTGCGTTCTGGAGGTCGCTCTTGCGGAAGAAGAGGCTGTCCTCGCCATACTCCTTGACGATAGCAACCCTCTGGAGGTCGCCCTCGTTTGCGGGCAGTTTGCCACTCTTGCGGAAGGTGATGAGGTTGTGGGCCTTGGAGTCGGTCACAAGCAGGGGTGCTGCAAAGAGGAAACCCCTTGCCTCGGGTGCTGCCACATTAGGGGTGGTGAGGTGCTTGCCAAGCTCCTCAATAATAACACTAAAGGTATCGGCATCGCTCAACAGGGGGAGAAGGTCCACGAAGTTGACACCCTCCTTGGGCCAATCGGGATAGAACTGAATGAGCTGTTTTGCCTCGTCGAGCGTAACTTTGTTCTGTTTCATCTTGGGAAAAATCTTATTGTTGTTTGAAAAAACCAATCCCAAAGGTAGTGCTTTTTGCATAAAAATCAAAATTTTTATACCTTTACGCCTACAAACCAAGACTATCAGAACAATGAAACCACTTTTTTGTACACTCCTGCTGGGTGCGGCTGCCCTCTACGGCGCTGAGGCTCAGGAGCGAAAACTTTTGACTATGGAGGAGGCTATTCTCTCTCGCGAACTCGTGCCACAGAATATCTACACCGTCTGGGGCGCGGATGCCAAGGGCAAAACAATCTATGGCGAAATAACCGGTCGTGACAACCAGCACTGGTTCTATCCTACCAACGGCAAGGAGGCTGTGGCTCCCGAGCACACCCCCTCCGCTTCCGCCCCCTACTACTACACCGAGGGAAACAACCTCTGGGCAGAGATTGAGGGGCGCAAGGTGGCTATTACCTCCGAGAGCGACAAAAATATCGTGAGCGGCTCACATGTCAGCCGCAACGAGTTTGGCATCGAGGGGGGCATTTTTGCCTCGCCCGACCGCTCGAAGGTGGCCTTCTACCAGAAGGACGAGAGCGCTGTGACCGACTTCCCGCTGCTCGACATCACCACACGCACAGGCTCCCTTGTGGAGATTAAGTACCCCATGGCGGGTATGCCCTCTGAGAAGGTGAGGGTGGGTGTGTGGGACTCCGCCACCGAGCAGACCGTGTGGCTCAAGGTCACCGACTTCGACGAGGAGCGCTACCTCACAAATATCACTTGGAGCCCCAACGGCGAGCTCATCTACATCCAAGTGCTCAACCGTGGGCAGAACACCATGCACCTGAACAGCTACTCGGCTACTACCGGCGAGCAGGTGGAGCACCTCTTTGTGGAGAGCGACCCTCGATATGTGGAGCCCACCTACCCTCTGCGTTGGCTCGACGAGAGCGGCAACAGATTCCTCTATGCCACCAATGTGAGGGATGGCTATTGGAATCTCTACCTCTATGAGCGTGGTGCCAAGACGGGTGAGTGGAGTTCGCGCCGACTCGTGGCCACCGATGCCGACCTCTTCTATGTGGCCCACAGCGCCACCGAGCTCTTCTACTACTCCTCGGAGGTGTCGCCCGCCGACCGCCACCTCTTCAAGGTGAACATCAAGAGCGGAAAGGCAACACGCCTCACCCTCGACGAGGGTTGGCACAACTGCTCGGTGAGCCCCGACGGCAAGTGGTTTATCGACAACTACTCCTCGCTTCACACCCCTCGAATTGTCAACCTTTGCTCCACCAAGGATGGCAAGGTGAAGAAGAATATCCTCACTGCTCCCGACCCCACCGAGGGTTACAACTACACCCCCATCGAGCTGGGTAGCATCAAGAGTGCCGACGGCCGTTGGGACAACCACTACCGCCTGATATACCCCATCGACTTCGACCCCGCAAAGAAATATCCTGCAATACTCTATGTCTACGGCGGTCCCCACAGCCAGATGGTCAACAACTCTTTCCTCGCCAACCTACGACGCTGGGAGATGTATATGGCCCAGAGGGGTTATGTGGTATTCGTTATGGACAACCGCGGCACCCAGTTCCACGGCAAGGAGTATGAGCAGGCCATCCACCGTCAGTGTGGCAAGGCCGAGATGGAGGACCAAATGAAGGGCATCGAGTGGCTCTGCTCCCACGAGTGGGTTGATGCCGACCGCATAGGTGTTCACGGCTGGAGCTATGGCGGCTTTATGACCATCTCCCTCATGACCCACTATCCTGAGGTGTTCAAGGTGGGTGTGGCCGGTGGTCCCGTGATTGATTGGAAATGGTATGAGGCTATGTATGGCGAGCGCTACATGGATACTCCCGAGGAGAACCCCGAGGGTTACGAGGCCACCTCGCTCATCAATCAGGTGGGTAACCTCAAGGGCAAACTGCTCATCTGTCAGGGTGCCATCGACCCCGTGGTGCTGTGGCAGCACAGCCTTAGTTTTGTGAGGGCTTGTGTGGTCAACGGTGTGCAGCTCGACTACTTCCCCTATCCTCGTCACGAGCACAATGTTCTGGGCAAAGACCGTGTTCATCTGATGGATAAGGTGACGATGTATTTTGCCGACTACCTATAAAAAGCGCATCTTATCGGTGCTTTTTGCACCAAACTTCGATAGGCAGCTTCCTCAGTTGCGTTCAGCAAACTGCGGAGCTGCCTTCTCGTTTGGCACAAAAATCCCTCGATAATATGCGCTTTAAAGGGTGGGGAGCACCACCCTAACAAAAGCGTCACTCTGACGCTGTTACAAAAATCCCTCGTTAAGCTGCGCTTTTTTAGCTGTCAGCTGTCAGCATTCAGCAATCAGCTGTCTGCTTTTGATTTTTAGAATATATAAACGCTTAATTTTCAATTTGTAGTGGAGAAGAAAACAGACAGCCGAGGAGCTGTCTGTTTTTTATTACTTCACAATGATAGTCTTTATTATCTCGCTGCCGAGGATGGAGTTCATCTCGTAGCGGAAGTTCTCGCGATTCATAAATATCTCGTGTCGCAGCACCGAGGGGCCCACCTGTACAAAGAGTGTTCCGCGGGCAAAATTGACCTTGGTGGCATCGGCCAGAGCATCTCCTGCTACCCTCCGCCACACATCGGGCACAGAGCCTATGGTTATGAGGTGGGCTATGGTGGGGTGCTCCTCCTTGAAGCCGCCCCACAGCTCGCCTATGCGGGTTGGTTTACAGCGTCGCATACCCTACACCTCCTCCGTTTTAACCTCTCCGCCCTCCACGCTGAAGAGTCGGAACTCGAGGTTGCAACCCTTGAGCACCGAGATTAGTCGTTCGCGATTGCAGTCGGTGATGAAGACTTGGCCATACTCCTCGCCCGAGGTGAGCTCTACCAATCGCGAGAGTCGCTCCTCGTCGAGCTTGTCGAAGAGGTCGTCGAGCAGCAGTAGTGGGCGTTCGCCCAAACGCTCGTGGAGCAGGTTGTATTGAGCCAATTTGAGGGCCAGCAGGAACGACTTTTGCTGACCCTGCGAACCAAACTTGCGCAGGGGGTAGCCACCGATGGTCATCACCACATCATCGCGATGGGGACCGGCGGTTGTGAAGCCCATTATCATATCTTTCTGCCTGTTGCGCACAAGAATCTCGCCATAGGGGGAGGTGTTGAGCTCCGAACGGTAGGCGAGCTCCACGCTCTCCCTTTCGCCCGCAATCTGGGTGTAGATGGTCTCCACGAGGGGGGCCAACCTTGCAAGCACCTCGCGGCGTACACCGGCCACCCTCTCGCCCAACTCCATCAGCTGTTCGTCGATAACTTCGAGTAGCTCGGGGGGGAGCATCTCGCCCTGTTTGAGGAGCGTGTTGCGCTCGGCGAGTAGGCGGTTGTAGCGCATGGTGGCGTCGAGGTAGGAGTGGTCGAGCTGCGAGATGAAGGCGTTGAGCCAGCGGCGGCGCTCCTCGGCAGCCTCCACAACGAGTGCCCCATCCGAGGGTGACACCATGACCACAGGTATCACACCTATGTGGTCGGCCAAGCGAGGATACTCCTTGCCACAGAATTTCAGCGACTTACCCTCGCCCTTCTTGAAGCTGCAGTTGACCGTCACGCCCATCTCACCGTCGGTCGTGTAGTCGCCCTGAAGCATGAAAAATGGAGCCCCATGGCGCAGACACTGGCCGTCGGTCATCGGTAGCGACGACTTGCTCATCGAGAGGTAGTGGACGGCGTCAACCACATTGGTTTTGCCGGCGCCATTGCTGCCCACAATGCAGTTGATACCCTCCGTGGGGAGGAGCTCACACTCCTCGATATTTTTGAAATTCAGTAGCGAAAGTCTTTGGAGCTTCATCGTTGTTGGCTTGAAATTTCTGTAAATTGCAGGTGTTACACTCCCGCTTTGACCACTCAAAGGTAGTAATTTTGTGCGAAAGGAGAAAAAAATGTGGCGGCGAACGCTTTTTTTCGACAAAAAGATTTACTTTTGTGGTTCGTATGCGAAATGTATATAAATAACAAAACAATAATAGAACTATGACAAACAACAAACCCCAAGAGACCAACTACGAGGAGGTAGTAACCGAGACCGTAGGTAAAACCGAGCAGTTCTTTGAGAACAACAAAAAACTTATCACATGGGTACTCGTTGCCCTCATCGTAATCGTTGGCGGCTACTTCGCAAACAAGTACCTCGTGGCTCAGCCCCGCGCAGAGAAGGCTTCGGCAGAGATGTTCGCAGCTATCCAGAACTTCGGCGCCGAGGAGTGGCAGGTGGCTCTCGATGGCGACGGCAACTACGCCGGCTTCCTCGAGGTTATCGAGAACTACGGTTCGACCCCTCAGGGCTCGCTCGCAGCTCACTATGCAGGTATCTGCTACCTCAAACTTGGTGACAAGGAGAGCGCTCTGGCTTACCTCCAGAAATATGACGCTACCAGCGGTGCTCCCGCAGAGATTGTGAATGCACAGAACCTCGGTCTTCAGGCCGACCTCGTTGCTGATGGTGGCGATATGGCCAAGGCTGCTGCTCTCTATCGCAAGGCTGTGAAGGCCAGCGAGAACAGCCTCACCGCCCCCTACTACCTCAAGAAACTCGGCCTTGCCGAGGAGGCTCTGGGCAACAAGGCTGCAGCTCTTGCCGCTTTCCAGAAGATTGCTGACGAGTACAACACTGCACTTGAGGCTCGCGACATCGATCTTTATATCGGCCGCCTCAAATAAAAAGCGCATCTTGTTGGTGAGTTTTCACCAAATTTCAGATAGCGGGCTTCCTCGTTTGCGTTAAGCAAACTCCGGAGCCCGCTTCTTTTTTTTTGGGGGGGGAAGAACCATCCTAAAAATCTGTTTCGGCACCTCGGGAGGGGTTTTCTTGTGGGGCCAATACGGCAGCCTGTGGTTTTTCAATTCCTTTTTGTATCTTTGTGAGGTCGAACCACCTGTGGTGGTCGGGAAACAATCAATGGTTATGACGAAACTGAAGTTTGGATTTGTGATAGTTGAGGGGTGTGGCGAGCAGACGATGATTGCCGAGCACACTCTGCATGCGATGGTTGAGGTGGAGGGCGAGGTGGAGTACCGCCTTGTGCCCGGCACTGCCGAGACGGTTTTGGCGGCCAAGTGCTTTGCGGAGTTTACGAGTGTGGATGCCGTCTTGGTGTTTTTGCCCTCCGAGGAGAATCAGGCTGTGCTGGCTGCTGCGCTCAACGGCCTCACGGAGGTCGTTTTGGACTGGAATATGCCCATTGTTACCACCACCTCATATCCCGACGGGCTGTCGTTAGCTCGAGCTGCGGTGACCATGGTTGGCATCCAGATGGAGATGGAGGCTCGGGCGGCCGAGGTGGCTGCTGCCGACACAGCCGTTAGTTAGCCATAGAATTTGCCAAACAATAATAGAGGATGACCATACCCGTGTGGTCATCCTCTATTATTATATTATAAGTGAGCATCCTCTCAATACGAGCGCTCGCCCCTACCGATAAGGCGCCCCCTTGTGAGAGAGTCCATCTACGATGCCCCCCCTCTGCTACTTTACTCCTCTGCGCCCTCTACTCCTCGGCAGCGATGGCGGCGGTGTTGTAGGGCTTCAGGATGCCGCGCTTCGAGCTGCGGATGAACTCCACAACCTGGTCGCGAATCTCGCTCTCGGGGAACTGTGCCATGACGATGTCGCAGGCAGCCGAGTAGGTGTGGCCATCCTGAAACAGCACACGGAAGATATCCTGAATCTGCTTAATCTCCTCATTCGAGAAACCCCTGCGGCGCAGACCCAAGAAGTTGGCACCCACATAGGTGATGGGGGTGTGGGCGGCCTTCACATAGGGAGGAACATCCTTGTTGACATAGGTGTTTGCAGCAATCATTGCGTGGTCGCCAATGCGGCTGAACTGGTGGGCACCCGAGTGACCGCCAAACACCACAAAGTTGCCCAGCTCAACCTCGCCGGCCAACGATACATTGTTTACAATCACGCAGTTGTTGCCAATCACACAGTCATGGGCGATGTGAGCATAGGCCATCACAAGGTTGTTGCTGCCCATCACGGTCTTACCCTTCGACTCCGTACCGCGGTTCACGGTGCAGCACTCGCGGAAGGTGTTGTTGTCGCCAATCTCGCAGGTGGTATACTCGCCGTGGAACTTGAGGTCCTGAGGTACGCCGCCAATAACTGCGCCACTGTGTACCTTGCAATTCTTGCCCATGCGGGTTCCGGCCATAATGCTTGCGTGGGGGCCAATCCAGCTGCCATCACCAATCACCACATCGGCCTCGATGTAGGCAAAGGGCTCTACTGTTACACCCTCGCCGAGCTTGGCGTCGGGGTGGATATATGCCAAATTACTAATCATATTCTCTATACGAAGTTTTTGCGTTTTTATTGTCCTCTCTATCAAAAATGTTGCCCGGTGCGACAGCTACTCGGCCAATTTTTTCTCCAGCAGCAGTGCTGTCTGTGTGTTGGCCAGATGGCCGGGGCGAACAGCCACCACGCGACCCTTGATGCGGCGGCCCAGCAGTGCCAAGTCGCCCAAGATGTCGAGCAGTTTGTGGCGCACAATCTCGTTGTCGAAGCGCAGGGGTTGATGGTTGAGATAGCCCCTCTCCACCTCGATGTTCTCCTTGCCAAAGCTCTTGCAGATGCGCCTGCGCGTACCCTCCGAGATGGGTTTTTCGACCACCACAATGGCACTCTCCACGCTTCCGCCCTTTATGAGGCCCAGCTTGAGCAGCAGCTCAATCTCGTGAAGAAAGACAAATGTGCGGCAAGGGGAGATTTCGGCGGTGTAGTCCACAGCCTCGGTGTAGAGGAAGTTCTGAACACCCACCACCGAGGAGTTGTAGTCCACTGTGATGTCAATTGTGAACTCCTCCGCGGGGAGAACCTCCACCTTCACACCCTTCTTGGCAATCTCGTAGGTGCATGCCTCCTCCACCTCGAAGTAGCGGCGGGGAGCACTCTGCTCCACGGTGCCCACCCTCAAAATCTCCGAGGCATACTCCCTTGCGGAGCCATCCATGATGGGGGTTTCGGGGGCGTCGATATCCACAAGTGCATTGTCCACACCAAGGGTCCACAGGGCCGACATGATGTGCTCAATGGTAGAGACTTTGGCTTTGCCATCCTTGATAGTCGTACCCCTCGAGGTGTCGCACACATTGTGGGCAAGGGCGGCTACCGTGGGGGTGCCTTTGAGATCCGTGCGGCGGAATATGATGCCACTCCCGGCCTCGGCGGGTCGGACGGTCATGGTCACGAGCTCTCCGGTGTGGAGCCCTTTACCGCTGAAGGTAATGGGTGCAGCAAGTGTTCTCTGGTTGGACATTTGTGTTGTGGTTTTGTTTTTTGAATTACAAAGATACTAAAATTTTCAATAAAAGTTACTACCTTTGTATGATTTACAAAAAATTAGTCGTTAAAGTCACAGAGTATGCAAACCTCGAGCCGTACGAATCAGGGTCGCAAGCCCCACAAAGTTCCCTCCGCGAGGGGACGAAGGGTGAGCGTGGCCGAGTGGGCCTACGACCACCGAGTGTCGCTGTTGGTCACAGTGGCGGCCTATGTGCTTTTTGGTGTGGCATTTGTGGCAGCCGATGTGGTGGTGAGTCGTCGTGAGTCGCAGTCGGAGATTGTGCTCGACTTTGCCGACCTCCAGAAACTTCAAGAGGAGCTCCAGAGGGCTCAGGAACTCAATAAAATGCTCAACGAACGCTACGACGAGTCGCCCGCAACCAACCGCATATCCAACGAGAATGCCCTCAACGATAATCTGGATGATCATCGTACCGATGCGCGTAGTATCTATGAGGAGGCCGACCGAGTGCAGCAGAGTGTGAGAGACAATGCGGCCGACTATGCGCTGGGGCTCAAGCGTGAACAACAGATACTCGACCAACACTACGAGGGCGAGAAAATCGAGAACCGTAAGGTGAGGGGTAATGTCACTGTTGCCTACTCGCTGGCCGACCCTGTGCGCTATGCGGTGAGGATGCCTGTGCCGGCCTACATGTGTGAGGGTGGAGGCGAGGTGGTTGTCGACATTGTGGTCAACACCTCCGGCGAGGTGCTTTCGTGCAGTGTGAACGACGCTCTTTCGGAGAAGAATAGCTGCCTAAGGGAGGCGGCGCTCGAGAAGGCTTCGAGCTCGCTTTTCAATGCCGATCCGTCGGCCCCGCAACGACAGAGGGGAACAATCTCCTATCTGTTTATTGCACAGTGAGTTTGAGCGATTGAGATAATAGAGATAACAGCATGATAATAACAACGGGAAACATATTGTTGGTGGGTTCGATAATCCTCTTTGTGAGCATCTTGGCGGGCAAGGCGAGTAGTCGTTTTGGTGCCCCCATGCTGCTCTTCTTCCTTTTGGTGGGCATGGCCTTCGGAACGGATGGTGTGGGTATCGAGTTCGACAACTTCGCAGCCGTGCAGTTTGTGGGCATGGTAGCCCTCAGTATTATCCTCTTTTCGGGCGGCATGGACACCTCTTTCGAGGATGTGCGACCAGTGTTGAGGGAGGGTTTGGTGTTGGCCACTGCGGGCGTGGTGTTTACGGCGGCTCTCACGGGTACGGTAATCTACTATGTTGGTGCATGGTTGGGGCTCAACATTCCCTTCTCCATGGCGCTCCTCATAGCGGCCGTTATGTCCTCCACCGACTCGGCCACCGTGTTTGCCACCTTGCGCTCCAAACGATTGGGGCTCAAGGAGAACCTTCGTCCATTGCTGGAGCTTGAGAGTGGTAGTAACGACCCTATGGCCTACATCCTTACCGTTGTTCTCATCCAGTTCAATAAGGGTGGGGGGGCAGTCGATGGCGAGGTGGTGGTCACCTTCCTGCAGCAGATGGGCATTGGTGCTATTGCCGGCTACCTGCTGGGTCGTGGTGCTACCTATGTAATCAATCGCATCAATGTGGGCAATAAGTCGCTCTACTCGGTGTTGCTGCTCTCGCTCATCTTCTTCACCTCGTCGTTTACCGACCTGCTGGGCGGCAACGGCTATTTGGCTGTCTACATCGCCGGTATCGTCATGGGCAACCACCGCCTGAGCCATAAGCGTACGCTCGCCACCTTCCTCGATGGCGTCACATGGCTCATGCAGATTGTGATGTTCCTCATGCTGGGTCTGCTGGTCAACCCCCACGAACTCATCGACATAGCGTGGGTGGGTGTGTTGGTAGGCGTGGCTATGATTTTTGTCACTCGTCCCATGGCTGTGTGGATGTCGCTCCTCCCCTTTGGTGCAAAACTCTCCCCCAAGGCGCGCCACTATGTGTCGTGGGTGGGATTGAGGGGTGCGGCCCCCATTCTGTTTGCCACCTACCCCAAGTTGGCGGGCCTCGACCCCGATAATACGATTTTCAACATTGTCTTCTTCATCACCATCTTCTCGCTGGTGGTTCAGGGCACCACGGTGAGCTCCATGGCTCGAGTGTTGGATGTTGCGGATAAGAGCCCCGAGAAGGGTTTTGATATCGACCTGCCCGACGAGGTAAAGGCGGCCCTTACCGAGGTGGATATTATTGAGGGAGGTGCGCGCGATGGCGCCCTGCTGAAGGATGTGAAGTTGCCCGAGAAGACCCTTGTGATGATGATTCGCAGGGGCGACCGCTATATTGTGCCCAATGGTGGCACCACACTGCATCGTGGCGACAAACTGCTCCTCATTTCGGAGGAGGTGCAGGCCAATGAGGCTCCCGAGATTGAGAGCCGCGACCACATTGTGATGTGGGATAGCTTGAGACGATTTATTTTGAGTTATAGGAGTAGGGGCGAGGACAAAGAGCAATAGCCCCCCACCACATAACCAAACTATAAAATAACTGCAAACTGTTTACTGATAACTGCAAACTGTTTACTGATAACTGAAAACTGATAACTGATAACTGAAAACTGATAACTGATAACTGAAAACTTCATAATGATGGATGCAACTGTTTTGGAGGAGAAGGGGTCGTTCCTGCTGCGCTGGATGAGCACCCTGCTCGATTGGATGGGGTTGAACTCCTCGGATGGCGGATATAGGTCGCTGTTTGCGGCCATTGTGGTTGTGGCAGTGTGTGTCACACTGTGGCGACTATTGAGGTATGTGCTGCTGAAAACAAACAAGATTCAGGACTACATCGACACCCCGTTGGAGGTGATTTTCGACAAACCCAACCTCGAGAAGATTGCTCTCACCATCTCGGTGCTCATCTTTTATATAATGCTACCCCTCGCATTCTCCCCCTCCACACACCTCGGAGTGATTGTGCGCAAGGGTTTGGATGTGATGATTGTGTGGATGTTCACCAGCGCGGTCAACTCGGTGGTGAAGACCCTCTTCTCGCTGGTCTACCTCAAACGCAAGACCAAGGGTACGCCCCTCAAAGGCTTCATGCAGGTGGTGCAGATTGTGGTGTGGATGGTGGGTATCATCTTCATCATTGGCATCCTCATCGATAAGTCGCCCGCCAAACTCTTCACCGGTCTGGGTGCCTCGTTGGCGGTGGTGAGCTTCGTATTTAAGGATGCAATCCTGAACCTCGTGTCGGGCATCTTGCTCTCGAGCGACAAGATGATGAAGGTGGGCGATTGGATTGAGATGCCCTCGGCGGGCATCGACGGCACCGTGATTGATATGACTCTCAACACCGTGAAGGTGCGTGGATGGGACAACACCATCTCCAATGTGAGCCCCTATACGCTCACTACGGGTACTTTCAAAAATTGGGAGGGGATGTTCTCCTCGGGAGGTCGAAGGATTGCCCGCTTTGTGGAAATCGACATCAACACCGTGAAGTTCTGCAGCGAGGAGCTGCTCCAGAGGATTGCCAAGGTGGAGCTCATGGCCGACCATGTTGCTTCGCTTCCCGAGCCCCGCACACAGGTCTCCAATCTGGAGCTGTTGAGGGTCTATATCGAGCGCTACATGGAGGCGCAACCTTGGCTCAACAAAGATATGCTCCACATGGTGCGTCACTTGCAGTCGAGCGACACGGGTGTCCCCTTGCAGGTGTATGCCTTCACCAACACCACAGTGTGGGTGGAGTATGAGCGTATTCAGGCCTCGCTGTTTGAGCACATTATGGCCATCGCACCCCTTTTTGACATCCGCATCTTCCAGCGACCCTCGGGTAACGACTTGGAGAAGCGTGCCACCATTGAGGATATAGAGAGGATTGTATGAGCATCAAACGCGTCTGCTTCACAGGTCACCGCCCGGAGAAAATCGCAGGGTGGAGTGAAAATCCCGAAGCCATTGAGCGCTCCGTGAGAGCTGCTTTGGCCGAGGAGATTGTGAGGTGTGTGGCAGATGGTGCCGAGCGATTTTTGTGTGGCATGGCCCCGGGGTTCGATTTGTGGGCGGCCGACGAACTGCTGCGACTGAGGGTAGAAGGAGGCGTAGGGGGCGATGTGGAGCTTGTTGCTGTTGTTCCCCACGAGGGGTTCTCGCGCACCTTCGATGAGGCCTCCAAGGCGTTGTACGAAGAGGTGCTGGCCGCTGCCTCCGAGGTGGTGATGCTGAGTCCACACTACTACCACCAGTGCTACGCAAGGCGCAATCGCTACCTCGTGGATAATGCCGACTTTGTGGTGGCCTACTACGAGGGCGCCAGCGGCGGTACGCGTCAAACTATCGACTATGCCCGCAAACAGGGCCGAGGAGTGGTGAACCTCCACCAGCCCACGCTCTTCCCATAGGGGGGCGGAGTGAATGTGAAACCGTAAAAGCAAATGAAGATATGTTCGGATTTCTGAAGAAAAAATGCTACTTGCGCGACAGCCTCGAGGGGCTCTACGACATCCACAGCCACCTGCTGTGGGGTGTTGACGATGGGTGCCGCACACCCGAGGAGAGTGTGGAGATTGCTGCAAAGCTGCAAGAGTTGGGTGTGAAGGGAGCGATGCTCACACCCCACATCATCTATGGCATCCACGGTAGCCGCTCGGAGAGCGATATGCGCAGCCGTATGGAGGAGATGCCCTCGTTGGGCGACTTCGAGGTGAGGCTGGCTGCCGAATACTACCTCGACGAGAAGTTTATGGAGCATATCAACAACCCCGAGGGACCCTTGACCATGGGCGACGATTGGCTGCTTGTGGAGTATGGCATGGGGGCTATGAGGGCCCACAATCAAGACGAGCTTTTTGAGGTGGCCCTGTCGGGGAAGAATGTCATTGTGGCCCACCCCGAGAGGTATGCCTTTGCGGGCGACGGAATGAAGTCGCGCGAGCTCCAGAGGCTCACCTCCAAGAACTATGCGCTGCAGCTCAACATCCTCTCGCTTAGCGGTTACTATGGCGACCGTGTGCGCAAGGTTGCGGAGGAGCTGCTGCTGGGTGGCGCCTACTCGTTTGTGGGCACCGACACCCACAATGCGCGCTACATACAGGGGCTTGCAGAGGGGGTTGTTTCGCCGAAGGTG
>JAGBZI010000054.1 GCA_017628305.1 Tidjanibacter sp.
GGCCCCGTGGGATTACTGCGCTACGCTTGTGATCCCTCACCGCTTGCCGCGGGGCCCTTGCAAAAATAGGCACTAAGAAAGAGAGGGATTGACTTCGTAGCCACTTCGTGTCTGCTCGTCTTTCCCCTGCCTCGCCGGCGGGCTCCTTGCAAAAAACAGCACTACGCAAGGAGTTGATAATCAACTTCCTTTGTTTTTACATCACTACGCCCTACAAACAAGTTTGTGTGCGTAGCACTGAAAAACAAAAAGATGTCGAAAAATCGACATCTCCTTGCTTCGTTTTATTTTTGCGGAAAGAGAGGGATTCGAACCCCCGGACCCGTGAAGGTCAACGGTTTTCAAGACCGCCGCATTCGACCACTCTGCCATCTTTCCCTGTTGGCACACACCCAAAAAGCGCGCACAAACTTGCGGCAAAGGTAACGCAAAATTTTGCTTTTGCAAAATTTTTATTTCAACCCTCTGGATGTTAATCAGATAAGCGGCACAAGAGTCCTCTGAGCCATGCGCTACTTAAAATATTTCCAGTGGAAGATAATCAGGTAGAAGACCGCTATGCAGATGTAGCTGTCGGCGAAGTTGAAGACGGGCGAGAAGAAGAGATTACCGCCAATCAGTGGCATCCACTCGGGCCAATAGAACAAGGGAAAGTAGAGCATATCGACCACCTTGCCATAGAGGAAGGGTGCATAGCCCTCGCCGAAGGGAACAAATTGGGCCACGCTCGTAAAGGTCGACTCGCTGAAGATGAGGCCATAGAAGGCGCTGTCGACCATATTGCCGATGGCACCCGCCAAAATCATTGCAAAGGCCACAATCACTCCGCGGGGCGTATCCTCCTTCTTGCGCAGGTGGCCCACAAACCACACGAGGGCTCCGATGGCCACAAGCCTGAAGAGGCTGAGGAAGAGTTTGCCATAGTCGCCACCGAGTTTCATGCCCCATGCTGCCCCCTCGTTCTCGATGAAGCACCAGCGGAACCAGCTACCCAGCACATTGTGGCTTTCGCCGAGTGTCATGGTGCTCTTCACAGAGAGCTTGACAATCTGGTCCACGACGATGAGGCCCACCACGATGGCCCACACCACCCAGCTTTTTATCTTTGCGTTGTTGTTGGTTTTCACTTTATTGCTCAGTTTTTTTGTGTTGTTGTGTTTAGTGGTTTTTTGGGAGTCGTCGGCCAACTACCTCAATGCCAATTCAGCCTCGCCAATCATGTAGCCGTCCATGTAGATTTCCACCTTATAGACGCCGGGGATGATGTCGTTGTGGTTGAAGAAGATGCTCACATCGAGGTCCTTGTTGTCGTAGTCCACCTCGCGCAGTGCGGAGTAGCTAATCATGTCGCCCTCGAACTCCATGATGCAGTCGGCGCCACCGGAGAGCACCATACCATCGGGGCTGGTGATACGCACATAGACATTGCGGTTGCCGGGGATGGTGAGCTCATTGGCAGTGAGGGTGAGGTCGGTGCGGAACTTCGATGCACGCGACGCGCGGGTCACATTGGTGCCTCCCACATTGTAGGCACCCAGAGCGATATTGCGTGCCTTGACGATGGAGCCCAACTTAATCTTGTTGGCCATCTCCTGTGCCCTCTCCTCGGCGATGTTGGCTCGCGAGGTTTCGGAGGCCACCTTTTGGCGGATGACCACATTCTCGCTTGCGAGCTTCTTGTTGAGGGTGTTGAGCGAGTCAATCTGGTGGACATAGCGACGCATGATGGTGCGCAGGGTGCCCAGCTCTTTCTCATACTTGCGGAGCTTCTCGCGGTTGAGGTTGCGCTCCTTCTGGAGCCTTGCCATCAGCGAGTCGGCCTTATCCCTCTCGGCGGCGATGTTCATGCGGAGCTCTTGGCTCACAGAGTCGTTGCGGAGGTTAATCTGGTCGATTTCGGTAATCAGTCCGTTGATTTGGTTATTGAGGGTATCGCGGTCGGCCCTCCACTCCATCTTTATCTCCCTTGTCACACGGAAATGCTGGAAAGTAAGGAGTCCCAACACAGCCACCAGAGCGATGATGATGATACGGTAGCCCTTGATAACCTTGCTGATATCGTCGCCGTAGCCGCCGCGGTTGTCGTCGCCATCCACTTCGCCCTCCTTCTCGGAATCGTTCTCCACGGGCTCCTCGTCCGACTCGGGTTCGGGAACGGGGTCGGGAATACGGGGGATGAATACCTCCTCTTGATTGTCGCGCTCGTCGCTATAAAGGTCGTTTATGCTCTTTGCCATAGGATTCTGATGCTATTTTGGTTAAAAACAGGGTGCAAATATAGTGCATTTTTTAGGAAATCATACCATAGTCTATTGCAGCTGCGGGTTTGTAGCGCTCGCGGAGAGCCGCAAGGCCTCGGTGCTCGGGCTTGGTGAGCTGCGGGTCGCCCTCCAGAATGGAGGATGCCACCATGCGTGCCTGCTCCAAAATCTGGCCGTCGGTGGAGAGCGATGCTATACGCAGGTCGATAGCCTCGCCGCTCTGGCGTGTACCGTTCACATCGCCCGCTCCTCGCAGTTTAAGGTCGAGCTCGGAGAGTTTGAAGCCATCGGTGGTCTCGACCATGGCTGCCAGCCTTGCCTCGGCATCGCGCGAGAGGTTGTCGCCGCTCATCAGTATGCAGTAGCTCTGCTCTGCACCTCGCCCCACACGCCCACGAAGCTGGTGCAACTGCGAGAGGCCGAAGCGCTCGGCACTCTCGATGACAATGACCGACGCATTGGGAACATCAACGCCCACCTCAATAACGCTCGTAGCCACCAAAATGTTGTGGTTGCCCTCGGCAAATAGTTTCATGGCCAAGGCCTTATCGTCGGGGTGCATCTTGCCGTGGAGCACTCCCACCGTGTAGTCGGGCGTAGGGAAGGCCTTGATGATGTTGTCGAATCCGTCGTAGAGGTTTTGATAGTCGAGAGCCTCCGACTCCTTGATGAGTGGGTAGACCACATAGACCTGTCGCCCGAGAGCTATCTGCTCCCTCATGAAGCCGTGCAGACGCAAGCGCAGAGCCTCCTTCAGGTGGTAGGTCTTGATAGGTTTGCGGCCCACGGGCATCTCGTCAATCACCGACACATCGAGGTCGCCGTAGAGGGTCATGGCGAGGGTGCGTGGGATGGGGGTTGCCGTCATCACAAGGATGTGGGGCGGCTGCGAGTTTTTGGTCCACAGCTTGGCCCTCTGCTCCACTCCGAAGCGGTGTTGCTCGTCGATGACCACAAGGCCGAGATTGCCAAACTTCACCCTATCCTCGATAAGTGCGTGGGTGCCGATAAGTATGAGCACCTCTCCACTCTCGGTGCGTTCCAAAATCTGGCGTCGTTCCTTGACCTTCGTGGAGCCCGTGAGCACCGCCACGCGCCCCTCGGCAGCAGTCCCTCGGAGCATCTTGGTGATGGAGGCAAAGTGTTGTCGCGCAAGGATTTCCGTGGGTGCCATCATGCACGATTGGTAGCCATTGTCGGCCGCCAGCAACATCGACATGAGGGCCACAAGGGTTTTGCCGCTGCCCACATCGCCCTGCAACAGGCGGTTCATCTGGTGGCCCGAAGTGAAATCGGCCCTAATCTCCTTAACCACCCTCTTTTGTGCACCCGTGAGGGGGAAGGGTATATGGTTGTTGTAGAAATCGCTGAAGAGTTCGCCCACTCGGGGGAAGAAAAAGCCGTTCTGCATTGTGGTGCGTCCCGCCTTCAGACTCAGGATGCCGAGCTGCACACCAAACAACTCCTCGAACTTCAGGCGGTAGGTGGCAGCCTGAAGTGCTCGCGGAGAGGAGGGGAAGTGGATGTTTTGGAGAGCCTCGCGACGCGACATGAGGTCGAGGCTGTGTACCAACTCCTCGGGGAGCGTCTCCACAATAGACTCCTTGATTTGCTCCCAAAGAGTGCACTGCAAAGTATATAATCCCTTGGAGCCGAGGCCCACGGCGGTGAGTTTCTCGGTGGTGCCATAGACACCCTGCATACCGAGATTTCCGCGCGAGAGGAACTTTTCGACCGTTTCGAGCTCGGGGTGGACAATGTTGGCCTTTCCGCCAAAGAAGGAGGGTTTGCCGAGGAGGATATACTCTCTGCCCACCTCCAGCTGCTTCTCCACCCAATTGGTGCGCTGGAACCACACGAGCTCAATCTCGCCCGTGGAGTCGACCATGGTGGCCACAAGTCGCTGCTTGCGACCCTCGCCTAAGTAGGCTTTGCCCACTATGCGGCCACGCAACTGCACCATCGAGAGGGCGTTTTCCTCCCTCAGTTCGGCTATGCGATAGACCTTTGTGCGGTCGATGTAGCGATGGGGATAGTGGTGGAGCAGGTCGCCCACACTCCTTATACCCAGCTCCGTGGAGAGCAACGATGCACGCCGTTCGCCCACGCCCGCCAAAAATTTTATATCCATATCTGCTCGCATAAGGCAAAGATACGATATTTTAGCCGTATATTTGTACGGCACTTTCCAAAAAATTAACCAAGCTCATGGGAAACTACTGCAAATCACTTACCACCTACCTGCGTCGCACAACCTGCGCCGTGAGGGTGGGATGCCACACCATCGGAGGAGATAACCCTGTGGTGGTGCAAACAATGACCAACACCCGCACCCTCGACACAGAGGGCTCCGTGGCACAGATTGACGCCATAGCTCGCGCCGGCGGCCGCATCGTGAGGCTCACCACACGCGACGAGCGTGAGGCTGCCAACCTTGGCCCCATAGGTGAGGCTGTGCGCCGCCTCCACCCCGAGGTGGCCCTCGTGGCCGATGTCCACTTTGTACCCGCCGTGGCCGCCGTGGCTGCCACCACCGCCGACAAGGTGCGCATCAACCCCGGCAACTACAACGACCGCGGAGGCAAATTCGAGGAGCTTGTGGAGCTCTGTCGCAAGAGAGGTGTGGCACTGCGCATCGGTGTGAACCACGGCTCGCTGGCCAAAAAGATTTTCGACCTCTGGGGCGACACCCCCGAGGGGATGGCCGCCTCGGCCATGGAGTTTTTGGAGAGGGCCCGAGAGCTCGACTTCCACAATGTTGTGGTGTCGCTCAAGGCAAGCAATGTGAGGGTGATGATTTACGCCTACCGACTCCTTGTGAAGGCCATGAACGAGGCGGGCATGGAGTACCCCGTACACCTCGGCGTCACCGAGGCGGGCAACCATCTGGAGGGTCGCATCAAGTCGGCTGTGGGCATCGGTGCCCTGCTGGCCGACGGCATTGGCGACACCGTGCGTGTGTCGCTCACCGAGGCTCCCGAGAACGAGATTCCTGCCGCACAGATGCTTGCGGACCACTTTACGGGTCGCCCCGAGGAGAGCTTCCCCGAGGTGGATGCCTCCCTCTTTGAGCCCTACCGCTTCACACCCCGCCCCGCGGCCACCACCCCCCTGCTGTGGAGCGAGGTGGCAAGGCCCGAGGATGTGGAGGTTGTGGAGGCTGTGAGCCACCACCCCGTGCAGGAGTGGCGCAGCAAACTCGTTGGGCGCACTTTCAACAAGCCTGTGGTTCTCCACCGTCGCTACACCACTGCCAACAAGGAGCTCTTTGCCATTCAGGCAGCGGCCGACTTCGGTGTGATGTTCATCGACTCGCTGGCCGACGGCATCCGGATTGAGAACCCCCATTTTTCGCAAGCCGAGATAGATGAGATAGCACTCATAATCCTTCAGGCCGCCCGCGTACGCATCTCCCGCACCGAGTATATCGCCTGTCCCTCGTGTGGCCGCACACTCTACGACATCGAGAGCACGCTGGCTGCCATCAAGGCTCGCACCAACCACCTCGTGGGGCTCAAGATTGGCGTCATGGGCTGCATTGTGAACGGCCCGGGCGAGATGGCCGATGCCGACTATGGCTATGTTGGCGGCCTGCCCGACCACATATCGCTCTACCGTGGGCGCACCCTCGTGGAGCGCAATGTGCCCCAAAGCGAGGCTATCGACCGCCTCGTGGAGCTCATCAAGGCCGACGGTCGATGGGTTGAGCCCACAGAGGGTCAGAATTAGAAATTCTCATGAAAGAGGCTGATAGCCGACCTCTGTTATCCGATTGCTGAAAGAGAAAACGAAATGATTATTATACCACTTGCATACCTTGGCTCGCTGGAGTGGTGGCAGAGGGCGCTGGAGCCCGACGCCATCATCGATGTGGGTGAGCACTTTGTGAAACAGAGCTGCCGAAGTCGCTGCGAGATAGCCACAGCCGCAGGGCGCATGTCGCTCACTGCCAATGTGGTGAAGGGGTCGAGTATCCACAAACAGGCTGTGCGCGACATCAGGCTCGACTACTCCAAGCGCTGGCAACACCAACACTCGGTAGCCATCCGCTCCGCCTACAAATCCTCGCCCTACTACGACTACTACGCCGACTTATTAGTCCCCTTCTTCGAGCAACCCCACGAATTTCTGTATGACTTTTCGCGTGGGCTCACCGATGTAGTGCGCAAGATTGGCGGCGTGGAGCAGGAGTTGCGTTTCTCGGAGCGCTACATTGTTGCTGGGCCCGAGGATGTCGACCTGCGTGGCCACAACTTCCTCGGTGCGAGGGAGGGTGCTGTCCCCTATTGGCAGGTCTTCTCGGAGCGTCTGCCTTTCGAGTCGAACTGCTCGGCAATCGACCTACTATTCAACGAGAAGAGCCTTATAATCAAGTAACTCAATAAAAACTTTGGTTCATGCCGGCGGACCGCAACTTTATAAAAAAAACGACCCCAATGGGGTCGTTTTTTTATAGTCCTTTGTGTGCCAAGCGCCATGCCCAGCGGTTATAGAAGTTGTGGAGCGGTAGTCGCAGTCGTCGCGGAAGAGCCAGCAGCAAGCGCAACTTCGTAAGACCTCGGCGATAGTGGCGTGTGTAGCCAAAGTTGCGCACCACCCTACGGCCAAACTGCTCGTCGCCCTTTGCTGTGAGTGTGAGCGCCTTACCTATGGCACACTTGGCCACAAACTCACCCCTCCATGGATTCTCAGCGGCCGACTCATAGGGCGGTTGCAGGAACTCTTCGAGGGTGTAGGGGGTCTGCTCGGGGGTGTAGATGGCACTGCTACGATTGGCGGCCACCATGGAGTATTCGCACAGCGCGCGGGGCGAGAAACACACCCTGTGGCGGCTGGCAATCTTTATCCACATCCATTGGTCGCCACCCATCTTCATGCCCTCGGGAAATCCGCCCAGCTCCTCCACCACTCTGCGGGGGATGACGGTGGCTGAGGGAATGGTGACATAGTGGCTCATGCTCTCCCGCCAGAAATTCTCGACCACACCCCTCTCCGTGGGGCAGTTGCCGCGCACCCTCCCTGTGGGGCTAACAACCTCAAATGCTGTGGAATACAAGCCACAGTCGGGCCACTCGGCCACCATGGCTGCTACCTCCTCCAGAAACTCGGGCTTCCAGCAGTCGTCGGCATCCACGAGTGCAAAGAGATCGCCACGGGCCTCCCTCATGGCTCTGTTGCGTGCGGCACACTCGCCGGCATTGGCCTGCCTGATGAGCCTCACAAGTGGTTCTCCGAGGCTCTCCACAATCTCGGCACTGCGGTCGGTGGAACCGTCGTCGACCACCACAATCTCGAGGGGGCGAAGGGTCTGGGCCAACACCGAACGCAGGGTGGCCTCCACATCCCTCTCCTTATTATAAAGTGGTATGATGACCGAAAAGCGGGGGGTGCTACTCATAGGTTGTTCCATTTTGGGTGTCAAACGAGAGTTTCAGTGGGGCGTGGTTCACCTTCTGTTCGTCGGGGATATCCTTGCGCAACACGGGGTAGTGGTGGTGGAGGTAGCCCTCCAAATCGGCAGGCACCTTAATCATCAGCCGCCCGAAAGTCCTCTCCATGGGGTTGCGCACCGAGTCGTAGGCCGCCACATCGAGCCCCAAGCGTACCACATTGACCCTGTGGCACTCGCCATCGCCATTGAACCACCCCATCTCCTTGTTCATCTTATGGTAGAGCCAATCGCGGCTCACAGTGCGGTAGAGCACCCCGAGCACCAGACGGCTTAGGAGCGACTTGCGGTAGTAGAGCGACTCGCGGCGTGGAATCTCGCGGCGCTTTGCCCAATAGGGGTGGAGGCTGAATGCGCTGATGAACCATGCACACTCGGCCCTGTGGAAGCGCTCCACAAACCCATTGTTAGGAATGCGGTCGAAGGGGAAAAGGTCCACAAAGATGCCGTGGTTGATATCAAACCACTCCACCCCCTTCTCCAAAAAGAGGGTATTTCTCTTCCTCACCTTTGCCCAATAAAATGGGGTGTTTGGCTCGGTGGTAAACTCCTGAAGTTCAAACTCCTCCCCCAACAGCGCAGGGGCCTCTCGGAGGAACTTTTGGTAGTCGCTGCGGAGCATGCCGAAGTCGACATCGTCGTCCCACGGGAGGATGTTCTGCCAGAAGTGTACGCCGATGGCTGTGCCGCCAATGGCAAAGAAGTCGACATCAAGAAGGCGGCACACACGCTGTATCTCCTCGATTATCTCGAAGAGTTCAGCGTGTATGCCACCAAGTATTTCAGGAGTGTCGCGCATCTGCTAGCGCTGCGACACGAGGAAACGCTCGCAGTCCATAGCAGCAATAGCACCGCTACCTGCGGCTACGATACCC
>JAGBZI010000055.1 GCA_017628305.1 Tidjanibacter sp.
TGCGCCCGCCGAGTTGGAGATGAGCGGAATGTAGGGCAGTTGTTTGCCGAAATTCTCCGACCCTGCGTCGTTGTTGAGCGAGGATGTGTAGGCAAAAATTGCATTCAGCGAAAGTTGGGTGCGAGCAGAAAAGCGATAGCTCAACGAAATTCTCGACTCAACACCCTCGCTCTTCACGGCTGCAATATTCTCCGGAGTCCAGAAGCCCTTAATGGTCGGGGTCCACATAATCCAATTGGTTATGTCAGAGTGAAATATCGTCGCCTTGGCCGACACCTCCAGAGGCCCTTTTTTGATGGTGCTTTCGGCTCCGAGGTCGAATGTGCGACCCTCCTCGGGCTGCAGATCAGGGTTACCGCCCGGCACAAAATAGAGGTCGTTGAGGGAGGGGTGGTGGTAGTTTCGTGTGGCCGAACCGCTTAAAATTAGCCCCCAACGCTCAACGAGTGTCACATCCACAAACAGGGCGGGTATGGCGGGCGAAAGAATTCCATCGCGCCACTCATCCCTGAGGCTTGCTGCCACTCCCAACCATTCCAAAGGTTTCCAACGGGCCGAAAGGAACGACGAGAGCTCCCTGCGACTGGCAATGAAACCTATAGGAGTTAGGGGTGCAACATCTTTGCTATCAACCGAATAGTGCCTTCCCTCCAGCTGGCCGGCCAGCATCAGGCTGTTGCCAATGTTCCACTCGGCCGAGATGTTCGAGAAGGTGTGGGTGGTATGGCTCTTGGAGTCCACGGCTCGTTGTGTGGCTCCTCCGCCCTTGGAAAATTGGTAGATGTAGTGAAGCAGGTCGATATTGTAACCCCCTGATACGGAGAGCCTAAACCCTCCCCAGCTGCGTCGCCATTCGGCCACGGAGCGCAGGCTCTGCTCGTCTTGCCAAGCCTTGGTTAGTTCGTCGTCACGATAGTCCACCGAGAGCTTGGGAATACCTCTCGAAGAGTCAATATACCAAGCCTTTAACGACCACTTTCCCCCACTTTTGCCGTCGGCGAAGAGCTCTTGGAGCAGGTGGATGTCGTGGTAGCCGCAGCTCTTGTTGTGTTCGAGCGGGTGGCCCACCTTGTCGTAGTTGATGTAGGGAAAATCGTTTTTCGATGCCGAGTTGAGCATCCTCGTGGAGATGCTCCATCCTCGCCCACCATAACTAACGCGCACAAATTCGTCGTGAGTGGAATAGGAAGCAAGATTTTGAATACATTGAATGTCAAAGCCTTGCAGTGGTTGCGCGTGCGTCGATAGGCTCACAGCACCGCCCAAGCCGCCGCCAGCGACATTCACCGATGTTGCTCCGTGGTAGACCTCGCTGCCGTCCACAAAGTAGGAGGGAATGAGGGAGAAATCGACCATGCCAAGCATGGGGCTACCGAGCTCCACGCCATTCCAGCTCACTGAGGTGTGCGAGGGGGCGGTGCCTCGCAGCGATGCGGTCGCAAGACTTGCTCGCCCCGATGATTTTATAAATATGGTGCTGTTTTGTGCCAGAACCTCGGCCATTGTTGCAGCCAAAGTCTCTTTCAGCACCGCCTCGTTCAAAATGCTCTTCTGAACGCCGATGTCGCGTAGCGAACGAGCCGAGTGAACAACAATCTCCTCCACCTCCACGGTGCGTAGCGAGTCGGTATTTTGGCCCCACAAAGGGCCAAAATACACAACTGCGCAAAACATTATGGTAATCAGTCGTTTCAATGGTGGAAATGTACCTTAAAACTTACCTTATTTCTTGACTAACGGAAGATGAATTTCGATGGTAGCAGACCCACCTCAAATTCGTCTATCAACACACCCTCCGAAGAGTAGCGAAGCACCGAGCCATTGGAGATATAATCCTTGGCATCGGCAATGTAGAGGTCGCCATTTGTGGGGTCGACATCGAGGCCGTACTGCCCCCAGCCCTCCACGCTCAAAAGAGGCTCGACGGGGAACTCCTCGGCGGTCACATCCACGGCCCACACAGCGTCGTTTATGAAGTAGATGGTGTCGCCCGAGCCATTGATAGCCAACCTCGAACGGAAGTAGCTTCCCGCAGCAAAATCCCACATGTGGGTGGCTTTGTGGCTCTCGGCGTCGATTTTCCACATGGAGGGCGCCTCCATTGTAACTCCCTCAGGCAGAGAGCTCCACTCGTTGCCACCGTCGCACACAACCCAAATTGTGCCACTCTTGTCGAGCACCATCGAGTAGGGCTGTACACCCACCTCAAAGGTGTCAATCTGCTTGTCGGTCATGGTGTCCACCACGGCAATTTTGTGCCCGTTGCTCCATGCTGCCACAAACAATTTGTCGCCCCACACAACCATCTGCTCCGAATCTGCTACCCCCTGCAACTCAATCTCGCCCGTGGTGGTCATCGTGCGAGGGTCGAAAACAACAATCTTATTGGTGTACATTTGCGATATGTAACCCTTTGTGCCCGATGGAGATATGGCTATAAATCGGGGCGAAAGGAGGTTGTCGATTATGCCGGTTACAACACCCGTTGTAGCGTCGAGCGCGTAGACCACTCCCGAGTTGTTCACAACAACAAAGAGAGTTCCATTGTGTAGATACATCGACTGGCCAACATCTCCCAGCTTGGCCTCGTTTGCAGTGCCAAATACATCGGCCTTCACCTCGTGGCTCTTTCGGTCGTAGAACCACAGCGAGGCATTGCCGGCGCCATAGCTACCCTCACAGAGGATGAAAACACCCTCGTCATAGGGTACGGGGCTTTCGTCGCCCGAAGGGTTGCCGGAGGTGTTACAGCCACCCATCAGCAGTAGGGCGGCAAACAAAGAAAACAGACCAAATAACTTTTTCATAGTTTTGATAGTTAATTAGTTAATAGTAAAACAAGTACTCCCGCTTGCGGTTTTTGTCCTGCGAGCGGCGTCTGTTTTCTCTTTGGTTTTGTTGTGAAATCTGCGGGCTTTATGGCCCACCCCATAGATAAAAAACCTCCCATTCGCCGCAGGAGCAATCCCTTAATGGTGTGGCAGGTCTTCTGACTCACCTCACTCTCAAACGGCCTTCCCAATGCTCTGCAGCGCATCAGTGGCCCGATGGTAGATTTGTTTGAGAGCTTTCGACCCAAGCGAGGGGGTCGAGGCATACAGCAGCGGGAACTGTTGCCGATTCTCACGGCATTCCCTGTTAGTCCCTATTACGGGAACCGCATCGCTACAAAGGTATGTAAAA
>JAGBZI010000056.1 GCA_017628305.1 Tidjanibacter sp.
ACCTCCTCGGTGGGAACTACATCGGTTTTGAAGATGTAAGCACCGGTCTTCTCCGATTTAACCATTTTGATGCATTTGGTAAAACCCTTGTTTGCACCCTCTTTCTTAAGTGTTGCAACTACTTTCTTTGCCATAGTTCTTGTACTCCTTATTTAATCTCACGGTGGATAGTTACCCTCTTCAAGTAAGGATTGTATTTCTTACGCTCCATACGGTCGGGTGTGTTCTTTTTGTTCTTGGTAGTGATGTAACGGCTCATACCGGGAACACCGCTAGCCTTCTGCTCGGTACACTCGAGAATGACCTGTACTCGGTTACCTTTACCTTTTTTTGCCATACTTCTTTAAAATGTGTTAAAAAAGATTAGTGAATTTTTGCGGGTGCTTTAGCCTCTTTGAGTGCTACATCCAGACCCTTTTTGTTGATGGTTTTGATACCAGCTGCGGTTACTTTGAGGGTAATCCAGCGGTTCTCCTCCTCGCTCCAGAAACGCTTAGTCTTCAAATTAAGATTGAATTTGCGTTTGGTGCGCCTGTTCGAGTGAGAAACATTGTTTCCCGACTGAGCAGTTTTACCGGTGATTTCGCAAATCTTGCTCATTTACAATAAGTTAATTAATTAGTTAATAAATCTCGCCTATTTTAGGCCCGCAAATATACGAATTTAATTCAAAATTCAAAATTCTAAACTCAAATTTACTATAAAAAGACTCCCCTCTCGATGGGAGAAGGGAGCCTTGGAATAGTGTGTGTTGGGATTAACCCAGAAGCTCTTTCACCTCGGCTGCAACAGTGGCACCATTGAAGCCAAACTTCTCGTCGAGCACCTTGTAGGGAGCCGAGTAGCCGAAGTGGTTGACACCATGGATTTTGCCATTCTCGCCCACAAGACCCTCGAGGGTTACGGGCAGGCCGGCGGTCATGCCATAGCGGGGCAGACCCTCGGGCAACACACTCCTCTGGTACTCCTTGCTCTGGTCGCGGAAGAGGCCCTCGCTGGGGACACTCACGATGCGCACGCCGATGCCCTCTGTAGCAAGCAGCTCGGCACCCTCCACAAGGGTCGACACCTCACTACCGCTGGCGATGAGCACAGCCTTGGCCTCGGGCGAATCCCACACCACATAGCCACCCTTGCGCAGACCCTCGGCCTCCTTGCGGCGGTCGCTCTGTACGGGGAGGTCTTTGATGTTCTGGCGCGAGGTAATCATAGCCACAGGCCTCTGCTGCTCCATGGCGAGCCTCCATGCCTCCACGGTCTCGGCGCCATCGGCGGGGCGAAGAACGAGCATGCTGCGCTCGCCGTGGTGGTTGTGGAGGTGCTCCAACAGCCTGATTTGAGCCTCATGCTCGATGGGCTGGTGGGTGGGACCATCCTCGCCCACGCGGAACGAGTCGTGGCTCCAGATGTAGAATACGGGGATGCGCATCAGCGCAGCGAGGCGCACTGCGGGTTTCATGTAGTCGGAGAATACGAAGAAGGTGCCGCATGCGGGGATTACACCGCCGTGGAGCGCCATGCCGTTCATGATGCAGGCCATTGTGAGCTCCGAAACGCCGGCTTGGAAGAACTTGCCGCTCCAGTCGCCCTTGGCAAATGCGTGGGTCTTCTTCAGGTAGCCGTCGGTCTTGTCGGAGTTGCTCAGGTCGGCCGATGCAACTACCATGTTTTCAATCTGCTCGGCAAAAGCACCCAGCACGGTGGCCGAAGCATTGCGGGTGGCCGAACCGGCTGCCACATTAATCTTCGAGTAGTCAATCTCGGGGGTCTTGCCGCTCAGGAAGAGGTCGAGCTTGGCTGCCAACTCGGGGTTCTCCTCTCTCCATTTGCGCTCCACCTCACGACGCTCCTCCCTCCATGCCAAGAGCTCCTCTCGACGGGCTGCATAGAGCGCCTCCGACTCGGGGAAGATGGCAAAAGGCTCCTCGGGATTGCCTCCCAAATTGAGGATGGAGGTCTTGGGGTCGGCACCTGCTGCCGAGATGGGCTGGCCGTGGGTCGAAATCTTGTTCTCGAAACTGCCACCCTCGGCATCCCTTGCACCCAGACCCATCATGGTGTGACCAATGATGAGGGTGGGGCGCTCGCTCTCGGTGAGTGACTCGTTGAGTGCGCGACGGATATCCTCGGCCGAGTTGCCGTTGCACTCCAATACATTCCAATTCCAAGCCTTGTATTTGGCTGCAATATCCTCGGTGTCAACATCCTCCACGGTGGTCGAGAGCTGGATGTTGTTGGCGTCGTAGAACATGATGATGTTCGACAGGCCAAGGTGGCCGGCGATGCGGCCCACGCCCTGCGAAATCTCCTCCTCCACAGCACCGTCCGAAATATATACATAGGTCTTGTGGGCAGTCCACTCACCAAACCTTGTGGCCAAAAAACGCTCGGCCATGGCGGCGCCAACAGCCATGGCGTGACCCTGACCCAGAGGGCCCGAGGTGTTCTCGATGGCGTGTGCGAGGTCCCTCTCGGGGTGGCCGGGGGTTACGCTACCCCACTGGCGGAACGACTTGAGCTCCTCGACGGGCATGATGCCTGCCAGAGCCAACACACCATAGAGCATGGGCGACATGTGTCCGGGGTCGAGGAAGAGTCTGTCGCGGAAGGGGTATGAGTAGTCGTTAGGGTCATAGCGGAGGAACTCCGAGTAGAGAACATTGATGAAGTCGGCTCCACCCATGGCTCCACCGGGGTGACCCGATTTAGCCTTTTCTACCATCGAGAGGGCAAGAATACGGATGTTGTCTGCCGCTCTGCGCGAAATGTTGTTGTTCATAGGTTTCTGAGAATTATGTGATTATTGTTGTTAGTTGTTCGAGTCGTGGTTAATCAATCCACAAATATAAGTAGTCCCGCGGGGAAAGTCAAACTTTTTGGCCATATTTTCCCCTTTTGGAGTGTGAGTTCTTTTGTCGGGGTTTCGTTGGGTTTCGTTTGAGGAGCTCAAATCGAAAAAATCGAAAGAAAAAATCTCGGTTTAGTTGGTAGTTTCATAAATTGTGATTAATTTAGCACTCTAAAGTGTGGGTTCTATTCGGCACCATTTGTCGCCGATTTTGGCAACTATTTGATACTGTTGAGGTTGCCTAAAGGCGGTGGTATTTTTAGGGGTTCGGATGGAGTCTGAAACGGAGAAAAATAGAGGAAAACGGAAGAGAATAGAGGAAGAAACGAGCATAATTATAAAAAGAGTGGCGGCTTTTGAGGATGTGGATGGGCTGCCAAAGGATAAAAAAGACAACAACACTAACAAAAAACTTTTATTAACAACAAACTAAAAACAAAATCGTATGAGAAAAATTGTACTATCAGTTTTTGCAGTCTTGATGTTCTGCGTTAGCGCAGTGGCACAAGGTCAGCGAATTACCGGTGCAGTTAGCGACGAGTCGGGTGCTCCCGTTATCGGCGCTACGGTTTCGGTAGTCGGTACAACAGTGGCAACGATCACTGACGTTAATGGTGTGTACGAGATTAAAGCGGCGCAGAATGCGACTCTGGAGTTCTCGTATATTGGTTTGGCAACCGAGACTGTTGCAGTTAGCGGTCGCACCACTATTAATGTTGTAATGAAGGCAGACGCAACTCAGATTGAGGAGTTGGTTGTCGTTGGTTACGGTTCGGGTGTGGCTGCCAAGTCGCTCGTTGGTTCGGTTTCGACCGTGAAGGGTGACAAGGTTGCAAGTACTCCCGTTGCCAATGTGGCCGATGTGCTTCAGGGTAAAATCCCCGGTCTGCAGGTGTTTACTTCGTCGGGTGAGCCCGCCGCAGGTTCGACCATGAAGATGCGTGGTACCTCGTCGTTCGAGGGTAGCTCGGAGCCTCTGGTTGTTCTTGATGGTGTTATCGTTTCGTCGTCGGTTCTTACCAACCTCAACTCGAACGATATCGAGAATGTGGTTCTGCTGAAGGATGCCGCTTCGACCGCCATCTACGGTGCACAGGCTGCAAACGGTGTTATGTATGTAACCACCAAGAAGGGTACTGCTGCCAAGGCTTTGGTTCAGGTTCGTATGCAGGGCGGTTTCTCGGCCATGATCGAGAACAAGGCATTTGAGCTGATGACCGCTGCTGAGCAGATGGAGTTCGAGGAGAAACTCTACCCCAACTTGACCATCGATGGTGGCGACGCCGAGAAGTGGCTCAAGAAGAAGAGGTGGATCAACGAGACCGGCTTCAACTTCGACTGGAAACGCTATGCTTACCAGAGCAACGCTCCCGTGAAGAGTGCCGACGCCTCGATTACCGGTTCGGCGAATGGTATCAACTACTACATTTCGGCCGGTTACCTCGATACTGAGGGTATCGCTCCCCGTTCGGGCAACACCCGTTACACCTTCCGTACCAATGTTGATGCACAGGCTAAACCTTGGTTGAAAGTTGGTGCCAATGTTAACCTGAGCTACTCGGAGTATGAGACCTCGGTTACCGGTTGGTATATCCAGTCGGTAGACGGTCTGGTTTACGGTCAGGCTACCTACAACGCTCCCTACGAGGAGAAGTGGAATGAGGAGACCAATGATTTCGAGGGCTTCGACTTCGAGAAAGAGGTTGACGCTTTCTATTGGGCAGGTGACCAGATGAACCCCTACTACTACTACAAGAAGAACCCCTCGTCGAACAACCAGCTCCGTCTTTCGGGTAACATCTATGAGGAGATTAAACCCTTCGAGGGTCTTACTCTGAAAGCTGTTCAGGCTCTCGACGGTTCGATCACTCGCAGC
The DNA here is from genome assembly GCA_017628305.1 of Tidjanibacter sp. GTDB lineage: Bacteria > Bacteroidota > Bacteroidia > Bacteroidales > Rikenellaceae > Tidjanibacter. The sequence goes on from JAGBZI010000056.1 coordinate 4,725, forward strand.
AGTGGTTGGAGGTTGCCTTCGTACTCGGCTGCTCTTGGCAATGGTCAGAGGGCAGAGAGCTACAGCCGCTACTACCAGCTCACTTCGACCAATACCGCAGAGTATAGGGTTAACTTCAACGACATCCACAGCTTCTCGTTGCTGGCAGGTCACGAGTCGCGTATTGCTCAGAGCGAGGGCTTCGGTGCCTACATCTCGGGTCTTACCGATGACCGTCTGACCATGATGACCGCAGGTACTGCTGAGACCTTCACTCTGAATGGCCACAGCTTCGCTGAGGAGGCATACAACTCGTTCTTCGGCCGTCTGTCGTACAACTACGACGAGAAATACTACCTCGACGCTTCGGTTCGTCGTGACGGTGCTTCGCTCTTTGGTGCTGATGCACGCTGGGGTACCTTCTGGAGTATTGGTGGTATGTGGAATGTGAAGAGTGAGGAGTTTATGCTCGCTTACGACTACATCAACGATATGCGTCTGAAAGCCAGCTACGGTACCACCGGTAACACCTCGGCACTCGGTAGCTACAGCGCACTTGGTCTGATTGGTTCGGGCGCTTCGTACAACGGCGTGACCGGTACCGGTATTGCAAGCCAGTCGAATGCTGGTCTGACTTGGGAGACCATGAACACCTTGAACATCGGTCTGTCGATGCGTATGTTCAACCGCATGAGCATGGATATCGATGTTTACAACCGTGTGACTTCGGACATGCTTATGGAGATTCCCTACTCGGCAACCACCGGTTACTCGGGCGGTTGGGGTAATGTTGGTAAGATGAGCAACCGTGGTATTGAGCTCCAGTTCAGCTACGACCTCCTCCAGACCCGCAACATGCTTTGGACCGTTTATGGTAATGTGGCATACAACCACAACGAGATTTTGGCTCTCTATGGCGAGATTACCGACTTCGTGAACGCCTCCACCGGTCTTCGTTATGCAATTGGTCACTCGGTTGGCGAGTTCAACGGTGTATCCTTTGCAGGTGTTGACCCCCGTGATGGTGCTCCTATGTGGTATGACCTCGATGGCAACAAGACCAAGACCTACTCGGATACCTACGAGGATTGGTTTGGTATGAGCTACAACGCCGACTGGTCGGGTGGTTTCGGTAGCAGCATCATGCTCGGCAACCTCCAGATTAGCGCCGACTTCTCGTGGGTGGGCGACCGCTACATGTGGCTCAATGAGAAATTCTACACTGCTAACTTGAACTTCGGTTCGGTTGGTCAGACCCGTTATGAGAGGCGCCTGCTTAACATGTGGGAGGAGCCCGGTGACATCACCGACATTCCTCGCGCAGGTACCAACTTCCACTTCGACGACACTGTTTACTCGAATGCAGCATTCCTCCGTCTGAAGAATGTTACCGTTTCGTACAACATTCCCGGTAATGCGTTTGGTAATGGTTCGTTCATTCAGGGCGCAAGGGTTTACGCCATCGGCCGTAACCTCTGGACCCTCACTAACTACCTCGGTTTCGACCCCGAGTACTTCGGCAACGGTTCGAAGGGTACCTATCCCGGCACTCGTCAGTACACTGTTGGTCTTGAGCTCTCGTTCTAACCTCTTAAAATTTGGAAATGACTATGAAAAAGATTTTTTATATTGCACTTAGCGCACTTGCAGCACTGTTTGTATCGTGCGATATGGAGAAGTTTCCTCACACCGGTATCGAGGAGAGCCAGTATGGTTCGACCTACGAGGATGTGGTAAACTTGAGTGTTAGTATCTACACTCCCACCAAGAGCTTGTTTGGTGGCGGCCGTTTGGATCTTGAGGAGATTCGCGGTGGTATGTTCAATGCCAAAGCCGACTTTGGTAACTACTACGGTCTGTTCTACGCTTGGATTATGGAGACCAACGATCAGGATGCTGAGGGTCCTTGGTTCAGCGACTATGCTATCATCGCCAGCCAGAACTATATGATTGGCGTATGCGAGAAGTTCTTGGAGAACAACGACCTCGATGAGGATGATGAGGAGGATGCTGCAAAGCTTGCGAAAGTGCGCAACTATGTAGCTGAGGCTCACATGACCCGTGCTATGGCATACTGGGATTTGGTAACCAAATATTGCGCTGCCTACGATCCCGCTACCGCATCCAGCACCTATGGTCTTCCCATCCAGCTTGAGTATGCTCCCACCTCGGATGCTTCGAAGTATCCCGGCCGTAGCAGCCTCGAGGAGACCTATGCTCAGATTCTTGTTGACCTTGAGGCAGCCGCTAACATGACTACCGAGGGTGTTAAGAACAGCAAATATTGGACTATCGATGCTGTGAACGCTATGCGCGCACGCGTATATCTTAATATGAAGAACTACGAGGAGGCCGCAACTATCGCACAGGGTCTCATCAACAGCGGTACCTACACTTTGGCAAATAGCCAGAGCGCTATGGATAACATGTGGTACCACGATGCAAGCGATGAGAACATCTTCATGACCGCTGCAAGCCTTCAGGATCCCTGTACCTCGACCGGTTCGTACTACATCTACGACAATGTAAACCGCGACGGTTCGACTCCTAACCCCCAGTACCTCCCCAGCCAGACTCTGCTCGACCTCTATGGCGCAACTGCTGACGAGAAGGCTAAGGACTACCGTTTCAACACCTACTTCCAGCCTCGTGAGATTACCGTTGAGGGTGTTGCAACCAAGGAGATGTATCTGATGTGGAAATATGTTGGTAACCCCGATCTTCGCAGTGGTGCACAGCTCAACTATGTAAGTGCAGGTAAGCCCTTCCGTATTGCTGAGCAGTACCTGATTGCCGCTGAGGCTTGTGCTCAGAGTGGCAACATCTCGATTGGTGCCAAGTTGCTCAACGACCTTCGTCGTGCCCGTATCGCAGACTACACCGATGGTAGCTACCTCGATGCTGCATCGCTGCTTGCTGCAGTTCAGGACGAGTGGAGCCGCGAGTGTGTTGGTGAGGGCTTCCGCATGATCAACATGAAGCGTTGGGGCAAGACCATCATCCGTGGTGAGTCGCAGGATCCTACCATGACCCGTCCGGGCACCAACTACGACGACCTCGTTAAGGAGGTTAGCGGTCCTGAGGCCGATCCTCGTAGCTTGTGGCCTATCCCCAAGAGTGAGATTGACTCGAATCCCCAGATTAGGGATCAGCAGAACCCCGGCTACTAGTAGAGTAACTGTGTAATAATTTAAAAATGAAAACAAGTATGAAAGCTATTAAATATCTTGTAATCGCACTTTTGTTTGGTGGCATGGTATCTTGCTCGGGTGAGGCCGGAACTGTTGGTCTGACTACTGTAGAGTTCGTTGATACCGTATACGAGACCAGTTTTGGTGCGAGCACATTCTATGTGCCTATGATGATTACTGCCGACACCGAGGAGGGCTTGAATACCACCGATGTGAAGGCTACTATCGCAGTTGATGCAGCTTATGTTGCTGAGAGTGCTGACACTGTTGTCGGTGTAGCTGATGTTGATGGTCTTTCGGGTGACTTCCGTATCACCTCGTTGGATGTCAACTTCCCCGACTACCCCGGTTACAAAGAGGATGACGACAAGCAGAACAAGAAGAAATACTTCGACGAGAACCTCAATAAGTGGGTTAAGAAGGTCGGTGTAGAGATTATGCTTCTCAATACCGAGCCCGAGAAGATGGAGTTCAAGCTTGTGCTCCAGAGCGCAACTACCACCATCGGCGCCAACAAAGAGTGTGTTGTTCGCATCGAGAAAGGTCCTCAGGATCGTCTTTGCGGTGCATGGATTATGTGCCAGGAGGGTGAGCCCGCATTTGAGACCACCATTTCGTGGGATGTTAACACCAAGGGCTTCATTGTAGGTACTGCTGCTCAGCTCGGCTTCGACTTCCCCATGAACTTCAACGCTGAGACCGAGGAGGTTTCGATTACCAACGGTGCATACCTCGGTATGTATGGCGGTGTTTACCACTGCTTCCTGCAGGTAACTGACAACACCTTGACTCCTCTGAGCGATAAGACTTTCGTTGCCACTTACGACAAGACTAACTACAGCTCGATTACCTTCCCCGGCATCGAGGGTTACTTCCTCTGCATCTTGGCTTATGCAGACAACGGTGGCCAGCCCGGTGAGTTGGCAGGTTATCTTGGCTACATCTTCCAGCCTTCGTTCGTTCGCTAAAGAATGAATTTACGGCAATAGATTGCTAAATAATTAGAAGAGAGGTGTGCTCCAAGCGGGCACACCTCCTTTTTTTGCCCTCGGGGAGTTGCTAATTGGCGGAAAATTATTACCTTTGCATCCCGCAAACTGTGCGAATAGAGAGGTTAGAAATCAATAACATAACAATTATATCACTATGAACATCATTAAAGAGGCTCGCGAGAATCAAACCGCGATTATCAAAATCACCGTTTCGGAGGCCGACTACGCTCCCGAGGTGGACAAAAAACTCCGTGAATACAAACGCAAAGCAAACATCCCCGGCTTCCGCCCCGGCATGGTGCCCATGAGCATCATCAACAAGATGTACCGCAAAGGTGTAGTGGCCGAGACCGCCTATAAGATGGCTTCGGACAACTGCTTTGCCTACATCGAGAAGGAGGGTATCGACTACATGGGCGATGTTATGCCCGCCGAGGAGCAGGGTGCTTTCGACTTCGACAACAACACCGACCACGAGTTTATTTTCGAGATTGGTTTGGCCCCCGTTGTTGACCTCGAGCTCACCGAGAAGGATAAAGTTACCCGCTACAAAATCAAAGCCGATGAGGAGATGCGTGCCGGCTACCGCAGCCAGTTCCTCCGCACCTACGGCCGTCTGGTAGATGTAGATGTTGTGGAGAAAGACGAGGCTGTTATGTGCACCCTCGACAACGGTGAGATTAAGACCGACGACGCTTATGTAGGCCTCATCAGCATGGAAGAGGAGGAGCGCAAACCCTACATTGGCAAGAAGGTTGGCGACCAGATGATTGTTAACATCAACGAGCTCTACAAGAGCACCCAGCAGAGGGCTTCGGTGCTTGGCGTGAAGGAGAACGAGCTGGAGGGTATCAACCCCGAGTTTAACCTCACCATCACCAAGATTCGCAAATATGCAGACCCCGAGATGAACGAGGAGTTCTTTAAGATGGCCTTCCCCGAGGGTAATGTGAAGAGCGAGGAGGAGTTCGAGAAGATGATCGACAAGAAGATTGAGGCCGAGCTCAAGAAGGAGAGCGACTATGTGTTCACCCAGACTCTTCGCGAGTACCTTGTGGAGAAGGCTGCTCTCACCCTCCCCGAGGACTTCCTGAAACGCTGGTTGCTTGCCATCAACGAGGGTAAGTTCACCATGGAGGAGATTGAGAAGGACTTTGCACCCTTCGCCGAGATGATGAAGTGGAGCGCCGTTCAGAAGTACTTCGCCAAGAAGCTGAATGTGGAGGTTAAGCCCGAGGATATGGAGGCTGAGGCTAAGGCTTACGCTGCTGCTCAGTTTGCCCAGTATGGCATGATGAATGTTGCTGAGGAGATGCTCACCAACTACGCACAGCAGATTCTTCAGAACAAGGACGAGGCTAATCGTCTGATTGAGAAGGTTTACGAGGCTAAGGTTGTGGAGGCTGTTACTCCCCTTGTTAAGGTTTCCAACAAGAGTGTGACTATTGCTGAGTTGAACAAAATCCTCGCCAAAAAAGCAAAATAAGCGGTGCTTTTTGCACCAAAATTCAGAGAGCGAGTTCCTCACTTACTTTTAGTAAGCTGCGGACTCGCTCCTTTTTTTGGCACAAAAATCCCTCGCCTATTTTGCTTTTTGCCTTGTTGCGGGCCGTTTCTTTTTGCCAAATACACGCGACTCTTTTGCGCCCGAGTTCCGCGAGCGAACTGCTCACCTACATTTTAGTAAGCTGCGGACTCGCTCCTTTTTTTTGCACAAAAATCCCTCGCCTATTTTGCCTTTTCCCCCGAATTTAGATGGCGAGCTACTCCCCTACATTTGGGCGAGCTGTCGGCTGCCCTTTTTTAAGAGCCCCTTGGCTCAATTTTAACGCTCAACTCTCAACTTTCAACTAAAAAAGCCTATCTTTGGGGTCGGAATGTGGCCCTGCTGGTGCGGGGTTTGCAGAGAAGTGAATCAATAATACCGCAACAATATGAAAAATGAATTCCAGAAGTTTGCCCTTTCGCGGGGTATATCATCGCTCAATCTCCATCGCTACTCCTCGGTGACCGATGCATACATATCGCCTACCATCCTCGAGGAGCGCAGGCTCAATGTTACCCAGATGGATGTTTTCTCGCGACTCATGATGGACCGTATCCTCTTTTTGGGCACCGCCATCGACGACGATGTGGCCAACATTATTCAGGCCCAGCTGCTCTTTCTCGAGATGAGCGACCCCGAGAGGGATATCCAGATTTACATCAATTCGCCCGGTGGAGGTGTCTATGCCGGCCTTGGCATCTACGACACCATGCAGTTGATTGGCCCCGATGTTTCGACCATTTGCACCGGCATGGCAGCCAGCATGGCAGCTGTGTTGCTCTCGGCCGGAGCCAAGGGCAAGCGTTCGGCATTGCCCCACTCGAGGGTGATGATTCACCAGCCTCTGGGCGGTGTGCAGGGTCAAGCCTCCGACATCGAGATTACGGCTCGCGAGATTCTCAAGCTGAAGGATGAGCTCTACGACATTCTGGCAACCCATTCGGGTCAGAGTGTGGAGCGCATTGTGGCCGATGCCGATCGCGACTACTGGATGAGGGCCGAGGAGGCCAAGGAGTATGGACTCATCGACGAGGTGTTTGCTACCCGCAAGTCGTTTAAGTAGTGTGGTCCTCGTTTTTTTAAAAGTTTTTTTAGGAGATTTACTATGGCAAACAATAAAGATAATCGCCACGGCCACGGCGGAATGGATAGTTGCTCGTTTTGTGGTCGCAGTGCGGCCGATGTAGGCATGCTCTTTTCGGGCATGAACGGGGCCACCATTTGTGACGAGTGTGTGGAGCGCGGCTACGAGGTGTTGCAGGAGCAGACCTCGGCCAAGATGAAGAAAAAGGGTGCGCAGGGTGCGGCAGCCATCACCAAGGCCGATTTGGTGAAGCCGGCCGAGATAAAGGCCTTTTTGGACCGCTATGTGATAGGTCAGGATGCCGCCAAGAAGACCCTCTCGGTGGCTGTCTACAACCACTACAAGCGCCTCTTGGCAGCCGACAAACGCAACTCGCAGAAGGCAAAGAACAATCCCAATCCCGAAGCTGCGGCCATTGACGATGTGGAGATTGAGAAGTCCAACATCATCATGGTGGGCGAGACGGGTACGGGTAAGACTCTGTTGGCTCGCACCATTGCCCGCCTGCTGAAGGTGCCTTTCACCATTGTAGATGCCACGGTGCTCACCGAGGCGGGCTATGTGGGTGAGGATGTGGAGAGCATCCTTTCGCGCCTTTTGCAAGCTGCCGACTACAATGTGGAGGCTGCCGAGCGAGGCATTGTTTTCATTGACGAGGTGGACAAGATTGCCCGCAAGAGCGACAACCCCTCCATCACCCGCGATGTGAGTGGCGAGGGTGTGCAGCAGGCTCTCCTGAAGATTTTGGAGGGTACGGTGGTGAATGTGCCCCCACAGGGTGGCCGCAAACACCCTGAGCAGAAGTTTGTGCAGGTCAACACCTCCAACATTTTGTTCATCTGCGGCGGCGCTTTCGACGGCATCGAGAAGAAGATTTCGCAGAGGCTCAATACCCGTGTGATGGGCTACAATCAGGGTGCTGCCCGCCACCTCGACCGCAACAATGTGATGCAGTATATCACCCCTCAGGATTTGCGTTCGTTTGGTATTATCCCCGAGCTTGTGGGCCGTATGCCTGTGCTCACCTACCTCCAGCCATTGGACAAGCCCATCCTGCGCCAGATTCTCACGGAGCCCAAAAACTCCATCATCAAGCAGTATGTGAAGCTCTTTGAGATTGATGGTGTGAAGGTAGAGTTTGCTCCCGAGGTGTTGGACTTCATTGTCGACAAGGCTGTAGAGTTCAGGCTGGGTGCGAGGGGTCTGAGGAGCATCTGTGAGGCTATTGTGACCGATGCGATGTTCGACCTCCCCTCGTCGGGCGAGAAGGAGTTCACCGTGACGCTCGAGTATGCTCGTCCTCGCGTGGAGAAGCTCCATAAATAGTACACCATTAAGCCAAATAATGAGGGCGCGACCTTGAATAGTCGCGCCCTTATTATATTAATAGGTATATGCTCTGTTAGAACTTGTAGCCCACTGAGAGTCCTGCCGAGATGAAGCGATACTCGTCGGCTACGCGACCCACCTCCTGTGAGCGGAATTGGTTCATGTAGCGCAGCGAGATGCACCACTCTTTGTAGTCCACGCCGATGTTGGCCACCCAACCCCAAGGGTCGCGGCGAAGCATGCCCTTCACCTCATCCTGATAGGCGTTGTCGGTATCCTTGAAGGCGGTGTTGGCTGTGGTGTAGGCGTTGAAGGTGTAGGTGGGGCCCCAGCCGACGCGGATGGTCATCTGGTCGTTCAGTTTGTAGCCACCACCAATGAGCAGAGGAACATTTACGCAGCCTGCCGAGGCGGTGCTACCGCCACCAAAGTAGAAGTCCATGGCCCAAGTGAGCTCCATCTGTGCGTGGAGCGAGAAGGGGGTCTTCTTTAGGGGGATGATACCCCTCATGTAGCCTCCCAGCTGCACACCGAGATTGGGGCCTCCGAGGAGTGCTTTGAGGTCGGTGGTGTTGGTCACCAAGTGCTGGTAGGGCATGGAGATACCCACTGTGGGGCCAAAGATAAAGTTCTGCTGTCTTACCTCTTTGGCGCTCTTGCCGCTTTGGGCGAAGCTTGTGGCAGCCACGAGGAGTGCCACAAGGGTGATGATTATCTTTTTGTTCATTGTTTTCGGGGTAGGGGATTAGTTGTTAATACTCCAGTTGCCAAAGGGGCGAGGGGTGTCGATGGTGCCGCGTGTGCCCTCCTCTTCGTAGTTGGTGGTGCTGAAGGTCATCGAGTTACTGCGCTCCATAGCGTCGTAGATACCTGCAAAGTCGTCAACCTCACCGGTTAAGGGTTTGAAGTCGTAGATGTCCATGCCGCAGGGGGTGTCGATTGACACAACAAGACCCTTGGCGTTCTCCTCAATCTGCTCGGTGGAGAGGACAATGGGCTCCAGACCACTGTCACCCGCACCGCGCATGCGCAAAATCTGCTTCACGCCACTGTTGTTTGTGAAGCTGTATGCCCAGATGGTGTCGTTGCGGAAGGCGTTGATGGGCTCTTTGAGCTCCCAGAGGATGTGGTCATAGTCGGTGCCGTCGAAAGAGAGTGTACACTCCTCGGGGTCGAACTTGCCGAGCAGTCGGGGCCTCTCCAGCCCCCACCATCCCGAGGCAATGTAGTCATACTTGCCCACCTTTTGCAGTCGGAGGTAGAAGCCTCCCTTCGAGAGCGAGAGGGCCTCGGCGGGTGCGTCGTAGTTGGTCTTGTAGTAGCCCACGCTGAGCAGGGGAGCCTTCTCGTCGTCCACAATGGTGAGGGTGGTCTCCTTGATGGAACCCACCTCGCTGCCATCTACACGGGTCAGGCGGAAGTTGATGGTCACCTTTTCGCCTTGGAGGAAGTCGTTGTCGAGTGCCTCAAAGTAGATTCGGCGGTTGTAGTTCTTGTAGGTCACCTCCACATTCTCAATTTTGGCTGTGCGGTCACCTGTTTTCTTCACGGTGTACTCCACATCCTCCACCTTGAACTTCACCACCTCATCGAGGGTGAGTTCTCGGCCGTTGTTGTCCTTACCGGTGGCCATCTCCACCTCGATGTCTATCATCACGGGGTATTTATAGGGGGTTCCCATCAGGTAGACCGAGATGTAGCCGTTGTCGCTATCCTCGTTGGCGTTGAAGGTTTTGTAGCCAAACTCGAGGTCGGTAGCTCGGGGCTCCGCGCTGCAAGAAGCCATCGCCACCACGAGGAGCAGCGATGCTACAAGGCCGGTTGCTATGCGTACTATTGCTTTCATCATTGAGAGTTCGATTATTCTTTGGTTGAAAGTTGTCCTAATATGTTGTCCTAAAGTGGAGTTATCTCCGCATAATGCGTGCGCACTGCGCGCACAACCCACAAAGGTAACGCAAATTTGTCGAATATATTACACTCCCGCCCCCAAAACTCAATTTTTTGTTATTCGGAGTCGCTTTTTTGCCCCTTTGGCGGGTGTTGTTTGTCGTCGATGCCGATGGATTGGCGGTAGGTGTTGTAGCGCTCCATCACCCCATTGGTGTAGGCAATGGTTATAGCAGCCTCCCTGAAGCGTCCAACCCTGCAACTGCTTGTGGCCACAAATTCGGCGTCGCTCATCCTCCTCATCATGGCAGCCACCTCTTCCCATGAAGCTCCATTGCCACCCGCCTCCTCCACAAGCCTTTGGGCCTCCAGAGTGCGGGTTATGCCGCAGTTGTAGCTCGCCACAACGATGGCCACTTGGTCGTCGGTGGTGGGGGTGGAGCCAAAGCCGAGTGCTCGGCTGCTACGGCGCAACAGGCGTGCTGCGAGGGTGATGTTGGTGGTGGGGTCGGCGAGGTCGTACCCCTCGCTTGCGCCCAAATCCTCGGCTGCAATGCGGGTGACCTGCATGAGCCCTACGGCCCCCCTGTGCGACACTTGGTCGTTGCGGAACCTCGACTCGTGGTAGGCCATGGCCGACATCAGTCGCCAATCGACCCCCTCCCTATCCGAGATGTGCCTCACAAGGTCGTCCCACACAGAGATGCCCCCCACAACCCTTGTCGGGCGGTAGCGCAGTTGGGTAAATCGTTCCGCAATGGAGGTTTCGCCAAAGTATATCTCCACCATGTAGGCATACTCCTTGCTTGCCGCAAAGTTGCGGAGTGTCGAGGTGAAGTGGTGTTTGATGCGGTTGTTTGCAAAGATGAATATCACGGGGCAAGGCTCGTCGATGGTGGCCACCTCCACGAGGTTGCGGTGGAGAAACTTCAGCAGCTCGGCCTCGCTGCGTTCGGCAACCACTGCATGGGCCTTGCCGATGAGTGTTTGGTAGGCCATCTCATCGCCATCAATGTGGTCGGTGTTGCACACCACTCCCGCTTCTGTGAGCGCCTTGTAGGAGGGGGTGCCAAATAGGTTGCAGTCCACCAACACCCGCTTGCCACTCCATGCCTCGCGAGAGGTCGTTCCCGTAGCCAGCCTACCCCAACGAGGGGTGAGCAACACGAAGTTGGTGGTGTAGAAACTCTCCGAGGGGAAGCGGTGGAAGTTCACTCGCTCCGAGGCGGGTACTACGGCAATGTCAATCGTCCCATCCATCAGAGCCTCATAGAGTTCTTCGCGAGTATGTCCGCTGGTGATGTGGAGTTTGCGGCCGCTGCGACGAGCCACCGTGTCCACCACATCGGGGGCAAAACCATACCTCTCGCCACCCACCACCGTGCAGCCGGCAATCTCCCTCGAGAGCCCCAAGTGGAGCTCATCGCACACCCTATACACGGGGCGTTCGGTGCAGCCCACGAGGAGGATACATAGGGCCACAGCACCCACCACGGTAACCAACCGCAGAAGGTGCTTCGAAAGCCTATGTAGGGTGGGTTTAATCATCGAAATACCAGCAGATTCCATACTTCAGGAGTGCCCTGTTGTAGGGATAGAAGGGAACGCTGAAGGAGTCCTTGTAGTTGTCCAGCAGGTTCTCGTTGGCGTGTTGATATTGGAGGAATATTCGCATTGTTTTCCACTTGGCCGTCACGAAGATGTTGGCATAGGGGTAGTTGCCGAGCTTCACCTCGTTCTGGTTGTGGAAGGTCATAAGTGCGGGGTTGTAGGCCTGGGCGTAGTAGGGGGTATTGGCCCAGCAGTCGATGCCCACCTTCATGGTGAGCACATTCTTCACCACGCTGAAGGTGTAGTAGTAGGATATGTTGGCCGCCCAAGTTGGCACAGGGAAGCTCTCCGAGCTGCTCATCTGGAAGAGCAAGCGGTGGTCGAGGTGGAGGCCGCCAAAGGCGAAGTTTTGCTCCAAGTAGAGTCCCATCACTGTGTCGATACCCAAACTCTGCTCGGGCATGGCGCTTGTTCCATAGTAGATGGGGTTGGAGAGTATGGTCTGGGTATAGCCCATGTGGGTGCCCGTGTGGGGGACATCCACGGCCACCTGCAACTCAGTGATGTTCTGTCGCAGGAAGTTGTTGTGCCAGATGTAGTGGTTCGACACATAGTCCTGCTCCCAATAGGAGGGGCTCTGGAGGTCGTAACGGAACGAGCCGGAGAGAGTTATAGGCCTATCTTTCACATATAGCCTCATGGCTGCCGAGGCGTCGAAGTCGATGTCGCCCGCCCTGTAGCCTGCAATATTGACCCTTGCTCGCGCCTGCCAATCGAGCCATCGGCCCACCTTACCTCGCGAGTCGGCGTAGGCATAATAGGTCTCGAACTTGTCGGTGTGGTACCCCTTCAGGTAGCTGTCCATGCGGAACGAGCGGTACTCCCTGTGGTCCCAACCTACACCTCCGTCGAGGGTGCCCACCACTCCGTTGCGGTCGTAGGGCACAAATTGGACAAAGAGTCGGTTGGAGAGCAACGATTCGGTCAGGGTGTCGCTGGTGCTTTTGGGGTCTATAAACCAATTTTCGTAGAAATTGCGCTTCTCCAAGGTGGCGCCATTACGGTCGGTGATATTGTAGCTGGTGCCGTTGCGTGTGTCGCTATATCTGCGCCCCCAGCGGTTGTAGGTGATGGCGTGTCCGAAGTGTATAGCTGTGCGGTCGGCCATGGTGAATACCGAGTCGGGGAGTGCCACAAAGGGGATGCCGTAGGTCTGCACCGCATAGAGAGCAAGGTTGGTGGCCTTGTTCAGAGGGTCGGTCATCTTCATGGGGATACCCTGCGCCGACTCGTAGAGGGTGTCGGCCACATGCCATGGCTCCACCAGACCACCGTTCTCCCTCTGCGATATGGAGTTGGTGATGACACCTGCGTGGGCCGAATAGCGCTTGCCGGTGTGGTAGATGGTGGCCGATAAGTCCTGCACTTTGCCTCGTTGCCATGTGTAGATACCCCTCGAGTGGTAGGAGCTGTGGCGGATGTTGAAACCCGTGGAGGGGGTTATATTTTGTGCGTGGAGCAGCTCGAGCTTGTCCTCGGCATATCGTTTTTGGCCTGCTGTCTGGTAGCCCAGCGAGGTGTAGGGTCGTTTGTTGTTGAAGTGGGGAGTGTTCTCCACCGTGTAGAGGTAGGAGTAGTAGCCCTTGGTGAAGTCGAAATCGTTGCCGCGGGGTCGGCGTGCAAAGTTGAGGGGGGTCGATACACCGCCCAGAATGCCCACATTGGCGTCGCCCACATCCTCCCTCAGGAAGGGGTAGTCGCGGTTGAATACACCGAGGAGGGTGTCCACAGGCTCCATGCGTACATTGTTGGTGTAGGTGTCGGGCACCCATCGGAAGTGCTTTTGGTAGCGCACGGAGTCGTCGAAGAAGTAGGACTCAAGGGGCATAATCTCCTTGACCTTTGTGGAGTCGGCCTGATTGCCCTCCTCCTTATTGATGGGGTTGCCGTTTTCGTCGAGCTCCACCTCGCCGGCATAGGGGTTGCTGTTGGCATTTTGCAGTGCGGCAAGAGCTGCGGGGTCGCGGCTGAAGTCTTGTGCATTGAAACTCTGCGCCTTTGATGAGATGGTGCCCAGCATCAGGAGTGCCACGAGCGGGGTGAGTATGGTAAATAATCTCTTCACGCTACTCGTTTTTGGAGTTATTTTTGCATTTGAACTGTGCTGCCTGCACGGCCATCGACAGCAGGATGTAGAGCACGATGGCAGCCCACACCATTCCGAGGCCGCCGATGATTACCACGCCGAGGGCCAAAATGATGAAGAGGTAGCGCAGGCGGTTGGTGGCGTTGGCCAGCGAGAGCCCGCGAAACTTCAGCGAAAACATCCTGAGGGGGCTGATGAGCAGCCAAGCACCCACAATGCCAATGGCGAGTATTACGCTGGGGGAGAGGAGAATGGAACCCTCCTCAAGAGCCCACGCAAGAGAGCCGATGGCCATGGCGAGTGCGGGGGTGGGGAGCCCTATGAACTCCTCGTGCTGTTCGGGGTCGATGTTGAAGCGGGCAAGTCGGAGCGCCGAGCAGAGGGCCACGCCGAGGCAGATGACCCACCAGCTACCCACGCCGCCCACTGCGTCGTACATGGCTGCCAGCAGCAGCGAAGGGACAAGGCCAAAGCTCACCATGTCGGCCAGCGAGTCGAGTTGCACACCGAGGGGGGAGTACTGCCCCGTGAGCCTTGCGGCCAAGCCATCAAGGAAGTCGAAGAGTGCCGAGGCACCAATGAGCCACAATGCGCTACCGAGCGACACCCCTTCGGGGTCCCACAGGTGGCTTACGGCAACCAGCACGGCTAAGATGCCGCACACGAGGTTGCAGAGGGTGAGAATATTTGGCAGAGTGAAATACTTAATTTTCATATTTTGTCGTTCAAAAAGTATAATCGTTGCAAAATTAACTCCATAATAATTGGCAAAGGTAGTAATTTTTCGTATTTTTGTCCAATAGTAACCGAGGGAAGTTGTGCAAAAATAACGCACTTCATCCCAAAAACATTGCCTGAAGAATGAACAATAACCATTTTTGTGTGATTATGGCGGGTGGCGTAGGTAGCCGCTTTTGGCCCATCAGTCGTCAGAACCGTCCCAAGCAGTTCCTTGATGTGCTCGACACGGGCAAGAGTTTGCTGCGCTCCACCTTCGACCGTTTTGCCCACATCATCCCTTTGGAGAACATTCTTGTTGCCACCAATACTGCCTACCGCGATTTGGTGCTCAGCGAGATTCCCGAGATAACTCCCCAGCAGGTGTTGTGTGAGCCTGTGGGCAAGAATACCGCCCCCTGCATCGCCTATGCTGCCATGCACATCCGTGCCATCAATCCCGAGGCGAGGATGGTGGTGAGTCCTTCAGACCACCTTATAACCAACGAGATACACTTCTGTGAGGTTATTCAGCAGTGCCTCGATTTCATCGACGAGCAGCCCGACCAGCTCCTCACCATCGGCCTTCAGCCCACTCGTCCCGAGACGGGCTATGGCTACATTCAGGTCAATAAAAACAAATCCCATGGCAAGTTTAATCAGGTGAAGACCTTTACGGAGAAGCCCAATGCCGATTTGGCCAAAATCTTTGTTGATAGTGGTGAGTATTTCTGGAATTCGGGCATCTTCGTATGGAGGGCCGACACCATTTTGGAGGCTTTCCGCGAGCACCAGAGCGAAACCTTCACCATCCTCAGCTCCATTGTAGAGAGCTATGGTACTCCTGCCGAGCAGGAGGCCATCGACCGTGTCTATCCCGAGTGTGGTGCTATCTCGGTGGACTATGGCATCATGGAGCGCTCCTCGAATGTGTGGGTGCGTTGCAGCGACCTCGGGTGGAGCGACCTCGGAACTTGGGGCTCCATCTATCAGCACTCGCCGAAGGATGAGCTGGGTAATACGCTACGCAATGACACCTTTGTCTTCGAGACGGAGAATTGCATTGTGAAACTTCCGCAGGGGAAAATTGCCGTTCTGGAGGGGCTCAAGGATTACATTGTGGTCGACACGAAAGATGTGCTTATGGTGTGCCCGCGCGAGGCCGAGCAACATATCAAACGATTTATCGAAACCGTTAAATTCGATACCGGAAATAAATTTGTGTAAGTCGCTTATCGCGAGGGAGATGTGATGGAGAAACTGTATGAGATTTTCACCTCCTCCAAGGGGGTTCAGACCGATAGCCGCAAGGTGGTTGGCGGCGAGCTGTTTTTTGCGCTGAAGGGCGAGAATTTCGATGGCAACCGCTATGCTGCGGGGGCTCTCGAGGCGGGAGCTGTGGCAGCCGTGGTTGACGACCCTTCGGTGGCCACCGACGACCGCTTTGTTGTTGTGCCCGACACCCTTCGTGCGCTCCAATCTCTTGCTCTTTTCCACCGCCGCAAGCTCCGCTGCCCGGTGCTGGCCATAACGGGCACCAACGGTAAAACTACCACCAAGGAGCTGACGGCAGCTGTGCTCTCGCGCAGGTTCAAGACATATTTCACCCGAGGAAATCTCAATAACCACATTGGTGTTCCACTCACGCTCCTTGCCATTCCCCTCGATGCCGAGTTTGCAATCGTGGAGATGGGTGCGAGTGCGCAGGGCGAGATTGCTCTGCTGGCCTCCATTGCCGAGCCCGACTACGGTCTTGTGACCAACATTGGTCGTGCTCACTTGGAGGGTTTTGGTGGTGTGGCTGGCATCCGCAAGGGCAAGGGTGAGCTTTTCGACTCGCTTGCAGCCCGTGGTGGTGTGGCCCTCTATCGCGAGGACGATGCTGTGCTGTGTGAGATGGTGGCCGAGAGGGAGGGGCTGCGAGGCGTTGGCTACTCATCTCGGTTGGCCGAGGGGGTTCGGAGCAACCTTGTGGGTGACTATAATGGGTTTAATATTGCCGCAGCGATGGCTGTTGGCGAGTATTTTGGCGTGGAGCGCGAGGCTGTGCTGGCCGGCATTGCCGACTATGTGCCCTCCAATAACCGCTCACAGAGGGTGACCACGGAGCGCAACCTGCTCACGGTGGATTGCTACAATGCCAACCCTTCGAGCATGGCTGTTGCCATTGCTAATCACCGCTGTGCTACCCATGCAGACTATCCGCAGAGGGTGGTTATTTTGGGCGATATGCTGGAGCTGGGCGAGTGGAGTGCCGAGGAACATCAACGAATTGTGGATGAGGCTATTGAAGCCAATTTCGAGAGAATATTTATTGTGGGCGATAATTTTGCTGCCACCCGCCACGAGGGGGAGCATATTGCCACCTTTGAGAGGGCTGACGACTTGGCTCTGTGGCTTCGGGATAACCCGCTCTCGGGCTGCTTCGTGCTCGTCAAAGGGTCGCGAGGTGTAGGGCTCGAAAGAGTCATAGAGTATCTTTAATCCCAGAAAGGAGAATTGTACCCGCAGTTCTCCTTTTTTGTCTTTAGACAACACTATTTGTCAATTCTCAATTTTCATCTTTAAACTTTCAATTCTTTTTTTTACTTTTGTTGGTTGAATATGTGTGGCTTTCGCAGCCGCAAAACGACACCAAACAAACGATGAACAGAAGAGGTCTTGTAAGAGAGATTCAGGTGTGGGCAGAGGCCTGCCTCAGGGTGCTCCGTAAGGGGGTGCTCCTGTTGCTGTTGTTGTTTGTTTGTCAGGGTGTTGAGGCCCAATCGTATGAACTACGCCCCCTGAAAGGTCGCAATCTCGAGGGACGACTTGTCCCCACCGAGAGGCGCGGTAATTGGGGTTATGCCGACGAAAAGGGCAAGATGGTTGTGAAGGCCATCTTTGCCGAGGCCGAGGAGTTTGTCGATACCCTCGCGAGGGTGAAGTGGGGCAATAAGTGGGGCGTGCTGCGCCGCAATGCCGAGTATCTTTTTGAACCCGTTTACGATACCATTACCCCCTTTGTGGGTGCCACTGCTTGGGTCTCCAATGGCGGTAAGTGGGGTGTGGTGACCAAGGGGGGTAAGACCCTCTTCGAGCCACAGTTCACTGCTCGAAACCCCTTTGTGGATGGGATGGCGTGGGTGGAGCGCGAGGGTCGCTGGGGCCTCATTGCCGATGATGGCAGGGTGCTCTTTGGCTACGAGCTCTACAAGTGTCCCACCTTCGAGGAGGGTGTGTGCTGGGCCCATTGGGGTGGTGGCTGGGGTGCGCTGTCGCCCTGTGGTGAGGTGATTTTTGAACCCTTGCTGAGAAGTTGCCCCGAGTTTAAGGATGGGGTTAGTTGGATGTTTTGGAACGGAGGTTGGGGAGCTTTGACCCCTCGTGGCAAGGTGATTTTCGACCCCATAGTGGAGCAACTCGAAGAGTTTGTGGATGGCCACGCGTGGGCCCGTTGGAACGACGGCTGGGGTGTGGTAGCAATCTCGGGCGAGGTGCTGTTTGAGCCTGTGCTTGCGGCTCGTCCCATGTTCAACGGCGAGGTGTCGTGGGTGGAGTGGAATGGTCGCTGGGGAGCCATAGGTCGCGACGGCCGCGTGGTGTTCGATGCGGTGCTCGACGAACGACCCAAGTTTGATGAGCAGGGCATCGCATGGGTGCGCAACGGCCTGCTGTGGGGCGCTGTGACCATCGACGGCAGCCTGCTCTTCGATTTTGTGATTGAGGACCGCCCACAATTCTCCGGCAGCGGAGTGGCGTGGGTTATGTGGAACAACCGCTGGGGAGCCATCTCTCGCGATGGCGAGGTGATGTTTGAGGCCACCATTGAGGAGCGCCCTGTCTTCGATGTGGAGGGGGTTGCTTGGGCCAAGTGGGATGGCTTGTGGGGTGTTGTGACCCACAGCGGCGATGTGCTGCTCAGCCCCACGGCGGAACATAGACCCCTGTTTGGTAACGACCAGTCGGCATGGCTCGAGAGTGGGGGTAGCTGGATTGTGGTGGACCGCCACGGAACCATTCTTTCGGAGGTGGCTGTGTCGTCACTTCCCGCCTTTGGCGACAAGGAGTATGCTTGGGTAGAGTGGGATGGCAAGTGGGGCGTTGTGGACCGCCTCGGAAGGGTTGTCTTCGACGCGGTGCTTGCTGCCAAACCCCAATTCACCGACGGCAAAGCTGCATGGGTGGAGTGGAACGACATGTGGGGAGCTGTGGCTCCCGACGGCAAGGTGGTCTTTAGTGCGATACTCGAGAGCCACCCCATATTTGTTGAGGGCAGCGACCGCAGCTGGGCCAAGTGGAACGGCAAGTGGGGCGTGGTGACCGAGGATGGAGTGGTGGTGCTCGAGGCCGAATTGGAGGAGCGCCCGCAGTTCACCTCTCGCAACACGGCATGGGCCCGCTGGAGAGATGCATGGGGCATTGTCAATCGCGATGGCGAGGTGGTCATGAACCCCATTTTGAAGAATGAACCTCTGTTTGATGAGAATGACCGTGCGTGGGGCTTGTGGGGCGGCCTGTGGGGAGTTATCTCCTTCGATGGCAAAGTGGTGCTGCAACCTACGCTGGCGGAGTGCCCCAAGTTCGACGGTTTGGATATCTCGTGGGCCAAGTGGAATGGCCGATGGGGTGTGGTGAGCCGAGGTGGTGATATTGTGTGCGATGCACTTTTCACGGAGCGCCCCGACTTTGGCACGGCCGATAAGATGTGGTATGAATGGATGGGCAAATGGGGACTTATCACCCGTGAGGGTAGGGTTCTTGTAGCCCCCGAATTGGATATGCAGCCCACCTTTGTGGGAGAGTGTGCGTGGGTGAGGAAGAGCGGCAAGTGGGGTGTTATGAACTCCCGCTACGAGATGGTGCTTGATGCCACCCTGCCCCAGAGGGGTGAGGGTGTGATAGCTGTGGGCACAACGGTGGTGAACCTCACTTCGCACAGCTCGGTGACCTACCGCAAGGTAACCCCCCTCAGTGAGGAGATGTCGCCCAGCGGCTACTGCTCGGTGGAGGGTCAATGGGGTGTGGGCATCATCGACCCCGAGGGTCGTGAGGTTGTTTCGCCCGTGTGGAACGATGTGCGCTACTGCGAGGGTCGTGAGCTCCATGCTGTGCGCCGTGGTGACCTGTGGGGCTTTGTGGATAATGCCGATAGCATTGTTGTGGAGTGTCGCTACAATGTTGTGGCACCATGGGTCGAGGGCGACCCCACAACTCTTGTAGCCATCGGTGGCAAGTGGGGCATTGTGTCGCCCTCGGGCAGGGAGATTGCCCCCTGTAAGTACGACCACATAGAGCCCTTCTCGGAGGGTATGGCTCTGGTGGTCAACAATGGCCGCTATGGCTTCATTAATGGTCGTGGCGAGGAGGTGGTACTCTGCAAGTATGAAGAGGCGAGAAGCTTCAGTAGTGGGCGTGCGGCGGTGAAGCTGCGTGGCAAATGGGGCTTTGTGGCCACCGACGGCTCCACGGTTGTAACCCTCACGCTGGCCGATGCTCACTCCTTTGTGGAGGGTATGGCGGCTGTGAAGGCCGAGAATGGCAAGTGGGGCTACATTGGTGGAGACGGCTCTTGGATTATCACCCCCCGTTTCGATAGGGCGGGTAACTTCGAGGGTGGACTTGCAACCGCCACTCTCAATGGTGTCGACTACTACATCGACCAACGCGGCAACTGCCTCTACGACTATAAGGGTGAGGCTATTGCCGAGTCGGGTAATGTGATTGTGGGCTACAAGGGGCGTTACGGACTTGTCACCCCCACCGGCAAAGAGATATTCCCCTGCCGCTACCACTTCGTGGGCGAGTTCTCCGGAGGGTATGCACCCGTGCAGGTGGACGGCAAATGGGGCTACATCGATGTGCAGGGCAATGAGATTATTGCCCCCCGCTTCACCTTTGCCGAGCCCTTTGGAGAGGGTGTGGCCAAGGTGGGCTCACCTCGTGGCGGCGAGGAGTTTATCTACCCCACGGGGCGCACAGCCTTTGTTGTGCGCTACGATAGTGCCTCCAATTTCGAGAATGGTTGCTCGATAGTTGTGCGCTCGGGTCGCTCGGGTGCCATCGATAGTCGTGGTAACGAGATTGTCCCCTGCCTGTACGACAAGGTGCGCCCGCTGGGCGAGGCCCGTTTTGCGGTGTCGGTGGATGGCAAGTGGGGCTTTGTGGGTGCCGACGGCAGGGAGTTTGTGCGCTGCGCCTATGATGCTGTCGGTCGCTTCACGGAGGGTACTGCGCCCTTCATGATTGGCGACAAGAGGGGCTTGGTGGATACCACAGGCAAGGAGGTGTGTGGGCCGGTGTTCGACCGCATCTCGGAGTTTAAGAATGGCTTTGCGGCTGTGCTGAAAGATGGCAAGGCGGGCTATGTGCACACAAGTGGTGCCTACCTAATCCTCGAATAACACCCGAAGCAATAACAACGGGAGAGAGATGGTAGAACCGCTGGAAAATCACGAAAAATATTAAGCAAGAAGGAGATAAATGAAGAAGAGAATGACAGTTTGGCGAGTACTGATGGTTGTGTCTGTGGCCTTGTGTGCAGTGGCTTGTGGTGGCTCGGATAGCCCCGAAAAGTGTATTGAGGAGTGCTGGAAGTCGCTCTCCAAGGGGGACACTGCCGCAGCTGTGGCAATGATGAAGACATCGCCCGAGGAGGTGGAGCTCTACCGCTCCATCTTTGCCGAGCAGAGCGGTGAGTTGCAGCGAGCCGGAGGGTTCGACCAGCTCGAGATTGTGGGTAGTGATGTCAGTGCAGAGAGTGCTACCATCGACGCCGTTGTGGTGCTGAAGGATGGTCAGCGCATCGAGGGCTCCTACCGATTGGTGAGGGAGAACGACAGATGGCTCATCACCGAGTAGCAGCAACCAAACCTCTATGCAAAATTTTAAACCCCGAAAGCTATGACAATAATCCAACTCGAATACCTCCTTGCGGTGGCCAATTGTGGCAGCTTTTCCAAGGCGAGCGAGCTGTGCTTTGTGACGCAGCCTTCGCTCAGCATGCAGATTAAGAACCTCGAGGAGGAGCTGGGTGTGGTGCTTCTGGACCGCTCGAAGAAACCTGTGGTTCCCACACAGGTGGGCATGCTTGTCATCGAGAAGGCCAAGGAGGCGCTGCTGGCCTACAATAATGTGAGGGAGTGTGTTGCGGAGCTGAAGGGAAGTGTGTCGGGCCGCTTGAGGCTGGGTGTTATTCCCACCATTGCCCCCTACCTGCTGCCCCGCTTCATCCACACCTTCGGTGAGCGCTACCCCAAGGTGGAGCTCGAGATTAGGGAGATGACCACCCCCGAGATTGTGCGCGCCATGGATAGCGACGAGATTGATGCTGCACTGCTGGCCGGAGGTACCTGCCCCGACCGTATCACCGAGCAGGAGCTCTTCGACGACCGCTTCTATGCCTATGTGTCGCCCGAGAACTCCCTTGCGGCACGCACGAACCTGAGGATTGAGGATATCTACTCAAAGGACCTCATATTGCTGGCCGAGGGTCACTGCCTGAGGGATCAAGTGATAGAGCTGTGTGGTGCGAGTCGCCTGAGCGAACTGCCCTACACGCTGAAGAGTGGGTCGCTCGAGACGGTTATGCGCATTGTGGACAACACCGATATGCTCACCATCATCCCCGAGATGGCTCTGCCCTACATTCCGGACCACCTGAAGTCGAGGGTTAAGACCCTTGCGAGGGGAGCTGCAAGTCGCAAGATTGTGGTGGGTGTACGCCGCACCTATGCCAAGGAGACCATTGTTGCTGCACTCCGCGAGGTGATAATGGAGAGTGTGGGCAAAAAAAGTGTAGGCCGAGAGTGGTAATCGGTGCGAAATGTGTACCTTTGCTACCTTGCCTACGGCAAGCAAACATGAAGATTATGTAGAAAAATAGATAAAATCATTACGAAAAATGCAGAAATTAATTGACAATATCGTTGGAGCAATTCAGGATAAAAAGGGAAAAAATATCGTGTCGCTCGACCTGACGGAGCTGGAGGGTACCATTTGCGACGCCTTTGTGGTGTGCAATGCCGACTCCACCACACAGGTGGATGCCATCGCCGACGGCATTGTGGAGGCACTCGAGGAGAAGCTGGGCGAGAAACCCCGCCGTGTGGAGGGTAAGACCAACGCAGCTTGGATTGCCATCGACTATGTGGATGTGATGGTCCACATCTTCCTCACCGAGTTGAGGAGCTACTACCGCCTCGAGCAACTCTGGGCTGACGCCAAGACCACTGCCTACGAGTCGGAGGAGTAATAGCTGCTGCCATCCTCATGCGGCATGTGTGAGTGCATAATGTAGCCCTACATTGTGGGGTGATTTATTGTGCTCGAGCGGGTACTAAACCGAGTGCCCTGTGCGTTACTGATGAGAATCAAACCAAAAAAGTCCAACCAATCAAAGTGTTTATACCAACAAACAAGATGGAATTTAATAACCAGAATAGTAACCAAACCCCCAACCCCAATCGCCACGACGGCGACCAAAACCCCGGAAATATGCCCCCTCGTCCTCCAAAACGCCCCCGTGCAGAGAGGGGCATACGGATTGTCTATGCCTTTTGGGCTGTTTTGATGGTGGGTCTGCTCTTCATGCAGATGTGGAGTGGCGGCTCGTCGCCTGTGCAGACCAATTGGAACCGCCTGAAGGATATGATTGTGGCGGGCGATGTGGAGAGCATCACTGTGGAGAACGATAAGGTGGCCAAAATCTACCTCAAGGAGGAGGCTGTGGAGAGGTATCGCCAGATGCCCGGCTATAAGTCGCTCCCCGAGGGTGGCAAACACCAGTTCACCTACAACATCGGTAATCCAGACATCTTCCGCGAGGACCTCAAGGAGATAGGCTCGAAATATGAGGTGGAACCCCCCATGCCCGACTACACCTATCCCACCAACCTCATGAGGGAGATTCTCTCGTTTTTGCCCACCATCTTCATCTTACTGATGATTTTTGCCATGTTCCGTGCCATGAGCCGCAATAGCTCTGCACAGAACGGGGTGATGAATGTGGGTAAGTCGAAGGCGCAGGTCTACGATAAGGACGACAAAAATCGCATAACCTTCAAGGATGTGGCCGGCCACGAGGAGGCCAAGGTGGAGATTATGGAGATTGTGGACTTCCTGCGCAAACCCGAGAAATATAAGGAGCTGGGCGGTAAGATTCCCAAGGGAGCACTGCTCGTAGGCCCTCCCGGAACGGGTAAAACGCTGCTTGCCAAGGCTGTGGCCGGCGAGGCCAATGTTCCCTTCTTCTCCATCAGTGGTAGCGACTTTGTGGAGATGTTTGTGGGTGTGGGTGCCTCGAGGGTGAGGGACCTCTTTGCTCAGGCCAAGTCGAAGGCTCCCTGCATTGTGTTCATTGACGAGATTGACGCCATCGGTCGTGCTCGTGGCAAGAATGCCGGCTTCGGCGGTAACGACGAGAGGGAGAATACACTCAACCAACTCCTCACCGAGATGGATGGTTTCGGCAGCAACTCGGGTGTCATTGTGTTGGCTGCCACCAACCGTGCCGATATTTTGGATAAGGCGCTCACCCGTGCGGGTAGGTTCGACCGCCAGATTGATGTGGGCCTTCCCGAGCTGAAGGAGCGCGAGGCAATCTTCGGTGTCCACATGCGCAAGCTGAAGTTGGCCGAGGATGTCAATGTGGAGTTTTTGGCCAAGCAGACCCCCGGATTTTCGGGTGCCGACATCGCTAATGTGTGCAACGAGGCAGCCCTTATTGCTGCCCGCCACGATAAAAAGGCTATCGACAAGGAGGATTTCCTCGCAGCTGTGGACCGCATAATCGGTGGTCTGGAGAAGAAGAGCAAGGTTATCACCCCCGCCGAGAAACGAACTATCGCCTACCACGAGGCGGGCCACGCCACTGTGAGCTGGCTGCTGGAGCACGCCAACCCCTTGGTGAAGGTGACCATCATCCCCCGAGGCAGGGCGCTGGGTGCCGCATGGTACCTTCCCGAGGAGCGACAGATTACCACCACGGAGCAGTTGATGCATGAGATGGCGTCGCTGTTGGCGGGTAGGGCTTCGGAGCTGCTCACCTTTGGTGAGATTTCCACGGGCGCGCTGAACGATTTGGAGAGGGCCACCAAGATGAGTTATGCTATGGTGAGCTACTATGGCATGAGCGATAAGGTGGGCAACCGCTCCTACTACGACTCCACCGGCCAGAGCGACTTCTCGATGACCAAACCCTATAGCGAGCAGACCTCCGTGATGATTGATGGCGAGGTGAAAGAGCTCATCGACAAGGCCTTCGAGATGGCCACAACCATCCTCACCGAGAATAGGGAGGGTCTTGCCACCTTGGCCGAGCTGTTGCTGGAGAGGGAGGTGGTGTTTGCCGACGACTTGGAGCGTATCTATGGCAAACGCAAAAAACAGCTCGAGGCCGAAGCCGAGGAGCAGCGCAAAGCCGAGGAGAGTGGTGCCGAGAATGGTTCCGAGGCGAGTGGTGCCGAGGAGGGTGTGACCCCCGCCTACACCATCACCGAGGAGTAATGCAAACAAAGACGATTTAAAGGGAGTGTAATATGAGCCTGAAGGGTAAGAATCTGGGACTTCGCACCGTGAGTGGTGCTGTGCTGGGAGTGGTGGTGGTTGGTGCCGCCCTGCTCTCCAAGTGGGCCTTTGCGGTGGTGGCGGCTGTTGTCACCGTGGGTGTCGTGTGGGAACTTCTCCGCATGGTGCGCACCAAGGAGGGGGTGGAGCCCCAAAATCTTGTGGCCACCGCGCTGGGTGTCGCACTCGTTGTGGAGTGTGCACTCTCGGGCTCGCCTGTGGCACTTCTCACCCTTCTGCTGTTGTTCCCTGTGGTGTTTATTGTGGAGCTGGCGAGGGGTAAGAACCGCCCGCTGGAGAATGTTGCTGCCACACTTATGGCCGTTGTCTACGGAGCTGTGCCCATGGCTCTGATGGTGTGCATGGGCCAGAGGGGCGGCGAGTGGGAGCCTGCATGGGTGCTGGCTGTGGTCATGACCGTGTGGGTGAACGACATCTTTGCCTACCTTGTGGGTTGCTCCATCGGACGCCATAAGATGTGCCCGTCGATTTCGCCCAAGAAATCGTGGGAGGGCTTTGCCGGCGGCGTGGTGTTTGCCGTGGCTTTTGCGATGGCTGCGGGCTACATGTTGGAGGGTAATGTGATTGCTTGGGGTGGCTTGGGTGCTGTGGTGGCTCTGGGAGGCGTCGTGGGCGACCTTGTGGAGTCGATGTTCAAGAGGGAGTGTGGCCTGAAGGATTCGGGCAACCTCATCCCCGGCCATGGAGGCATGCTCGACAGGTTCGATGCACTGCTCATTGCGGCCCCTCTGGCCTATGTTTATATGCTAATTTGTGGTCTATGAGAATAAATCCTGAAGGAATAGAGGGCATCAAAATCAACACTCTCGTCTTTGCCATCATCATTGCCGTGGTTACCACTACGGCATTTGTCTATGATTGGGCTTGGTGGGTATTGCTGTTGGTGGATGCTTTTTTGGTGTGGAGAATAGTTTTTTTCTTCTTCTTTTTTCGCGACCCCTCGAGGGAGCATTTGGAGGAGCGTGGGGCGGTGTTTTCGCCTGCCGACGGCAAGATTGTAGCCATCGAGGAGGTGGAGGGGCCCGAGTGTATAGGTGGCCGCTGCCTTCAGGTGTCGGTCTACATGAATTTCTATAATGTACACATCAATTGGTCGCCTGTGTCGGGTGTGGTGGTTGCCAAGGAGCACTACAATGGCGAGTTTCTGCTTGCGTGGCACCCCAAAAGCTCCATGGAGAATGAGCATACCACGGTGGGTGTGAGGTGCGATGATGGCACGGTTATGGCCTTTCGCCAGATTGCGGGATGGATTGCCCGCAGGATTGTGTGCTACCCCGAGGTTGGCGACCGTGTGGAGCAAAATGGTAAAATAGGATGTATCAAGTTTGGCTCGAGGGTCGATTTGTTCCTCCCCATAGGTAGCGAGGTGAATGTGGCCATTGGCCAGAAGGTTGTGGGCTCCCAAACCATCATTGCCCGACTGCCAAAACATTAATCGAGCGGGAATTTTCCCTAACCCAAATAATCTGCGTTATGAATAGTTTACACAGGTATATACTTGGAGCTGTGGGCCTTGCAGCCATGGTGGCTGTTTTCTGGTTCTTCGGCGACATTGTTTTTTATGTTCTCATTGCGGGTGTGCTGGCCATCATGTGCCAACCTCTGGTGTCGAAGGTGACGGGGGTGAATGTGTTTGGCCGCAATCTTCCCCGCTGGGTGGGCGCTGTGGCAGGTGTGGTGAGCGTGTGGCTTGTCATCCTGCTCTTTTTTGTGCTGCTCATCCCACTTATTTCGGGCAAGGTAAACGACCTCACCCATCTCGACTACTCCAGCATGCTCGCTTCGCTCCGTGAGCCCATGGCCGAGCTGGGCCTCTTCTTGGAGAAGTATTTCAAGCTCTCCATTTCGGAGAGCTCGCTTGTGGAGATGTTGGCGGGCTATGTGAACGAGCTCATTAATCAGGGCACCGTGGGCTCGCTTGTGTCGTCGGTATTCTCGGTGGCCGGCAATGTGGTTGTGGCGGTTGTGAGTATCTCCTTCATAGCCTTCTACTTCATGAAGGAGGAGGGGCTTTTCTTGCGCATACTGCTTACCATTGCCCCCACAAAGTATGAGAAAAATGTGGAGAGGGCTGTGGATTCCATCACCTCCATGCTCTCCAAGTATTTCATTGGGGTGGTTATCCAGATATTCTGCATGATGTTGGTGGTGACGGTGGTGTTGCTGCTGTGTGGTTTCAAGTTGCAGGATGCAATTTTTGTGGGCTTTGTGGAGGGTGTCTTCAACATCATTCCCTATGTGGGCCCTTGGGTAGGTTTCATCATCAGTGCCGCCTCGGGCCTCACCTTTGTCACGGCGGGTGGCATGACTATTGGCTATGTGGTGCTGGCCATTGCGGCCACCATTCTTGTGGCACAGGCTGTCGATAATTACTTCATATCGCCCAAGGTCTTCTCGCGTCAGGTGAATGCCCATCCGCTGGAGATTTTCCTTGTGACCCTTGTTGCGGGCAGCTCGTCGGGCATTGTGGGTATGCTGGTGGCTATCCCTGCCTACACGGTGTTGCGTGTGCTGGCCAAGGAGTTTTTGTACAACTACAAACTTGTCCGCTCCCTCACGAAGAATATGGAGTAGTGGGCACGAGAGTGGGTGCGACAGGAATAAAACAAAGGTGTGTTCCACGGCGGAACACACCTTTTTATTATATATGCCCCCCAACGGCTATCTTAGGAGCGAGATGGTGTAGACCACATAGATGGCCAAGAACAACGCTCCCTCCACACGCCCTATGCGCCCACGGCCAAAGAGGAGCACGGCGGCCAGCAGAGCCACCGAGGTGGAGAACATCATGACCATATCAACCATCGTCACATTGCCCAATCGCAGGGGTGCAATGGTGGCACTTGTGCCGAGGATAAGGAGTATGTTGGCGATGTTGGAGCCCACAAGGTTGCCGAGAGCTATGCCGCTCTTGCCCTTGATGGCCGAGACAAACGAGGCGAAAAACTCGGGTAAGGAGGTGCCTGCGGCAACGAGTACGATGCCGATGACCGCCTCGCTGAGCCCCACACGACGGGCGAGGGTGATTGCTCCGTCGAGGAACATATCGGCGCCCCACACAAGTCCTACAAGACCTCCTACAATCATCACAACCGAGAGCCACATGGAGGGTAGTTGCTCCTCGGGCTCGTTTGTGGAGGGTTGCGCCTCGGGCGACCTTCTTCCGCCAGCAATCATCATCCATAGGAAACCCACATAGAGCACCAAGAGGAGGATGCCGTCGCCACGCCCCAGCAGGTTTTCGCCACGCCCCCAGATGGAGCCATCGAGGGCCAGAAGGCAGAGCAGTGCTGCCACACCGATGTGGATGGGGATATCGCGACGGATGTTCTCGCGGCTGACACCAAGGGGGGTTATGAGGCAGGTGATGCCGAGGATGGCATAGATGTTGAAGACATTGGAGCCCACAACATTGCCAATCGACACCTCGCTGCTGCCGTTAATGGCACTCATGACACTCACCACCAACTCGGGCATGGAGGTGCCCACCGCAACAATGGTGGCACCAATGATGAACTCCGAGAGGTGGAGCCTCTTGGCCACAGCCGAAGCTCCGTCCGTGAGGTAGTTGGCACCGAAACTCAGCAGCACGGCACCAAGAATTAGTTGTACGATAAACATTTTTGGTTTCTAAATGATAGTTCTACCCGAGGGCGTTACTCCTCAACGATGGTGATGGAGAGGATGAGGTCGCCGGGGCGGATGTCGTCAATCACATCCACACCCTCCACAACCTTGCCAAAGCAGGTGTGTACACCGTCGAGGTGCTGTGTGTTCTGGCGATTGTGGCAGATGAAGAACTGCGAGCCGCCGGTGTCCTTGCCACGGTGGGCCATGGAGAGCACTCCTCGGTCGTGGTACTGTCGTGGAGCGGAGGTCTCACACTTGATGGAGTATCCGGGGCCACCTGCGCCATTGCCGATGGGGCAGCCGCCCTGAATAACAAAGTCGGGGATAACCCTGTGGAAAGTGAGGCCGTCGTAGAAACGGCTGGTGGCGAGTTTCACAAAGTTGGCCACGGTGCCGGGGGTCTCATTTTCGTAGAGCTCCGCCTTCATCTCACCCTTCTCGGTGAGGATAATTGCATATTTCATAGTGCTGTAAAGTGTTTAAAAGTTGCGTTTCGAAGAACAAATATAACGATTTTCGTTTTCTTTTTGTACCTTTGGACAACTAATTTCACCACAAAATGAACGCAAAGAGTACAAAACAATCGACCCTCAAACCCTTCGACATTGCAATTATTCTCCTCACAGTGGGCTCGGCTTTGGCCTACTCACTCATTATGAAGCGGTTTGAACTTATCGGAACCATAGCCCTGATGATGGGTGTCACAGGCACAGTGTTGAGTGCCAAGCGAAGCATCTGGAACTTCCTCTTCGGAGCTGTCAATGTGAGCCTCTACGCCTTCATCGCCTTCCAGACGAGCAACTACGGTCAGGCCGCCCTCAATGCACTCTACTACCTCCCCATGCAGGTGGTGGGTTGGTGGGCTTGGAGCCACCGCAAGGACGCGGAGAACAAGGGTAAGGTGCGCACCCGCTCCATGAAATCTTGGCAGATTGTGGTGGCCGTGGCAGCCACGGTGGTGATGACAGTTATCCTCTCGTGGGTGCTGGGGCACTACACCGACGCTGCGCAGCCCCTCAAGGATGGTTTCGTAACCACCGTATTTATTGTGGGGCAGATTCTCATGACCTTTGCCTTCTGGGAGCAGTGGTTTTTCTGGTTGGCGGGTAATGTGCTCAATGTGGTGCTGTGGGCGGTGGTCATGGCCGAGGGCGAGATGCTGGGCGGCCTGATGCTCATCAAGTACTCGATGTATACCATCAACTCCATCAACGGCATTCGCATCTGGCGCAGGAGCAGAGCGGAGTAGTTGTGGCATATTGAGCCCCGTGTGTATATAGTAAGAAAGCCGCCCTCGGGGCGGCTTTCTTTTGTTATCAAATATCTTGTTATTTAATCTCCTTGGAGAGCTCCTCGGCTCGGGCAAGAGCCTTGTGGATGTGGTCGAGAACATTCTCCTCGCCCACCATCTTCACAACACCGGCCTGCTCGATAGCCTCCCTCACCTGAGCATTAACGCCCGAAAGGATGATGGTGCGACCCTCCTTCTGGGCCGCCTCGATGAAGATTTCCAAGTTGTGGATACCGGTGGCATCAATGAAGCTAACCTTGCGCATACGGATAATACGGATGGGCATGGTCGAGCGGCGACGCTGCACCTCCTCGAACTTGTTGGCAATACCGAAGAAGAAGGGGCCCTCAATCTCATACACCTCGGTGTGAGCGGGGATTACGAGCCTCTCGTCGCTCTCGCCATCGTTGTGGACATCCATCTCTTTCTCCACCACAGAGATGTTGGTGCTCTCCATAACTCGTTTCATGAAGAGTACAACAGCCAGCACGAGGCCCACCTCAATAGCAATGGTGAGGTCGAAGATGACGGTCAGCAGCAGGGTGAGGAAGAGTACGGCGATGTCGCCCCTCGATTGGCGGCACATGGAGCGGATGGTGCGCCAGCCACTCATGTTGTACGACACAACAATCAGCACACCCGCCAAGCAAGGCATGGGAATCATACCCACCAGACCGCCCAAGAAGAGCAGTACGAGGAGCAGTACGAGGGTGTGGACAATACCTGCCACGGGGGTGCGGCCACCGTTGTTGATGTTGGCCATGGTACGGGCGATGGCACCGGTTGCGGGGATACCGCCGAAGAGGGGTGCCACCATGTTGGCTACACCGTTACCGATAAGCTCGGTGTTGGAGTTGTGACGGTCGCCCACAACACCGTCGGCAACCATGGCCGACAGCAGACTCTCAATGGCACCCAGCATAGCGATGGTGAAGGCCGCGGGGAGCACCGACTGTGCGGTGGAGAAGAAAGTCTCGCCCTCGGCGAGTGCGGGCAGGCGGAATTTGGGAAGACCGTGGGGCAGCTCATAGAGGTCGCCGATGGTCTTGATGGAGGTGACGCCTGCATACTCCCTCAGGAGCCAGCCCACGAGGGTCATCACGATGATGGCCAGCAGCGAGCCGGGGATTTTCTTTGAGAATTTGGGGGTGTAGACAATTATCAGGATGCTGGCAATACCCATCAGGAAAGCCATCCAGTTGATGTTGTCGATGTTCTGGAAGTAGCATGCCCACTTGTCGATGAAGTTGGCGGGTACATTCTCGATGCCCATGCCGAACAGGTCGTTCATCTGGGTGGAGAAGATGGTGATAGCAATACCGCCCGTGAAGCCCACAATAATGGGGTAGGGCATAAATTTGATGACGCTGCCGAGCTTAAATACACCCATCACCACCTGCATGATACCCGCAACAACGGTGGCAATGGCCAAACCTGCCAAGCCATGCTGCTGGATGATGCCATAGACGATGACGATGAAGGCACCAGTGGGGCCACCAATCTGCACCTTTGTGCCGCCCAATGCCGAGATGAGGAAACCTGCGATGATGGCGGTTACCAGACCCTCGGTGGGGCCTACGCCCGAGGCGATACCGAAGGCAATAGCCAAGGGAATGGCCACAATGCCGACGATGATACCTGCCATCAGGTCTTTGGAGAACGACTCCCTATTGTACCCCTTGAGGGTGGCGAAGAGGCGGGGAGAGAAGTCGATTGAGAACTTTGCGCCGGATTTGCCGGTCGCCCTATCCTTACCGATAGTTGCCATAAAAAATGTAAAATAAGTTTGTGTTAGAATGTTTTGTACCCACTCATGTCGTCCGTGGGTGTCAGATTTTGGCGCAAAGATAAGTACATTTTGGTGCGGTTGGTTAGAAAAAAAGAGTTTTTTTCTATCTTTGCTGTTAAACAACCGCTCAACAGAGTTTCCACATGCCCAAAGTAACCATAGCTCCCGACTCCTTCAAGGGGTCGCTTTCGGCTCCGGAGGTGGCCGAGGCACTTGCCATCGGCATCCGCTCCGTGGTGGCCGACTGCGAGATTGTGGCTATCCCCATGGCCGATGGTGGCGAGGGAACTGCCGAGGTGCTCATTGGTGCGCTGGGGGCGGAGCGTGTGGAGGTGTCGACCGTCGACCCACTGGGTCGCCCCATTCGAGCAACCTATGGTGTGAAGGGTGAGTTGGCAGTGATGGACATGGCCTCCGCATCGGGATTGACGCATCTTGCCGAGGGCGAGCTCTCGGCCATGGATAGCTCTACATTCGGCTCGGGATTGATGGTGGCCGACGCACTTCGTAGAGGGTGTCGAAGGATAATCATAGGGCTTGGAGGTAGTGCTACAAACGATTGTGGCACAGGACTTTTGTCGGCTCTTGGTTGGCGATTTACCGATGCCTCGCATGAGGTGCTCAGGGGTTGCGGAGGCAACCTTGCGCGCATTGTTGCCATCGACCCTTCGGGTGCTGTGGCCGAGATGGAGGGGGTGGAGATTGTCTGCCTCACGGATGTGAAATCGCCACTTGTGGGGCCCATGGGTGCCGCCCGATTGTTTGCCCCACAGAAAGGGGCGTCGCCTGTGGAGGTGGAGCAGCTCGAGGATGGGGCATACCACTTCGCCTCGCTCGTGGGTGAGGAGCTTGCCATGCTCCCACGGACGGGAGCTGCGGGAGGTGTGGGCTTCGGATTGAGTGGCCTTGCGGGCGGGCGCCTTATCGGTGGTGTCGAGTGGTTGCTGGATGCCGTGGAGTTTGAGGCGAGGGCCGAGGGGAGCGACCTTGTGGTGACAGGCGAGGGGTGTGTGGATGGCCAGACGCTGCTTGGCAAGGTCCCCGGAGGACT
>JAGBZI010000057.1 GCA_017628305.1 Tidjanibacter sp.
TTCCCATCACAGAAGGGTCGTTCCGACCACAAACTCAAAAATAGCTTAAAGCTGAAAGCCGACCGCTGAATGCTGACCGCTGATTGCTGAATGCTAAAAAGCACATATTATCGAGGGATTTTTGTGCCAGCGTCAGAGTGGCGTCAGAATGACGCTTTTGTGATGGGAATTCTTAGCTACGATTTACCGCGGCACCTGCCACCACTATTATTCGAGCTCAATAGCTGACAGCTGAATGCTGAACGCTGAATGCTCAAAAAGCGCATATTATCGAGGGATTTTTGTGCCAAACGAGAAGGCAGCTCCGCAGTTTGCTGAACGCAAATGAGGAAGCTGCCTATCGAAGTTTGGTGCAAAAAGCACCGATAAGATGTGTTTTTTATTGGTGCAAAAAGCACCGGTAAGATGCACTTTTTTAGTATCGGCGATAAACCCACACATCCGACTGCATCTTCTTGTACTTGAGGCGCATGCGCTCAGCCTCCGCAAGATTGTCGGTGGAGTGGGCAATCACCACCCACAACCCGCTGGGGAAGGGGGCAATGAGGTAGTTGTCGGCACCAATGCCGAGGGGGTCCTGCTTGGCACACGCACGGGCGTTGTACTTGATGGAGAAAACACCCACAGCAATGTTGTAGCGCTTGTTGGCAGCAGGGGGGGTGGGGACCACAACCTCGGGCTCGGGCACCACAGCCACCTCCACACTCTGCTCCTCGAAGGGCACAACCGTGGGCTCCTCAATCACAACCTCCTTGGCCTCCTTTTGATTTAGCACATAGCGACTTATGCCCATCCACGCGAGGGCCAGAAGGAGAATGAGAACCACAATGAGCAGAATGTTGCCAAGGCGGAAACCGCTCTTCTCATTGAGGGTGGCGGTGGGGAGTTCGTCGCCGTTGAGCGCACGCTGAAGCTCTTGGTCGATATCGAAGTGGCGGGGGGTGATGACACCCACACTCTCCACGCAGATGGTGCCATCCTCTCGTTGTGCGCCCTGCAGCCAATCGTGGTAGATATTCATGGCCTCCTCGGCGGTGAGTCCGCCGTGGTCGGCAATGATGTCGGTCACGGGGATGTGGCTGTCGGTAATCTTGTCGGAGAAGGTTACCTTCTTGGGGGAGCCGACAACGCTAAGGGTGCCCACCTCGGGAAGGGCCACATTACCATACTGCACAAGGCAGTTGAAGATGATTTTGTTTACTACGGTACTCATATCTGACGGGGTTGAGTAGTTACACTTGTGATGGAGCTATTTTTTCGCCTTGGGAGGGGCCACCTTTTTGGCTTTGGGCTTTGCAGGCTCCTCGGCCCAAGCGATGTGCTGGGGTTTGCTGCGCAGACCCACAACCACAAAAACGATGCCTGCGATGATGAAGGGGATGCTGAGCAACTGACCCATATTCATGCCTATGGCGGCCTTCATGCCCTCCTCGAAACCCACTTGGTCATTCTTGATGTACTCCAGCAGGAAGCGGGAGAGGAAGATGCCGATGAGGCCCACACCAAACATCAGCGAGGGGTGTTTGCGACCCGCATCCTTCTTGTAGTAGAGGAACAGAAGCAACACAAACACGGCGATATAGAAGAGTGCTTCGTAAATCTGGGTGGGGTGCATGGGGAGGGTTTCGCCATTGCGCACAAACACAAAGCCCCAAGGGAGGTCGGTGACAGCACCATAAATCTCGGAGTTCATGAGATTGCCAAGCCTCACACCCGCACCACCGATAGCCACAGGTATCATGATGCGGTCGGCAGCCCACCAGAAGGGCATCTTGTTGCGCCAAGCGAAGAGCATGAGGCCCAGCAGGAAGCCGATGGCGGCACCATGAGAGGCCATACCACCCTCGCGGATGTTGAGGATGCGCAGGGGTTCGGCCAGATAGACCTCGGGCTCATAGAAAAGGCAGTGGCCCAACCTTGCGCCAAGGATGCCGAGGATGGTGGCATACCAGAAGAGGCTGTCGACAAGTTTGTCGGGCAACTTCTCGCGGCGCACGAAGTTGGTGAAGTAGTAGAGACCTGCGATGAAGGCTGCTGCCCAAAAGAGGCCATAGTAGCGAATCTCGAGCCCAAAGATGGAGAATGCAACGGGGTCGACACTCCAGATTACAGATGCAAAGTTGGTCATATTCTGCTTTCCTAATTGTTTAGTTACACATTTGTGGCGAGGCCAAAGGTAGCAAAAAAGTGCTAATTCTTGCTCAAAGTGAACGAAAAAGTACTTCCACGCCCCAATTCGCTACGCAAATTGATGGTTTCGCCATGTGCCTCGAGCACATGTTTCACAATCGACAGGCCCAACCCTGTGCCCCCCTGCTCCCTCGAGCGCCCCTTGTCGGTGCGATAGAAACGCTCGAAAACGCGGGGAATATCCTCCTTGGCAATACCTCGACCATTGTCCCTCACCTCCACCAACACCTTGTCGAAGAGGTCGATAAACTTGATGAAGGTCTCGCCACCCTCGTTGCCATAGCGAATGGAGTTGATAATGAGGTTGGTGAGCACCTGCTCGATGTAGTATTGGTCGGCCTTGACCCACACGGGGGGATAGGGCACCGTGAAGGAGGAGCCCACCACCACCTTGATGTTGCGCTTGGTGGCCTCAAACTCCACACTATCCACAATCTCGCGGGTGAGGGCCACGATGTCGAAACGCTCATAGTTGAGGTTGAGCACTCCCGACTCGAGTTTAGAGATGGCCTCGAGGTCCTTGGTGATGTTGATGAGGCGGTCGATGCTCTTCTCGGCGCGCTCCAAGTAGCGGCGACACATCAGGGGGTCGCTCATGCCTCCGTCGAGGAGGGTGGAGATGTAGCCCTGAATGTTGAAGATGGGGGTTTTGATTTCGTGTGACACATTGCCCACAAACTCTTTGCGATACTTTTCGTTCTCCTTGAGTCGCGCAATCTCCCTCTGGTTCTGCTCGGCCCAGCGATTGAGCTCGGCGCTCACCGAACGCTCGGGATGGTTGGCCTGCTCCAGCTCAGCAGAGAGCTCGGTGGTCTTGATGTCGCGGCCGAGCACAATGCGATAGAGGGGTTTGATGCGCTGGATGAAAAAGCTCTTCATCACCTGCTTGTCGCTCAGGAATACCACCAGACCGCTGCCGATGGCGAAGAGCAATCCCCACCACATGCCGCCGGTGTCCACAAAGCGACCAATGGCCAAACCCATTGACACACAAAGGATTGTAATGACACCTACGGTGATGGCTGCCGTATTGATAGTTTTGATTTTCATGGAGTGTTGCTGTTGTTAGGTTATCGATGGGAGGTTTCGGATGGCTCCACCGTGGCCACCTCTCTCCCACTCCCAAATAGCAAAACTACTCAAAAATTGCGGTTTTTTCAAATAAAAACACGATATTTGCGTTTTGCAAAGGTGTGAGCCGCAGCCTGCTCGGCCAAACGAGGGGGCTCGCCCGAAGGGGATTGGCGGAAAATTGGCCAACCACAAGGGGCGCACAGCAACCTGAGCCGCAAAAAACAGATTGGCCCCGTAGTTCAATGGATAGAATTTAAGATTCCGGTTCTTACGATAGCGGTTCGATTCCGCTCGGGGTCACAAGGGTACAAAGCAAGAGGTATGGAATTTAAGTTAGTGGCCGACTATAAGCCTACGGGCGACCAGCCCGAGGCTATCGAAGAGCTCGTACGCTCCATTGAGGGTGGACAACCACACAACACCCTCCTTGGTGTCACAGGCTCCGGCAAGACTTTTACCATCGCCAATGTGGTCGAACGACTCCAGCGACCCACCCTCGTGCTCAGCCACAACAAAACACTCGCCGCACAGCTCTACAGCGAGTTCAAGGCCTTCTTCCCCGACAATGCCGTGGAGTATTTCGTGTCGTACTACGACTACTATCAGCCCGAGGCCTACCTTGTGGCAAGCGACACCTACATCGAAAAGGACCTCTCCATAAACGACGAGATTGAGAAACTGCGACTCCACGCCACAGCCTCGCTCCTCTCGGGGCGCAGGGATGTGATTGTGGTGTCGAGTGTGTCGTGTCTGTACGGCATCGGCAACCCCGCCGACTTCCACGCCAACAGCACCACCCTCCGCGTGGGCGATATCATCCCCCAGCGACGACTCCTCTACCGCTTTGTGGACGCCCTCTACACCCGCACCGAACGCACCCTCGAACCCGCAACATTCCGCGTGAAGGGCGACACCATAGATGTTATGCCCGCCTACTCGGAGAGCGACGCCTACCGCATCTCGATGTTCGGCGACGAGATTGAGGCCCTATGGCGCATAGACCCCATGACGGGTGCCCGCCGCGAAAGCCTCGCGGAGGTGACCATCTTCCCCGCAAACCTCTTTGTAACCACCAAGGAGCGCACCGACGAAGCCATAAGGCAGATACAGCTCGACCTCGGCGAACGCATAGCCGAGTTTGAAAAGGCCGGTCGCACCGTGGAGGCACAGAGGATAAAGCAGAGGGTGGAGTATGATGTGGAGATGATTAAGGAGCTGGGCTACTGCTCGGGCATCGAGAACTACTCGCGTTACATGGATGGGCGCAAACCCGGCGAGCGCCCCTTCTGCCTACTCGACTACTTCCCCGAGGACTTCCTCTTGGTGGTGGACGAGAGCCATGTGACCATCCCACAGGTGAGGGCAATGTTCGGCGGCGACAGAGCCCGCAAGGAGAGCCTTGTGGAGTATGGTTTCCGCCTGCCGGCCGCTGTCGACAACCGCCCGCTGACCTTTTCGGAGTTCGAGGATTTCGGCCGCACGGTGCTCTACTGCTCGGCCACACCCGCCGAGTATGAACTCGAGAAGAGCGAGGGCGCCATTGTGGAGCAGATTGTGAGGCCCACAGGACTCCTCGACCCCGAGATTGAGGTGCGCCCAACACTCCATCAGGTGGACGACCTGCTGGAGGAGATTAACAACACAGTGCACAAGGGGCAAAGGGTGCTCGTAACCACCCTCACAAAGAGGATGGCCGAGGAGCTCTCCAAATACTTCGACCGCATAGGCATCCGCAACCGCTACATACACTCCGATGTGGAGACCTTCGACCGTGTGCAGATTATCGAGGACCTCAAAGCCGGCTCCTTCGATGTGCTCATAGGTGTCAACCTGCTGCGCGAGGGTCTCGACCTCCCCGAGGTGGCGCTGGTAGCCATCATGGATGCCGACAAGGAGGGATTTCTGCGCAGCGAGAGGGCGCTGACTCAGACGGCCGGCCGCGCAGCACGCAATGTGGAGGGCAGGGTGATTATGTATGCCGACAAGATTACCGACGCCATGCAGGCAACCATCAACGAAAGCCAGCGACGACGCGACAAACAGATGGCCTACAACGAGGCTAATAATGTGACCCCCACGCAGATACGACGCTACACGCGAACCACCATTTCGGGCACCACCTCTTCGGTTGCCGACCCCTATCCTTTGGGGGGCCTCCCTGCCACCATGGCTGCCGATGTGGGACACACCTACTCTGCCGAGGAGCGCGCCGAGTCGATAGAGATTGCGCGCAGGCGCATGGAGGAGGCCGCCAAGGCTCTCGACTTTGCACAAGCAGCCCTGTGGCGCGACAGAATGTATGAGCTCCAAGGCAAAAAGGTGCGATAAATGACGGAAGAGGTAGTTTGGTCGTTGAGTGCAGAATGCTAAAAACTAAAAAAATGAAGTTTGCCGAGAGAGTAACACGGGTGGTAGACCACCTCTACCTGAAGCCGCTGAGGAGGTTTCTTCCTCTTCAGACCTTCCGCTATGCAGTGTGTGGCGGCGGCAACCTTGTGCTCAACTGGCTGCTCTACGCGCTCCTCTACGATGTGGTGCTGGGCTTCGACTACCTCAACTTGGGGTTTGTCTTCATCTCGCGACACATTGCCGCCCTCGCCATCACCTTCCCCATAACACTCCTCACGGGCTATTGGCTCCAGAGCCGCGTCTCTTTCAGCGGCTCGCAGTTGGGCGACCGCGTGAGCTCCGTGCGCTACCTCATCACCACCCTCGGCTCGCTGGCCATCAACTATGTGTGCCTGAAACTATTTGTGGAGTGGGCCGGCCTCTACGCGCCCGCGGCACAGGTCCTCACCTCGCTCATAACGGTGGTATACAGCTACCTGCTCCAGAAGTATTGGACCTTCAAGGCGTAGCGGTGGGGGTTGATTGAGAAAAAATATATACCTTTGTGGCAAATCTTTCACTCGAATCATACACTTATAAATAAAAACAAAGTAGACACAAACCATGAAATTTACAAAGATTTTGGCAGTAGTGATGGCGGTAGCCGCACTCGCCACCTCGTGTAAGGAGCCCGAAGTGGTTACCCCCAAGGCAAAAACCATCTCGGTGGCAGCACAGATGTACAACTTCACCCGCGCAACCGACACCGCCTTTGAAGAGGGCGACGCCATCGGTCTCCACATCCTCAATGGCTCCACTTGGCTCGACAATGCCAAGTATACCTACACCGGCGGCAAGCTCGTGGGCGCACAGACCAACCTCTGGTACACCGACGAGGAGGTAGAGGCAGATGTTTTGGCCTACTACCCCTACAACACCAACGCCTCCTACAACGCCGCAGGCCACACCTTCACCGTGAATGCCGACCAGAGCACCAAGGCTCTCTACACCGCCTCGGACTTCATGCTGGCCCGCACCTCCTCCAAACCCACCGCTTCCACCGTGGAGCTCCCCTTCCGCCACGCCCTCTCGAAGGTTGTTGTGAACATCAACAACCAGCTGGGTGAGGATATCGACAATGTGTGGTTCTCGGAGGTTTACGGCACCGCCACCATCAACCTGCTGGACGGTACCTCCGCAACAAGCGGCTCGAAGGGCACCATCAAGTCGGCCAATGTCACCATCGATGGCAAGCAGGCTTGGACCCTCATCGTTGTTCCTCAGGCAAATGTGAAACCCAAACTGATGGTTACCACCGCAAGCAAGAAGCAGTACACCTTTGAGCTTCAGGAGGCTGTGACCTTCTCGGCAGGCAAGGTGAGCACCGCCGAGGTGGCCCTCACCAAGGAGAGCATCGCCACCAACTTCACCCCCACCATCTCCGACTGGGAGGCAGATAATGAGCTCCAGTTCAACCAGACCGAGAGCGACGACAACGGCGACGAGCCCGAGCTTCCCTTCGAGGCAAAGGAGTCGGGGCTGGGTGTTGTTGGCTCGTTTGCTGCCAGCAGCTGGGCTACCGACGCCCTCCTCTACACCACCCCCACCGAGGGTCTGTATGTTGCCAAAAATGTGGTTTTCAACGCCTATGAGGCCTTCAAAATCCGCACCGCAGGCAGTTGGTCCGGCCCTGTGAATGTGGGTCTCGACGCCGTGAACTATGTTCAGGCCAACAAATACTTCTCCGTTCTGAACGACCCCAGCACCAGCGATATCACCGTTGAGGCTGCCGGCACCTACGACATCTACTTCAATCAGAACACCTTGGTTGTCTACATGATGACCGCCGGCACCGACATCGCAACCGCCACCGAGCAGACCACCAATGGCAAAGAGCCCGAGGCTACCGAGCCCGAGGTGACCGAGAACATGCTCTACTTCGCCCCCAACAACAACTGGAAGGCCGACGGCGCACGCTTTGCAGCCTACTTCTTTGGTGACGGAGATTCGTGGGTGAGCATGACCGACGAGGATGGCGACAACATCTACGAGGTACACATCCCCGTGGGTGGCTACACCTCCGTAATCTTCTGCCGCATGAACCCCGACTCTGCTGCCAACAACTGGAACAATAAGTGGAACCAGACCGCCGACCTTGTTATCCCCACCGATGGCACAAACCTCTACACCTATGCAGAGGGCGAGTGGGACAAAGGCACCGGTACTTGGAGCGTGAAATAGACACCCCGCATCCCAAAAAAACAATAAAGCGACCCTCGAACTACCGAGGGTCGCTTATTGTTTGATGGCGTCAGAGTGGCGTCAGAGTGACGCTTTTGTTAGGGTGGTGCTCCCCACCCTCAAAAGCGCAGCTTATCGAGGGATTTTTGTAACAGCGTCAGAGTGACGCTTTTGTTAGGGTGGTGCTCCCCACCCTAAAA
>JAGBZI010000058.1 GCA_017628305.1 Tidjanibacter sp.
GTTTCTGGCCGGCGAGTTTGGCGGTGAGCCACTGATGCTGATGTGCAGCGAGATTATGAGGGTCGGACTGGCCACCATCCACCTCCCCGTGGCAGAGGTTGCCGGTGCCCTCACCAAAGAGCTCATCGTAAAACGCATTGGCCAGCTGGAGAGGTCGCTGAAGGAGGATTTCGGCGTGCGCAAACCTCGCATCGCTGTGTTGGCACTCAACCCCCATGCCGGCGACGGAGGTCTGCTGGGCCGCGAGGAGCAGGAGATTATCATTCCCGCCATCCGCGAGGCCTATGAGGGTGGCACCTTGGCTTTTGGCCCCTTTGCGGCCGACGGGTTCTTCGCTGCGGGGACCTTCAAGAGGTACGACGCGGTGTTGGCCATGTACCACGACCAAGGGTTGGCTCCCTTCAAGACCCTCACCCCCAGCGGCGTGAATGTCACCACAAACCTCCCTGTTGTGCGCACCTCGCCCGACCATGGCGTGGCCTACGACATTGCGGGCAAGGGTGTGGCCGACGAGAGCTCCATGCGCAACGCCATCTATATGGCCATCGATATTTGGCAGAGCCGCCGAAGGGAGGCGGAGTATGCTGCCAACCCCCTGAAACACTACGAGCGTGAGAGGGGTGGCAGGGATGCCAATGTTAAGGATATCAAAGAGCTCAAGGAGCACAAGGAGGATAGATAGAACCAACTTGGGAGCGGATGGCCAAAGGAGTAAAATATGAGGGAGGAGTGGCAACGCTTGCAAGAAGTGTTGTTGCCTACCTCGGCTTGGCGGTCGTCATCGGTTGGATAAGGGGCTATGCGGGTGATGCCACCCGATGGCTTGTGGAGCTCGGCTGTGGGCTCAATGTGGCGAAGTTCTGTGGTTCGCTGGCGGTGAACCTCCTCTCGGCAGCCGTGGTGCTCCTCTATGCCCGAGCGACGGGAGTGAGGGCCAAGGATATGGGGCTGAAGCGCGGAGGGGCCGTGGGCCATTATGTGACGGGTGCTGCTGTGAGCTGTGTGATGATAGCCCTCATCGCCGCGGGGTGCTACCTGCTGGGCGGTGTGAGATTTGTGGGCTTCGGATTGGAGGGGGGTATACCTCTCGAACTCGTGGCCGTCATGGTGCTCTCCATGGTCAATGTGCGCGAGGAGTTGCTCTTCCGTGGTTGGATGATGGGAAGCTTGAGGAACAAAATACCCACTTGGGCAGTGGTGGTTGTGAGCTCCGCCATTTTCGGACTCTCCCACTTGGGCAACAACCATGTCACCACCCTTGCTGTGGTGAACCTTGCGTTGCTCGGCGCCTTCTGGGCACTCTGTGTGCTGCGCACAGGTAGTTTGTGGCTGGTGATGGCCATGCACTCCTTCTGGAACTTTGCGCAGAGCAGACTGCTGGGCCTCCCCGTGAGCGGCGGAAGTGTGCCCCACGAGGCGGCGGTGGCCCTTGCACCTACGGGCGAAGGGCCCTTTACGGTGGGTCGCTTCGGACTCGAGGGTAGCCCTGTGGCCACAGTGGTGATTGTTGTGGCTGCCGCGCTGATGTGGTGGGCAACAAGTGGCCACAAGGGGGGGGCAGAAGAGAAGTGAAAATACGATACGATAATAGATAGACAAAAGGGGCAGTAGGTGGCAGGTCGTATTGCCACGCCCCACAAACAGTAACTTAAACAATTTATGGAAAACATCAAGATTACCTTCCCTGATGGCAGCGTTCGTGAGTATGCCAAGGGAACAACTGCAATGCAGATTGCAGAGGGCATCAGCTCCCGCTTGGCAGCAGATGTTCTGTCGGCTACCGTCAATGACGAGGTTGTGGACCTGCTGGCCCCCATCAATGCCGACGCAACCATCAAACTCAACAAATGGGAAGATGAGGAGGGTCGCCGCACCTTCTGGCACACCTCGTCGCACCTGTTGGCAGAGGCCCTCGAGAACCTCTACCCCGGTATCAAGTTCGGTATCGGCCCCAGCATCGAGAGCGGTTTCTACTACGATGTAGATTCGCCCACCCCCATCACCGAGGCAGACCTTCAGAAGATTGAGAAGAAGATGGAGGAGCTGGCTCGCACCAAGGAGCCCGTGGTACGCCGCGAGGTGGCCAAAGCCGAGGCCCTCGAGACCTTCAAGGCCAAAGGCGACCAGTATAAAGTGGAGCTCATCGAGGCTCTGGAGGATGGCACCATCAGCTTCTACTCCAACGGCGCATTCACCGACCTCTGTCGTGGTCCCCACCTGCCCAACACAGGCTACATCAAAGCTATCAAACTCACCAGCATCGCAGGTGCCTACTGGCGTGGCGATGAGAAAAATAAGATGCTCACCCGTATCTACGGCGTGTCGTTCCCCAAGAAGGCTATGCTCGACGAGCACCTCGCAATGCTCGAGGAGGCCAAAAAACGCGACCACCGCAAACTCGGCAAGGAGCTCGAGCTCTTCACCTTCTCGCAGAGGGTAGGTCAGGGTCTTCCCTTGTGGTTGCCCAAGGGTGCCGAGCTTCGTGGTCGTCTGGAGAACTTCCTGCGCGCCGTGCAGAAGAAGTATGGCTATGAGCAGGTTATCACCCCCCACATCGGTCAGAAGGAGCTCTATGTAACCTCGGGCCACTATGCTAAGTATGGCAAGGATTCGTTCCAGCCCATCCACACCCCCTATGAGGGCGAGGAGTTCCTGCTGAAACCTATGAACTGCCCCCACCACTGCGAGATTTTCAAGTTCAAACCTCGCTCCTACAAGGACCTCCCCCTGCGCTTTGCAGAGTTTGGTACCGTTTACCGCTATGAGCAGAGCGGCGAGCTCCATGGACTTACCCGCGTGAGGGGCTTCACTCAGGACGACGCCCACCTCTTTGTGCGCCCCGACCAGCTGCTCGAGGAGTTTGAGAATGTTATCGACATCGTGCTCT
Organism: Tidjanibacter sp.; assembly: GCA_017628305.1. Lineage (GTDB taxonomy): Bacteria > Bacteroidota > Bacteroidia > Bacteroidales > Rikenellaceae > Tidjanibacter. The sequence goes on from JAGBZI010000058.1 coordinate 2,888, forward strand.
ACATCTTCAAAACCCTCAAGTTCGATGAGTTCACCGCACAGATTTCGCTCCGCGACCCCAACAATAAGGAGAAATACATCGGCTCCGACGAGAACTGGGAGCGCGCCGAGCAGGCTATCATCAAGGCCTCCGAGGAGAAGGGTCTTAAGACTGTTGTGGAGTATGGCGAGGCAGCATTCTACGGTCCCAAGTTGGACTTCATGGTGAAGGACGCTATCGGCCGTAAGTGGCAGCTGGGCACCATTCAGGTGGACTACAACCTCCCCGAGAGGTTCGACCTCACCTACACCGGTGCCGACGATAAGCCCCACCGCCCCATTATGATTCACCGCGCCCCCTTCGGCTCGATGGAGAGGTTTGTGGCCGTGCTGCTCGAGCACACCGGCGGTAAGTTCCCCTTGTGGCTCTCGCCCGCACAGTGTGTTGTACTTCCTATTAGCGAAAAATTCAACGATTACGCCGAAAAAGTTTCTAAATATCTAAATAATTGCGATATTCGCAGTGAGATTGACCTGCGTAATGAGAAGATTGGCCGCAAGATTCGCGACAACGAGCTCAAGCGTATCCCCTTCCTGCTCATCGTGGGTGAGAAGGAGGAGAGCGACAACCTCGTATCTGTGCGTCAGCAGGGTGTGGGCGACAAGGGACAGATGACCACCGACGCCTTCGCTGAGATGATTAAGAAACTCGTGGCAGAGGAGATTGACAATCAATAATTCTAACAACACCTATATTTTAATGGCAGTACCTTACAAACCAAAACCAACCTATCCCCCCAAGCCCCGCCCACAGCAGGGCCCTCAGGGAAAACAGCAGCAGGGTGAGCACCGCATCAACTCGCAGATTACAGCCCCCCAAGTGAGGGTCGTGAGCGACGAGATTGAGGGTGCACAGGTTATGGCAATCAAAGATGCACTCCAGTTGGCCGACCAGATGGAGATGGACCTCATCGAGATTTCGCCCAAGGCAGACCCCCCTGTGTGCCGCATCGCCGACTACCAGAAGTTCCTCTATCAGCAGAAAAAGAAGGCTAAAGAGATTAAGGCAAAGCAGGCTAAGGTGGTAATCAAGGAGATTCGTTTCGGCCCTCAGACCGACGACCACGACTACAACTTCAAGCTGCGCCATGCCCAGAACTTCCTTCAGGAGGGTGCCAAGGTGAAGGCTTATGTCTTCTTCCGCGGTCGTTCGATTGTCTTCAGCGAGCAGGGTCAGATTCTCTTGCTCCGTTTTGCCACCGACCTCGAAGAGTATGGCAAGGTGGAGATGATGCCCAAGCTGGAGGGTAAGAGGATGATTATGATGTTGACTCCTAAGCCCAAAAAGTAAAAAAGAGCATCTTATCGGTGCTTTTTGCACCAAACTTCGATAGGCAGCTTCCTCATTTGCGTTCAGCAAACTGCGGAGCTGCCTTCTCGTTTGGCACAAAAATCCCTCGATTATATGCGCTTTTAAGGGTTGGGAGCACCACCATAACAAAAGCGTCACTCTGACGCTGGCACAAACATCCCTCGATAATATGTGCTTTTTAGCATTCAGCAATCAGCGGTCAGCATTCAGCGGTCGGCTTTCAGCTTTAAGCTATTTTTGAGTTTGTGGTCGGAACGACCCTTCTGTGATGGGAA
>JAGBZI010000059.1 GCA_017628305.1 Tidjanibacter sp.
AAAGGAAATATTGGTGGATATGTTATCAGACATACTTAAAGACTGTATGGGTAAAGAGTTATTGATTCAACTATTAGGACAAGATAAAATCGCCATATCCTTTGACTTTAATCGCTCTAATCCATCTTCTTATAATTACAAAAGTAATACGGTCATTATGACCAATTATAATGCAGATGTATTGCTTCACGAATTATTTCATGCTTACCAATTCCACCAAGTAGAGAATCATCACGAAACAGAAGATAAAGATAAAATCACAGCAATATACTGTCAAGCAAGTGCCAACTACGAAGTGGAAGGTCAAATTGCACGCTATGTATATTTACTGCGTAGACATGCGTTCGATTCGACCGGAAGGTATGAAGAATATTGCAAAACCAGACTTGGTAAAAAAATACAATCGGCTGGTAATTTAATTGATGGGTCTGGCAATCCCTATACGGACAAACAAAATTACAATGATTACTATTTTAAACCCTCAATAGATATTGTTTTATCCATTGCAAGAGAAAGGAAATACACACATATCAATTATGATGAAAGTCGGTCAATGGATAAGAATTTGGGGAATTTGAAATCGGTAAGTATAAAATGTAGCTAGCTATGACAATCAGACGAATAACCATTTTGTTAATATTTAGCACTCTGTGTCTGTCTGTCAATGCACAGCGCGACCCTGCATATTCTCATCTCCGATTAGTGAGTGACACTCTGCGAATGGAGGGCTACGCCTATGTGTGCGACACCATCGGCTCTTTTATTGTCAACTTATACAATGCCGAGAATCATCCCGGTCGAGAAGAGATAGCATATAAAGATGGGACCGACATCCCATTTGAGAAACTTCTCCACGATGATATTGATGCCGTCGTAATTACCGACGAGTTGGATAGGCTAATGCGCTGTATTGTTGACGATGCGTTTACCAAAGAACAATCCGCCGCATTTGACAAGTGGAGGCTTGGTTTTACGCTAAATATTTCGTCAACAACGGGTCGTATTACAGATGTCTATTTCGACTACAATGTTGGCACAGCATATACCGATATACCCGTAGGCGTATATAGGGGTATCGAACAACGATTAAAGAACGAAGTGGTGTTTACACTTACAGAGGAGGGCAGACGACTAACTTATTGTTTTTTAGGGTGGTCTCAAATTCCCAAAGGCAGGGCGGAGAGCGACTCCCCGATGCTGGAGGAAGGAATGAGGCTCACCGTGCCGGATGGTGGGTTGAACTCAACTGCGGGGTCGGTCGGCAACACCGTCGGTCAGCCGTAAAAAAACAGACAACAACACAATTAACAATATAACAAACCTAAAATCAAACAAAAAAAACTATGATGGACATTACAATGGCTCAGCTCTCGGGTAAGACCCGCGAGGAGCACGACCTTCTGGGTTACAAACAGATTCCCGTGGAGTACTACTTCGGTGTGCAGACCATGCGCGCAGTGGAGAACTTCCACATCTCGAGGGTGAAACTCTGTCTTTTCCCCGAGTTTATCAAGGCTCTTGCAGAGGTTAAGGCCGCTGCTGCCATGGCCAACCGCGACCTTGGTCTGATGGATGCCGAGGTTGCCGAGGCTATCATCAAGGCTTGCGGCGAGGTTGCCGAGGGTAAGCTCGACGCCCACTTTGTTGTAGATATGGTTCAGGGCGGCGCAGGTACCTCCACCAACATGAATGCCAACGAGGTTATCGCCAACCGTGCACTGGAGCTTCTCGGCCACGAGAAGGGCGAGTATAAATTCTGCCACCCCAACAACCATGTGAACCTCTCGCAGTCGACCAACGACGCCTACCCCACCTCGGTGAAGGTTGCTACCGTTCGCAGCATCGACAAACTGAAAGCCGCCTTGGCCGCTCTGGTAGAGTCGTTTGCCAAGAAGGGCGAGGAGTTCAAGGATGTAATCAAGATGGGTCGTACCCAGCTTCAGGATGCAGTGCCCATGACCCTCGGTCAGGAGTTTGCTGCCTATGCTGCCACCCTCGCAGAGGAGCTCGAGCGCTTGGAGCAGAACAAAGTGTTGCTCTATGAGCAGAATATGGGTGCTACCGCTATCGGTACTGGCATCAACTCCGACCCCGACTACCCCGCACTGTGCTGCAAATATTTGGCCGAGGTGACCGGTCTTCCCATGGTTGTGTCGCCCAACATGATTGAGGCTACCAACGACACCGGTGCATTCGTTATGAACTCGTCGGCAATGAAGAGGTTGGCTGTGAAGCTCTCGAAGATTTGCAACGACCTTCGCCTCATGTCGAGCGGTCCCCGCTGCGGTCTGAACGAGATTAACCTTCCCCCCATGCAGCCCGGCTCGTCGATTATGCCCGGCAAGGTAAATCCCGTTATTCCCGAGGTGGTAAATCAGGTTGCCTTCCGCGTTATCGGCAACGACCTCACCGTGACCTTCGCAAGCGAGGCTGCCCAGCTGGAGCTCAATGTTATGGAGCCCATCATCGTTCACTCGATGTTCGAGAATGTTGATATGCTTATCAACGCCATGAACACCCTCAGGGAGAAATGTGTGGATGGCATCACCGCCAACGAGGAGGTTTGCAAACGCTTGGTTTACAACTCGATTGGTTTGGTTACCGCCCTCAACCCCTACATCGGTTACGAGAACTCCACTTCGTTGGCTAAGGAGGCTCTTGCCACCGGCAAGGGTATCTACGACCTCGTGCTCGAGAGGAACCTCATGAGCCGCGAGGAGCTCGACAACCTGCTCAAACCCGAGAACATGGTGAAACCCCGCAAGTTCCCCAAACAGTAGGTAAATTTACGCTTTGGCATCGTAGAACAACGGTGCTGGGCCAACAATAGCAAACACCCCGAGGTTCAGAACCTTGGGGTGTTTTTTATGGTTGTAGGAGTGTGCTTTTGGCACGATTGGGCAACGGACCATACGGAGAGGGCGGGGCGGAGAACTGCAAGTTTGGTTTTACTTTCGCATTGCTATTTTGGAAAGTAGCCCCCATAAGAGAAGTTTCAAACAAGGATTTAGAGATAAGATATGGTTAAAGACAATCTGATTCGTATGTACGAGGAGAGCTTCCGCACCAACGCCGAGCTCCCTGCACTTACCGACTACTTCAAGAAGACAACCCTCACCTACTTTGATTTGGCACAGCTGGTTGCCAAATACCACCTCGTATTCGAGAAATATGGCATCAAGGCGGGTGACAAAATCGCCCTCATCGGTCGCAATACCCCCATGTGGGTGACAGCCTATGTGGCCACCATCACCTACGGCTGTGTTATTGTTCCCATTCTTCAGGACTTCAACCCCATCGATGCCACCAACATTGTGAACCACTCCGACAGCCGCCTGCTCTTCATGAGTCAGGATGTGTGGGAGAAGGTGGATGTGACCAAGTTCGAGCAGCTGGAGGCCGTTGTGAACTACGAGTCGAAGGAGACTCTGTGGGAGCGCACCGAGGGTAGCTTTGCCCCCATCATGAACAGTGTGGAGGAGCTCTTCGCCGAGCGCTATCCCAAGGGATTCTCCACCGACGACATCCGCTACCCCGAGGTTCCCGGCGATCAGGTATTCATCATCTCCTACACCTCGGGCACCACAGGCCTCAGCAAGGGTGTGATGCTCACCGTGAACAACATCACCTCGAATGTCACCTTTGCTATCATCTATAAGTTCCACTACCGCGGTTCGCGCGTGTTGGGCATTCTCCCCTTGGCCCACGCCTTTGGCTGTGCCTTCGACATGCTCACCCCCTTGGCAACAGGTTCTCACATCACCCTGCTGGGCAAGCTGCCCGCAGCCCCCATCCTGCTGAAGGCTCTGAAGGATGTGAAGCCCGACCTGCTGCTCACCGTGCCCCTGCTGGTGGAGAAGATTATCAAGGGCAAGGTGATGCCCACCCTCAGCAAGCAGCCCGTGAAGACCCTCACCAAGATACCTCTGCTCAACCAGATTATCTACAAGAAGGTGCGCACCCAGCTGATGGAGGCCTTCGGCGGTACCCTCACAGAGCTTATTATGGGTGGTGCAGCGCTCAATAGCGATGTGGAGAAACTGCTCAAGAAAATCAAACTCCCCTACACCGTGGGCTATGGCATGACCGAGTGTGCCCCCCTGATTTGCTACGCACACCACGACGACTATATGTCGCTCTCGTGTGGCAAGTTGGTTCCCGGCATGGAGATGAAGATTGACTCAGCCGACCCCTACAACATTCCCGGCGAGATTTGCGTGCGTGGCGACAATGTCACCGCAGGCTACTACAAGAACCCCGCAGCCACCGAGGCGGTGTTCGACAGCGAGGGTTGGTTCCACACGGGCGACATGGGCGTTGTGGACAAGGCTACCAACTGCTTCATCCGCGGCCGCTGCAAGACCATGATTCTCTCCAACAATGGCCAGAACATCTACCCCGAGGAGATTGAGGCTAAGCTCAACAACCTCGAGGCCGTGGTGGAGTCGCTCGTTGTGGAGGAGGAGGGCAAGCTTGTGGCGCTGGTTGTTCCCAACTACGAGATGGCCCAGAAGGAGGGCTGGAGCACCACACAGCTCAAAGAGAAAATGGCCGAAAACCTCAAGGAGCTCAACCGCTTGGTTGCACCCTACGAGAAGGTTTCAGCCATCAAACTCTGCGCCACGGAGTTCGAGAAGACCCCCAAGCGCAGTATCCGTCGCTACCTCTATCCCAAGGCAGCAAAAATCGTTTCGTAGCTCAAATGGGCAGCCTCGGCATCGGGCAGACATGCCAGATGGTAGGCAGGCACCACAGAGATAATATCGGAGAGAGCCCCGCAAATCAGGTCGAGGGTTCTCTCCTCTTTTTGTAGTGTGGGGAGCGTGGAGGGGAGCAGGGCACCAAATGCCATGTAACCACGCTGGCGGCTAATTCGGTTTTCGGGCGCCTGCGAGAGTCGCAGGAAGGCCGCTATGGGGCGCCACTCGTTGCGGTATACAGCCCCCTTGCCGCTCCAAGGCGAGCCATAGACCCTCACGCCACCATCCTCAAAGGCCCTCACCACGGGGCCATCGTCGTTGAGTCGCTCGGTGTCGGCGATATTTTCGAGCCAGAGCCTCGTGTGTGTACTCTTGCCCGTGCCGCTCTCGCCAAGACACATCACCGCCCTGCCATCCTTCACCACCACCGATGAGTGGATGAGGAGGGTTTTGTAGGGTAGGGTTGCAAAGGAGTAGGCGAAACAGAGTGCGTGGTCGAACATCACACTGTTAGGCCTCTTCCCATCGGCCAAAATGTCGCATTCGTAGTGGGCCACCTCGCCCACCTCCACAAAGGGGCAAACGATGGTACACTCCCCCGCGGAGCGGATTGTGAGTCGATACTCGTCGGGGAAGATGAGGAGTGTGCAGTCGCCTTCGGTGAGGTCATAATCAAACCTCTGGAGTGGCTCGTCGCTGCGGGGCACCACAGCGCTGTCGAGGGTGACACGAAAGAGAGGGGTACTCTCCTCGGCGGCATCCACCACAAAGGGTCGAAAATTGCGAGGCACAGGCACAGGGCGGCACATAGCCCCCATGGCCAGCTCGAAATCGTGGTCGGCTACTCTGAAACGCACCATAAATAGTATCTTACAAAGGGCTAAAAACGGCAAAAAACTACTCCTCCACGAGGTTGGCATTGCGGAGCATCTCAATCCACTTAGCCGCATCGGCAAGCGCCACCTCGCGCTCCACCTCATACTCGGCGGTGAGGAGCTCTGCCACCTTGTCGGCATCGAACTCCGCCCCTGCGAGCTGCTCCCAGAGCCACTCGCTGGTGGGGTTGAGCGACACAATGCTGGTCATATTCACATTATGCGCACCCATGCGGACAATAACGCTCTCGCCCGCAATCTTGCGCACCTTGCAATCTGCTTTAAGTTTCATAACTATCTCTTTTTAAAAAGTTTATTCTTCACATCGAGCGCCACCCTGCGGCCCCACTTGCGGACCATGCTAATTCGCGACCTCCGGCGCCATGCACCACTGCCATAGGCAAACTCCCTGCCCCCGGCAAGTTTCACGGCTGCCACATAGGCCACCACATCGCCCACCTCGGCCCTCTCCACCTGACGGTAGTTGCCATCGCCTTCGAAGGTGAGCCTCCCGCCGTCGATACCCACAAGGCGGTGGAGTATATGCCCTCCACGATACCTGAAGAGCACCACCATCCCTACCTCCAAATCACTGCCCTCAACGGGGGCAAGCACCACCACATCGGTGCCATTGCGCACAAATGGGCGCATGCTGAAACCCCTAACGGTCATCTCCACCCTCCTACCCTCGGCAATCATCTCCTCCACGGAGGCGAAGAAGATGGCATTGGGAATGGTTTTTATGCTGGAGTTGTTGCTCATTGTTACGCAATTACAGATTTAGAGAGTTATCACTCGGTCACAGAAGTGGAGGGTGCGGTTGTTGTGGGAGATGAAGAGCACGGTGAGCTCGCGATTGGCCTCCGAGAGCCCCGCAACAGCATCCACCACCTCTCTCTCAGTCTGCTCGTCGAGCGAGGATGTCGCCTCGTCGAACATCAGCACCGAGGCCTCCTTATAGAGCGCACGGGCAATGCCAATCCTCTGGCGCTGACCACCCGAGAGTCGGCAACCCGCCTCTCCCGTAACGGTATCGACACCTTGGGGCAACGACGCCACCAAGTCGTCAAGGCGGGCCATGGTCACGGCGCGCGCCAATCGTTCGGGGTCAATCTTCTCCCTCTCCACCCCGAGCGCGATATTCTCGGCAATGGTTTGGTCGGGTATAAAGAGGTCTTGCGACACATAGGCCACATTATTCTGCCACATGCGCCTCTCAAGGGGTGACTCCACACTCCTTCCATCCACCCTCAGCTCTCCCTCGGTGGGGACAAAAAGGCCCGCCACAATGTTGAAGAGGGTGGTTTTACCCCTTCCCGAGCTACCCTGAATACCCACTCGTTCCCCCTTGCGGATGGTGAGCGAGTAGTCGGCGAGCACCCTCTCGCCCTCGGTATAGGCAAAGCTCACTCCGGCGAGCGTAATATCCCTCTCGAAGGCCAATCTTTCGGCGGTTTGTGGCACCTCGGCCACCTCCACGGAGAGCTCGTCGGCAAGGAGGTCGACCACATAGGCTGTGCGCTTATACTCGGTCCACGCCCCGACAATGCGGCTAATGGAGGGTACAATGCGGTAGGCCGCCACGGCAAACACACCAAGAAATATCTTGAGCGAGGCCACCGAGTGGCCCATGGCTATACCCAGCAGGATGACCGCCACCACCCCCAGCACCAGCGAGAACTCGATGACATAGCTCGAAGCACCACGCATGCGGGCCGCACGCAGCGAGTAGTATCTCAGCGAGTCGAGCCCCTGTGCAAAGCGGCGGGTGATAGAGGGCTTGGCCCCCGCAATCTCTATGTCGGCATAACCCCTGAGGGCCTCATACATGGTCTTGTTTTGAGCCACCTGAAGTCGGTTTTCCTCCCTGCCATTCTCGGCCATTCGGCGACGGATAACACGGGAGTAGATGAGCGCAATGGGGACAAACACCACCACTGCAAGCACCACAACCATAGGATTATAAAGACTCAGGAGCACCAACAGCGAGGCCACCACCAACAGCTCGGTCATAATGGCCAGCAGGCTGTTCACCACCCCCGATGCGAAGCGGTGGCAAACGGCGTTCACATTGTTCACCAACTTGGTGGTGTGGTGTGAGCGGATAAACTGGAGCCCGCGCGAGAGATAGTTGTCGTACATCCTCTTGGAGAGGTCGGCAAAAAGCAGCAGCATATACCTCGACCTCACCTGACCGAGGGCAACACCCACCACCCCCTTGAGGGCTATGAGCACCAGCACCACCACACACACGGCAGCAATGAAAGCCCCCTCGGAGCCGAAGCCCAAAGCCGAGTAGAGCGACGCAAAGAGGGGGTTGGTGTGGAGAATATTCTCGTCGAGCACCACCAACAACACCGACACAAGCGCAGCAATACCCACCAAATCGACCATTGCAGAGCCGAGAGCCGAGAGCACAATGGCCGGCAATCGACGCCTGTGTTCAGGCGAGATAAGTCTGTACACACTCTTGAGTTTCATTATCTTTGAGGGAGTTTAGTTGTTGCCCGCTCCTTCGTTGGAGGAGCAAAGCTACCATCCGACAAAGATACACATTATTTCGGGACTTCTGTCCGATGGCTCACAAAAAGAGCACAAACTATCTGTTTTGGAGGCAGCATATTTGGAAACTCGCAAAAAAGGGATAATTTTGCAACCCAATACGCTCTCCCCTAACGGGGAGAATAGACTAAATATACAAACTAACTCACATAATTTTCTCACAAACAAAACACTTATGAAACTCAAAAGATTGTTTAGCTTCTTGGCAGCCGCCTTGGTGTTGGTGATGAACAGCTGTGTTCAGCCCCAGCCCGAGTACACCCTGCCCGAGATTTCAGTTACCAGCGCCGAGGGCGGAGCTGTAACTGCCGTGAACTTTGCTGCCGAAGGTGGCGAGCAGAGTTTCACCATCACCGCAACCCGCAGCTGGAACATCTCGTCGTCGGCTGATTGGTTTGCCATCACCCCCATGAGCGACAACAACTTGGAGATGACCTCCAAAGCCGTTGTTGTGACCCTCACCGCCGCTCCCAATGAGGATGGCGCACGCAACGAGACCATCAAAATCTCGATGGACAAAACCACCGTTTCCATCAATGTAGCACAGGCCGGCAAGGGTCAGGTGGCCCTCGGCGAGGTTATCTACTTCGACAACTTCGACAAGAAGGTTGCCGAGAAGGATGGCAACTTCTGGCCCTACATGAGCGAGGAGTATGGCAACCCCACTCCCGAGAGCCAAAGCGCTGTGGCTTACGCTTCGCAGAACATCACCGTTCGTGCAAACTCCACCAGCAACTCCAACTACTCCGACTACGATGGTAGCGGCAGCAACAACCTCTTCTTCGGCAAGACCGAGAACTATGTAACCATCAGCGGCATTTCGCTCGCCGAGCTCGAGGGTAACGCAATGACCATCACCTTCGGCACCGAGAAATACACCCAGGATGGCGACAGCACCTTCAAGAACGACGAGTTCACCCTCCTCATCAGTGGCGACGGCGCAAAATGGAGCGCTGTGAGCTACACCTTCGCAGAGGGGGCAGAGCTTGCAGGTCGCTGGAACCTCGCAACCGCACAGTTCAACCTCAAGGAGGTGCCCGAGACCCTTTCGCTCCGTTTCTCGGCAAGCGTGGCTTCGGTTTACCGTCTGGACGATGTTAAGATTACCTCCGGTGGCGGTGGCGCAGAGATTGACCTCTCGGCAGGTGGTAGTGTAAGCGGTGGCACCACCGGTGGTGGCACTACCGAGCCCGACCCCAGCGCAGAGGCTATCACCGTTGCAGAGTTTATCGAGAAGGCAGACCCTGCAACTACCTATCAGCTTACCGGTACCATCAGCGGTAGCATCAACACTCAGTATGGCAACTTCGACCTCGTGGACGAGAGCGGCAGCATCTATGTGTATGGCCTTGTTGACAGCACAGGTGCTACCATCGATTGGACAGCCAAAGGTCTGAACGCAGGCGATGTTATCACCGTTCAGGGTAAATACTTCTACTACGAGCAGGGTAGCAAACACGAGATTAAGAATGCTCTCTACATCTCGCACACCGACGGTGAGGGCGGCACCACCGAGCCCGAGCCTCCCGTAGCCGGTGAGGGAGAGTATGCTTCGGACAGCCCCTTCATTCAGGCTACCGACGACAGTGCCAATGCTGCCTACGGCCTCGGCGAGACCAAGATTGGTGGTCAGGCTGCTACCGGCTTCAAACTTGGCAAGAGCAAACAGGAGGGTAAGTTCACCTCGAAAGCCGTGGGCGTTTCGGGCGACAAATACCTCAACTTCTACGCCGTAGCTTGGGGTGCAGGTGGCGACAAGACCATCTACTTCCGCGTGAACGGTGGCGAGGCTATCGCACAGCCCATCAAGGCTAACGAGGGTGCAGCACAGAATCCTCCCTACAACAACCTCACCCCCACTGCAGACGACCACTACTCGGTAAAACTCACCGGCCTCACCGAGAGCACCGTTATCGAGTTCTCTACCAACGCTGCTTTCGACTGCGCCGCAACTTCCGACTACGCAACCCGTGCCATCTTCTTCGGTGTGAAACTCACCGACGAGGCTCTTGGCGAGGGTGGCAATGGCGGCGGCACCGAGCCTGAGCCCGAGCCCGAGCCCTAGCCTGAGCCTTCGGGTATCAGCCCCATCGCTGACATTCTCGCTCTGGGCGAGGGTGCAACCATCTCCAACGCCACCATCGAGGGTGTTGTAATCTCCAACATGGGGCTCAACAACCTCACCTCGAAGAAGGGTCTGTATGTTCAGGACGCCACCGCAGGTCTTCAGTTCTACCTCGCCGCAAACCACGAGTTTGCCTTTGGCGACAAGGTGCAGATTGACCTCAGCGGCGCAACCGTGGGTGTCTACAACGAGGCTATCCAGATTAGCAACCTCGCACTGGAGAAGATTACCAAGATTTCGAGCGACAACGCTGTGGAGGCAAAGACCGTTTCGATGGCCGACTTCCTCGCCAACAAATATGAGGGTCAGTATGTAGCCCTCGAGGGTGTTCAGGTTGTTGCTGCCGACCTCACCAAGACTTGGGTGATGGATGGCATGCACACCTCCATCAACATGGAGGATGCCAACGGCAACAATTTTGTTGTATTCTCGTCGAAGTATGCCACCTATGGCGCCGAGACCGTAGCACAGGGTTCGGGTACCATCAAGGGTATCGCCGGCTACAGCAAGGGTGCCGTTCAGATTATCTTCGCTCAGGCTACCGACTACGCAGGCCTCACCGGTGCTCGCTTTGGTGAGCAGGGCGAGGGTGGTGGCACCGAGCCCGAGCCCAGCGGTGTTATCAAGGCTACCATTGGCGAGTTCTTGAATGCAGAGGAGAGCACTACTCAGTGGTATGAGCTCACCGGCAAAATCACCTCGATTGAGAAGGCTGACTATGGCAATATCTACATTCAGGATGATAACGATAGCGTACTCATCTATGGTCTTTGCGCAACCAAGGTTGAGAAGAACGACAAGTCGTTCTCGAGCCTCGGTCTGAAGGTGGGTGACACCGTTACTCTCCACACGCTCCGCACATCCTACAACGGCACTCCTCAGGGTGGCGGCTCGACAAACCCCGCATACTACATCAGCCACGAGTCGGCTCCCGTAGTTGAACCCGAGATTCCCGAGGGTTCGGTGGTTGCCGAAGCTGTCTTTGCCAACATGGGTTATACCAATAGTGAGTCGGTTGAAGGAAAAACCATCTCTCTCGACGAGAATGTAAGCCTCGTATTCCTCAAAGCTAATGCAAGCAACGAACCTGCATACTACGACAGTGGTTCTGCTATCCGCATGTACCAGAACGGTTCAACCCTCGATGTTACCGCAAATGGCAAGACCATCACCTCGATTGAGCTCACTTTCGCCAGCAACCACTACTACATTGGTGCCGACTGTGGCGAGCTTTCTGACGAGGGCCCTGTTCGCACTTGGACCGGTTCTGCAACCGATGTGAAGTTCACCACCACCGGTACAGACAAGAATCACCGTGCATATGTTTCTGCTATCAAGGTGACCTACTCCAAGTAGTTTGATATAGAAATATCAATCCCCCAAAGGGCTCTCGCAGAGGTGCGAGGGCCCTTTTTATGTTATTTTTTTATTACCTACCACTTGTTTTATGCGTGCGCGCGCACGAGTTCCATAAAAATGTGTAACTTTACGCCCCAATATCCCCAACTGAACACAAAAGAGAAAAAAGAGAAGGAGCATGATGA
>JAGBZI010000006.1 GCA_017628305.1 Tidjanibacter sp.
CGGGAGCGTAGGTGTAGGTGTTGCCAAACTCATAAATCTTCACACTCTGAGCCTTGCGGTTCACATTGAGCTCCACAACCTCCAGCAGACCATAGAGCAGACTCTGGCGCATAACACCTAAGTCGGCACTCAGGGGGTTCATAATCCTCACACAACGCTCTGCGGGGAAGACCTCGTTATTCTCATAGTAGCTGCTCTTGGTGAGCGAGTTGTTCATCACCTCCGCAAAGCCGCACGAGGAGAGCATATCGCTCACCATGTTGCGGAGTTTGTCGCGGTTGGGCTTGTTCTCATACGAGAGGGTCGAATTAACATGCTCGGGAATCTCCACATTGTTGTAGCCATAGATGCGCAGAATCTCCTCCACCAAATCGGCGGGTCGCTGCACATCCACCCTGTATGCGGGCACCTTCACACTGAGTCCCTCGGCACTCTCCTCCACAATCTCAATCTCCAGACTCCTCAGGATGCTCTTAATCTTCTCCTCGCCAATCTCCTTACCAATCAGGTTATTGATGTAGCGATAGGTGATATTGATGGCAAAGGGGGCCACGGGCTGGGGGTAGATGTCGGTCACCTCGGAGGTAATCTCACCACCTGCCACCTCCTGAATCAGCAGGGCAGCACGCTTAAGGGCATAGAGGGTGATATTGGGGTCGATACCACGCTCAAAGCGGAACGATGCATCGGTCGACAAACCATGACGCTTGGCGGTCTTACGCACCGACACGGGGTTAAAATAGGCACTCTCGAGGAATACATTGGTGGTCTGCTCGCTAACACCCGAATGCTCGCCACCGAAGACACCTGCGATACACATAGGTTTCTCTGCGTCGCAAATCATCAGGTCGGCCTCATGGAGGGTACGCTCCACGCCGTCGAGGGTGCGGAACTTGGTACCTGCGGGACAGTTGCGAACAACCACCTCATTACCCTCAATCTTGTCTGCATCGAAGGAGTGGAGGGGCTGGCAGAGCTCGTGGAGCACATAGTTGGTTACATCCACAACATTATTCTTGGGATTGATGCCGATGGCACGCAGTGCATTCTGCAACCACTGGGGGGAGGGGGCAACCTTTACGCCCGAAATATTTACACCGGCATAGCGGGGAGCAGCTTCACCATTCTCCACCCTCACACGGGTAACCCTCGAGGTGTTGTCCACTTTAAACTCCTCCACCGAGGGGAGCACCAACTCTGCCTCGCGGCCCTGCGAACGCAAGTAAGCCGCCAAGTCGCGAGCCACACCATAGTGCGACGCTGCATCAATACGGTTGGGCGTCAGACCAATACCCAGACGATAGTCGTCGGTAAGCTGGAGGTACTCCATTGCGGGTGTGCCGACAACGGCATCGCTGTCGAGTTCCATGATACCGTCGTGCGAAGCACCGATACCCAGCTCATCCTCGGCACAGAGCATGCCGAGCGACTCCACGCCACGAATTTTGCTGCGCTTAATTTTGAATACCTCCTCGGAGTTGATGGGGTGGAGCTCTGCGCCCACGGTGGCGCACATCACCTTGAGTCCTTTGCGGCAGTTGGCAGCACCACAAACGATACCAAGGGGCTCGGGACCGCCCACATCAACGGTGGTAACATGGAGATGGTCGGAGTCGGGGTGGTCCTCACAAGTGAGCACCTCGCCCACAACAACGCCTTTAAGGCCACCTTTCACAGCCTCAATTTTCTCAAAATCCTCGATTTCCAAACCAATGTCTGTGAGAATTACGGCTGCCTCTTCGGCCTTCAAATCGCTCTTCAAATAGTTCTTGAGCCAGTTGTAAGAGATATTCATAGTTGTCTTATCGTGTTAAATTATTCGTTATTTCTTCCATACATGCGCGCACGATGCGCAAATAACCCACAAAAATACAATTCATAATTCAAAATTCAAAAAAATTATGAAAAATAGCTTTGTGGGCACCGCTGACAGCTCTACACTGCCACTCTACTCTGGTCGTCGGATTATGGGATATTGAACAAAGACATAGCCATCGCCATTGGCTGTACGGGTGGAGCGCAGACGAATGGCACGCACAGGTTCCGCGAGAGTTATGGTAGCCCCTCCGTTGTGCAGATTGGCCACTTGTCGGAACTTCTCACCATCGCCACTAACCTCCACAACACCCTCCGAAAAGATGCCGCGCACCACATGGCGGTAGCCCGTGGTGAGCTCCACGGAAGTACCCTTGCGCAGTGCACCATCGAATTCATAGAGTATCCAATCCCCGTCGTGACAAGTACGGGTAGTGCGATAACCATAGTCGTTGGCATAGGCCGATAGTTTTTCGAGGGCATTGTCGCGACTCATAGGGAGCGATGTTGTAACCCTCATCGAGGGGGTGATTTGCCTGCCGACAGGGGGTGCCGGGGCACCTCGGCGGTAGCTTACACCCATAGCCTCCAATCTCGCTTTGTGACGCTCCAAGCGGGGTTCGAAATCTCCCCAACTGCGCCTCTCCTCGGGCAGCCAAGCGACCTCCGACAGAGCACACACGCGTGGAAATGTCTGATACTCCACATAACTCTCATAATCATCGCGATAGGTAACATGCAGCTCGCTCCAGAAAGCGCCCGAAAACCCTATTACATTAGCTCTTGCTTGTGGACTATAACCCAGCTCTCGGAGGCTCACCGAATAGCACTTTTCGGCGGTCACCACACCCGCCCAATTATGGCCATGCTCACTCTTGGACTGGCGCATATCGAAGTAGAAATAGGGGCCCGGCATCACCACCGTAGGATAGCCCGCCTCAGCCACCTTTCGACACTCCTCGAGCCCCTCCCAGCCGTGGATGCGCACCGAGGTGGGAAGTGTGCCGCTGTCGGTCGCCTCATTCCACATAGCCGGCTTGCGACCAAGCCCGAGCAATATGTCGCTTAGGCGCTCCATGAAGTATGCTTGCAACTCCGCATAACTCTGCATATTACGCTCCTCATACAGGGCCGAGCAGTGGGGGCAGTCGCGCCACCACGAGCTACTCACCTCGTCACCACCAATGTGGATGTACTCCGAGGGAAAAATATCACATACTTGGCCCAATATCTCCTCCAAGAGTTGGTAATTTTCCTCCCTCGCCACACACCACACATTGCGCCCATCATAGCCACCTCTCGCGCTATTATCTCTCTCCACGGGGCACAGCACCTCGGGATAAACCTTACCGATGGCAAGGCTGTGGCCCGGAAGGTCAATCTCGGGCACAATGGTCACCCCTCGCTCAGCAGCATAGGCCACCAAATGGCGGAGCTCGTCGGCACTATAGTAGCCGCCATATTTCTCGTTGAATTTGCCATAAATGGGGAGAATAGGCTCATCGGGCCCTCGCCAAGCACCCACCTCGGTCAGGCGGGGGTGCCCCTCGATTTCTATCCTCCACCCCTCGTCGTCGGTGAGGTGCAGATGGAGCACATTGAGTTTGTGGTGCGCAAGGTGAGAGATAAACTCTTCTATCTCATCCACAGGCATATAGGTGCGAGCCACATCGAGATGCTGACCACGATAGGAGTACTCGGGCCAATCGGTGATACTCACACACGGGAGCAGACACTGCCCCACCCCCTTGCGTTCGTAAACATTGGCAGGAAAGAGCTGAAGGAGTGTGTGAAAGCCATTCAGCAGCCCTTCGCGTTCGGGCGCACACAACTGCACTCCGCATGGCGTCACATTCAGTTTGTAGCCACCTTTGGGAAGTTCCATACGAGGGTCGCACCACACCGCCACACCCACGGGGCCAAACCCTCCCTGAAGATAGCTGCCCACATAGTTTTCCACACTCTTGTCACACACCACAGCGAGGTGGTCGGAGTAGGCAAAAAAGCCTTCGCGCTGCTCCACACTTCGGGGCTGGGGAATAATCGACAACATCGTACCCTCGCCCTGCATCCGCAGAGGGGATGTTAACATCAGCGCCACAAAAATCAGTATCCTTGCAACTCTCATATTGTCAGGCTAATATTCGTAAATCAAATATTGCGCTCGCTGAGCCACAAAGCGCTCTACATCATCCTTCCACATAGCCTCGATTTCATCGGCCGAGTAGCCCATCTCTATCATATCTCTCACATAGCGTGTGCCAATAAGTTTCTCGAAGAAATCGCCCACAAAAAACCTCTCACCCACGGCCGCGAGCTGACGATAGGCCTCCACAACGGGGCCAAGGTCGATACCCCCCATCATCACCTCCTCCACAGAGCTGCCGCGCATATCCACACCTTTGCAAGTCACACCCTTGT
The DNA here is from genome assembly GCA_017628305.1 of Tidjanibacter sp. Lineage (GTDB taxonomy): Bacteria > Bacteroidota > Bacteroidia > Bacteroidales > Rikenellaceae > Tidjanibacter. The sequence goes on from JAGBZI010000006.1 coordinate 4,237, forward strand.
GAGGAGGATTTTTGGCCCCGGCCCTCTCCTCGGGGGTAAACTCAAACTCGGCCTGCAAGGCGGGATGTCCATAGCACTCAAAGGGGTAATCAGTACCACGACCGACGCTCACACTTGTTCCCTCGAAGTAGCACAGCGAGGGGTAGAGAGCCACCGAGAGTGGGGTAGGCAGGTTTGGCGACGGGGCAATGGGGAGGTCGTAGCGCATCGAGCGACGATAGCCAAGACAGGGGACAACGGTGAGTTCGCACTTTACACCACCATGGAGCCACCCCTCGCCATTAATCATTCGGGCGAGCTCACCAAGTGTCATACCATGCACCACAGGCAGAGGCAACATTCCCACAAACGAACGGTATTGCTCCTCGATAATCGGGCCATCAACATAAGCTCCGTTGGGGTTGGGACGGTCGAGAACAATCATAGGCACCCCCACATCTGCGCATGTCTGCATCATGAGATACATGGTCGAAAGGAATGTGTAGAACCTCACGCCTACATCCTGAATATCAACCACAACCACATCGCACCCAAAAACATCGTTGGCCTTGGGAGCTCGATTTGCACCATAAAGTGACACGATTTCTATACCCGTGTAAGCATCCCTCGACGAGGCTATATGCTCTCCCGCACTCGCCGTACCACGAAAGCCATGCTCGGGGGCAAAGATGCGTTTGACATCCACACCACTGTGGAGCAGTGTGTCGACCAAGTGAGTGGAGCCGACCACCGCAGTGTGGTTGGCCAACACCCCCACCCTTTTACCCTCGAGTAGATGGATGTATTCGGGCAGGCGGCAGTCGCCCACAACGAGCGAATCGCTCTCGGCTGCCTCCGCCGAGGTGAGCGCCAAGAGCCACAGGAGTATTGATAGCAAAAAATTCTTCATCGGACGGTCGATTTATTTCACACAAATGTACGATTATTTTTGATGAAAAGAGTATCTTTGTGGCAATAAAGTAATCCAAACAGAGAAAAGAACGCGAAAAATGTACGAAAAGAAACTTGAGGCAGCCGCCCGCCTGCTGGAGGTGATGGACACGCTGAGGGAGAAATGCCCTTGGGATAGGGAGCAGACCTTCGATAGCCTGCGTAGCAACACCATTGAGGAGTGTTTTGAGCTCACCGATGCCATTGCAGATGGCAACATGGAGGGCATCCGCGAGGAGTTGGGCGATGTGTTGCTCCACATTGTTTTCTACTCCAAGATGGGCGAAGAGTTAGGCAAATTTGACTTTGCCGATGTATGCAACTATCTGTGTGACAAGCTAATCTATCGTCACCCCCATGTTTATGGCGATGTTCATGCCGACAATCCTGAGGAGGTAATTCACAATTGGGAGATGCTGAAACTTCAGGAGAAGGCCAAGAAGGCGCGCAAGGCTGCCGGCGGCGTTCTCTCGGGCGTACCTCGCAGCCTACCCGCCATGGTCAAGGCCTACCGCATTGGTCAGAAGGCTGCATCGGCCGGCTTCGATTGGGAGCAGAAGGAGGATGTTTGGACCAAAGTGAGGGAGGAGATTAGCGAGGTGGAGTGTGAGGTTGCCAAGGCCGACCACAACGCACTGGAGGGTGAGATTGGCGACCTGCTCTTTGCCGTCATCAATGCTTCACGCCTCTATGGTGTCGACCCCGAGACTGCGCTGGATCGCACCAACAAGAAGTTCATGGCCCGCTTTTCGCACATCGAAAAGGGTGCTGCATCCCTCGGCAAAGGGCTTGGCGAGATGACCCTCGACGAGATGGAGGCTCTATGGCAGGAGGCCAAGACCTTATAAGTGATTTTAGACAACAAAAACGACAAACAATATGGCAATTATTAAGAGTGTAAGGGGATTTACCCCAAAGATTGGCAAAGGCTCGATGGTGGCCGAGAATGCCACAATCGTTGGCAATGTGGAGATTGGCGAGGAGAGCAGCGTGTGGTTTGGTGCTGTGATTCGTGGTGATGTCAATGCCATCCGCATCGGCAAGAGGTGCAACATTCAGGATGGCGCCTGCCTCCACGCAACCTACGACCTCTCGCCCCACCCCTCGGTGACAATTCTGGGCGACAATGTGAGCGTGGGCCACAACGCCATCATCCACGGCGCGCAGATTGGCGACGGTTGCCTGATTGGCATGGGAGCCACCGTGCTCGATAATGCAAAGGTGGGCGAGGGTTGCATCATCGCCGCCAACGCACTTGTTACCTCTGGCTCTGTGCTGGAACCCGGCGGCCTTTATGCCGGCATTCCTGCCAAAAGACTCAAGGATGTCACTCCCGAGCAGAGGGTCAACACCCTCGAGCGCACCACTCGCGACTACATGCACTACGCCACATGGTTCCCCGAGTACTTCGTGGACGAGGAGTAGAGCAGATTAACCATCCACATAGCGACTACCCCACCCCAAAACAAGGCAGAGAATGAGAGAGAGAGGAAAATACCGCCGCTTGGCTGTCAATACGCTGATATCCATAGTACTATCGCTGGTACTCAATTTTTCGTACCTTGTATTCATGATGGTGGGCACCAATCGCGAACCCGCCCCAAAGGAGCCTTCAAAGCCCCTCACAGAGGTGGTCATAAACAACCAGACCGATGCACCGCAGGAGGCTGCCGAAAGGATGTCGCCAGCTGCCACCGACTCGCTCAAGAGAGAGGTTATCATCCGCGAGGAGAATATCACCCGACAGAGAAATAATCAGCGAGGCAGTAGCTCACCCTTCACAACAGAAGTCGGCAAGTATTTCATACTCATCGACATACTCTTTTATGCGCTCATAACTCTGCTGTTGCTCTCGATTGTCACTACCTCGTGGCGCGAGAAGCATCGCAACAATTTCATCCACCGTTTGCTGATGTGCCTACTGGTGGTGATTGTAGCCTATTTCCTCTCCCCCCAACTCACATGGAGGGGCGAGATTATCATCACGGCTAACTCCAACCACCTGCTCAACCCCATGACCCTGCTAAAGCTCACAATGGCCCTACTGGTATGTGTGCTCTACGGCAAGATTTATGGACTGCTCTATGCAAAAGGTGCTGTGGAGATGGAGAACGCCAAACTCAAAAACGAGAACCTCACTTGGCAGTACAACACCCTCATCAATCAGGTGAACCCCCACTTCCTCTTCAACTCGCTCAACTCACTCTCGATGTTGGTGCGCGAGCAAAACAATGCCAACGCACTCACCTACATCTCGCGCATGAGCGACACATACCGATATATTATAGAGGAGGGCAAGGCAGAGAGCACCACGGTGGAGAACGAGCTCCGCTTTTTGGACGCCTACCGCTACCTGCTGGAGGTGCGATACGCCGGCAAACTCCACATTGAGGTGACGGTGGGCAGGGAGTATTTTGGCGCAGAGATTCCCCCACTCTCCATCCAACCTCTCATTGAGAATGCCGTGAAGCACAACACCATAACCACCGCTCGCCCACTGCACATCCGCATCGCGAGCGAGGAGGGCTACATTGTTGTGAGCAATGCCATCCATCCCAAGCTCCAGCCCGAGGAGAGCACAGGCATTGGCCTCGAAAATCTCTCGAGTCGCTACGAACTCATAGTGGGTCGCAAGATTGAGGTGGCCAACGACGGCAAGGAGTTTATTGTTAAGCTACCCATCAAACGATAGATAGGCGCCCATGAAAGCCATAATCATAGAGGACGAGACCGCTGCGAGCCGCAACCTGAAGGTGCTGCTGGCCCAATCCCACCCCGAGATTGACATTGTTGCCACTCTTGAGAGTGTGGCCGAGAGCGTGGAGTGGTTCCGCGACAATGCGGAGCCCGGCTTGGTGTTTATGGATATCCACTTGGCCGATGGCAACGCTTTCCGCATCTTCGACGATGTAGAAATCTCCTCCCCCATCATCTTCACAACCGCCTACGACCAATATGCTCTGGAGGCCTTCAAGGTGAGCAGTATCGACTACATTCTCAAACCCATCAAGCAGGAGGAGCTCGAGAGGGCCGTTGCCAAATTTTCGTCGCTCACCACTGCTGCTCGTGGCGAATATTCCCGCAAGGTGGGCGAGATGGTCGAGAGGAGCAAGAGCCGCACACTGCTTGTGAGGGTCAAGGACCGCATAATCCCTGTTGCCGAGGGGGATGTTGCCTTCTTCCACACAGCCAACGAACAGGTGAGCGTCACCACTATGGATGGCACCACCTACCCCATTGACGGCACCATCGAGTCGCTCATCGGTGAGTATGGCGGTCAGGATTTCTTCCGCGCCAATCGGCAGTTTATCATTTCACGCAAGGCTATTCGCGACATCTCCGTGTGGTTTGGTAGCCGCTTGGCTGTAAACCTCTCGGTAGCCACCCCGGAGAGAATAATAATCAGCAAAGCACGCACCGCCGAGTTCAAAAGCTGGCTTCAGTAGACCACAGTTCACCTCCGAGAGCGGTCATTTCACCCCCAAATTTGGTCGTTTCACCCCGTAGCGGGCTCCTTTTTAGGGCCCGCTGTACTATATTTGTAATGTGAAAGACCATAGTTTTGGCAGAAATTAGAATAACACTAAATACACAAACTAAATTCCTAAAAAGTTATGAAAACCATCGTAAGACTTGCTCTTGTAGCAGCAGCCGCAGTTGCCATTACATCGTGCAACGCAAAGTGTGACAAGTTCAACGCCAAAGAGTATGCCCAGCACAAAACCGAGCGTTTGGATCAGGTTGTAGACCTCACCGACGCACAGGAGAAAGAGGTGTATGCACTCTATCTCGAGCAGGGCAAGACGATTAGCAAACGCATCAAAAACATGGACAAAGCCGACTGCACCAAACCCGCATGCGACAAAAAAGCGGAGTGCAAAAAGGCTGAGTGCGACAAAAAGGCCGACTGCAAAAAAGGTGAGTGCACTAAAAAAGCAGAGTGCAAGAAGGTAGATTGCAAGAAAGATTGCGCTACCTGCGACAAGAAGGCCGACTGCAAAAAAGGTGAGTGCAAGAAAGCTGAGTGCACCAAAAAGGCAGATTGCAACAAGGTAGATTGCAAGAAAGATTGCGCTACTTGCGACAAGAAAGCAGAGTGCAAAAAAGGTGAGTGCACCAAAAAAGCTGACTGCAAAAAGGTGTGCGACAAAAACCGTCGTCCCCACCACCGTCCTATGGTAAATCCCGAGGCATTCAAGGCTCACATCGAGAAACTCGCTGCCATCCTCACCCCCGAGCAGATGGAGCTCCTCAAAGCTGAGAGGGCAAAACGCTTTGAGTGTGCCCCCAAAACCGGCGAGTGCTGCCCCACCGCACAGACTTGCGCAAACAAATAGTCCTAAACAAACAATTAGAGGATTTCCTGCTTACACAACAAAATTAAGCACGAGATGAAAAAATATCTGATACTTTTGGGTATTCTCACTCTGGGCATTGCTTCCGGCTATGCCCAGAGTGCGGGTAGCCTGAAAGCAACCCTCAAGGATAGTAAGAGCGGAGAGGGTATCAATGGCGCGGTAATCGAAATGACCAACGCCGCCAATGGTAAACAGCAGTACTATACATCGGGCTATCAGGGACAAGTGGAGATTAAAAACATCCCCACTGCCACCTACGACATCGCCATCACCTACCTCGGCTACAAACCCCACACCCAACAGGTTAAAATCGGCGCCAAGGAGCTCAATTTGGGCATCATCAAACTCGAAGAGGATGCCACAGTGCTCGACAAGGTGGAGATTCAGGGTTTCTTGGGCACCTCACAGAAGGGCGACACGGTGAGCTACAACGCCTCGGCATTCAAGACCGTACGCGACGCCAGCGCCGAGGGCCTGCTCTCCAAGATGCCCGGCATCACCGTCAATAGCGACGGTTCGGTGAACGCACAAGGCGAGACTGTGGAGAAAATCTTTGTCGATGGCAAAGAGTTCTTCGGCGAGGATGTGTCGACCACCATCAAGACCATCCCCGCAGAGATGGTTTCAAAGGTGGAGGTGTATGACAAACTGAGCGACAAGGCCGAGTTTACGGGTCTTGACGATGGCGAGGGCTACAAAGCCATCAACATTGTCACCACTCTCGGCAAGCGCAAAGGTGCCTTTGGTAAGGTCTATGGCTCCTATGGCTACCCCGACAAGTATAGCGTGGGCGGTAACGCCAACCTCTTCGACGGCGACGAGAAGGTGTCGATTATTGCAATGGCCAACAATATCAACCAGCTCAACTTCTCGTTTGAGGACATCGTTGGTGCCACCTCGCAGGCAGGCGGTGGCGGCGGCATGCGTGGCGGTGGCGGCATGCGTCAGGCTCGCAACTTCATGGTACGCCCCATGGCGGGTATCTCCACTGTGCAGTCGGTGGGTCTGAACTACGCCAACCAGTGGGATAAGTTGGAGCTCCAGAGCAGCTACTTCTTCAACCACTCCACCACCGTCAATGAGAACACCACAGACCGTCTGTCGAGTGGCTCGGGCGACTACACAGAGCACTCACTCAGCCAGACCGATACCGAGAACGAGAACTGGAACCACCGACTGAACCTCCGCATGGACTACAAGTTCAGCAAAACCCAGTCGTTGATGGTGCGTGCTAACGCCAGCCTCCAGAACTATGACAACCTCACCTATGGAGAGGAGAATATCTCCAATGGCACAACCGGCGAGGCTCTCAAGAGCCTCACCACCAGCAGCCACGACGAGCGTATTGGTACCTACGGCAATATATTTGCCCTCTACCGCACCCGTCTGGCCAAGCCCGGTCGCACCATCACGGTAAACTCGAGGGTGAATTGGAACACAAACGACTACTCGCAGATTCCGTAGTATACATTCACCGTCCCCGCCGACTCGCTCTACAAGAGTATCATCGAGCGTGTGACCACCAGCAACAGCCTGAGGGC
>JAGBZI010000060.1 GCA_017628305.1 Tidjanibacter sp.
CAAAAAGCGCATATTATCGAGGGATTTTTGTGCCAAACGAGAAGGCAGCTCCGCAGTTTGCTGAACGCAAATGAGGAAGCTGCCTATCGAAGTTTGGTGCAAAAAGCACCGATAAGATGCGGTTTTTACTTTTTGATGGCAGCCACACCAGGAAGCTCCTTGCCCTCGATGAACTCGAGAAGAGCACCACCACCGGTGGAAACATAGCTAACCTTGTCGGCAAGGCCAAACTTGTTGATGCAAGCAACGCTGTCGCCACCACCAATGAGCGAGTAGGCACCCTTGGTCTGGGTAGCCTCGGCAATAGCCTCAGCCACAGCGCGCGAGCCGGTCGAGAACTTCTCAATCTCAAACACACCTACGGGGCCGTTCCAAAGGATGGTCTTGCACTCCATAATCTCGTCGTGGAAGAGTTTCTTACCCTCCGAGCCGATGTCCACACCCTCCCATGCGGGGTCGATATTCTTCACCGAAGCCTCCTGAGTGTTAGCGTCGTTGGAGAAGTCGTCGCAGGTGAGCGCGTCGGGCGACATCACAAACTTGATACCCTTCTCCTCGGCCTTCTTGAGGATGGCGAGCGCAGTCTCGAACATATCGGGCTCGCAGATCGACTTACCAACCTGACCACCAAGAGCAGCCGAGAAGGTGTAGGTCATACCGCCACCGATGATAATCTTGTCGCACTTCTCCATGAGGGTCTCGATGATGGAGATTTTGGTCGAAACCTTCGAGCCACCAACGATAGCCACAAAGGGTCTTGCGGGGTTCTCCATAACACTCTCGATAGCCTTCAACTCACCCTCCATTACATAGCCGAACATCTTGTCGTTGGGAAAGTAGTCGGCGATGAGTGCGGTCGAAGCGTGAGCACGGTGGGCGGTGCCAAATGCGTCGTTGATGTAGCAGTCGGCGTAGGAAGCAAGCCTCTTTACAAACTCCTTCTGGCTCTCTTTCACAACCTTCTTAGCCTCCTTCTTCTCCTCGTCGGTGGCATCCTCTGCGAGGCCGCGGGGCTTACCCTCCTCCTCGGCGTAGAAGCGGAGGTTCTCGAGCAGCAACACCTCACCGGGTTTCAGCGCGGCAGCCATCTCGGCAGCCTTCTCACCCATGCAGTCGCCGGCGAAGAGCACCTTGGTGCCAAGGCGTGCCTCCACAGCGGATATGATGTGCGAAAGGGAGTATTTCTCGTCGTTATTTTTCTTGGGACGACCGAGGTGCGACATGAGAATCACGCTGCCACCGCCTGCCAGCACCTTCTGGATGGTGGGGATAGCGGCACGGATACGGGTGTCGTCGGTAACATTGAACTCTTTGTCGAGGGGCACATTGAAGTCCACGCGGATGATGGCGCGTTTGCCCTCAAAATTGTAAGTGTCGATAGTCTGCATAATACTAACCTAATTTATGTTCGTTGTATGATATTCCTTTGTGGCTACAAAGATACCGCGGTGAATTCAAAATTCAAAATTTGTGCTCATTGAAAGCTCCGGGAATTAATTGCGGGTGGGAAAATAACCTGTTCTTCCACAGGAGTTGGTTTTGCAGAATGCAAAATATGTGGCTCTTGGGGAAGCCACACACACCCCAAGAGCGACAAAAAGAGGTGGTTGGGAGTAAAAAGTGGCCTGCGCGGGTGATAAGTTCGCAAATTATTCTGTACCTTTGTAACAGAATGTAACTAAATCAAACCTACTAAAACTATAATCACTATGTACGGTAAAATCAAAGAACATCTTCAGAAGGAGCTCGCCGACATCCGCGAGGCCGGTCTTTACAAAGTAGAGCGCATCATCGAGTCGCCCCAGAGGGCTGCCATCGAGGTGGGTGGCAAAGAGGTTCTCAACTTCTGCGCCAACAACTACCTCGGTCTGTCGGACAACCCCCGCCTCATTGAGGCCGCCAAGAAGGCTCTCGACGCCCGCGGCTTCGGCATGTCGTCCGTGAGGTTCATCTGTGGCTGTCAGGATATTCACAAGGAGCTCGAGAAGGCTATTGCCGACTACTTCGGCACCGAGGATACCATCCTCTACGCAGCCTGCTTCGACGCCAATGGCGGTGTGTTTGAGCCCCTCTTCACCGAGCAGGATGCCATCATCAGCGACTCGCTCAACCACGCATCCATCATCGACGGCGTAAGGCTCTGCAAGGCCGTGCGCTACCGCTACGCCAACGCCAACATGGAGGAGCTGGAGAACTGCCTGAAACTTGCACAGGCACAGCGCTTCCGCATCATCGTGACCGACGGCGTCTTCTCGATGGATGGTAATGTTGCCAAGATGGACGAGATTTTGGCTCTGGCCGAGAAGTATGATGCCCTCGTAATGGTTGACGAGTGCCACTCGGCAGGTGTTGTGGGTGCCACCGGTCGCGGTGTTACCGAGCTCTACAACTGCCGTGGTCAGGTGGATATTCTCACCGGTACCCTTGGTAAGGCCTTCGGCGGTGCTGTTGGTGGTTTCACCACCGGTCGCAAAGAGATTATCGAGATGCTCCGCCAGCGTTCGCGTCCCTACCTCTTCTCCAACTCGGTACCCCCCGCAGTGGTTGGCGCCAGCATCGAGGTGTTCAAGATGCTCGCCGAGAGCAACGAGATTCACGATAGGCTCGTGGAGAATGTGGAGTACTTCCGCACCAAGATGCTCGAGGCCGGTTTCGACATCAAACCCACCCAGAGTGCCATCTGCGCCGTTATGCTCTACGATGCACCCCTGTCGCAGGTTATGGCTGCCAAGCTCCTCGAGGAGGGCATCTATGTGACCGGTTTCTACTATCCCGTTGTTCCCAAAGGTCAGGCCCGCATCCGTGTTCAGGTGTCGGCAGGCCACACCCGTGAGCAGCTCGACAAGTGTATCGCCGCCTTCACCAAAATCGGCAAAGAGCTTGGCGTTATCAAATAATCGGAATTGCAGCTCATTTTCTCCTCTAAACTCCTTGGGCAATGACCAAAGTTGTGTTGGATAAAATAGATCGCAAAATTCTTCAACTGCTGGTTCGCAACGCCCGTATGCCCTTTCTGGAGATTGCCAGAGAGTGCGGCATATCGGGCGCTGCGATTCACCAGAGGGTGAAGAAGCTCGACGAGCAGGGTGTAATTCTCGGCTCCAAGCTGTTGGTTGACCCCCGACTGCTGGGGTATGATGTGTGTGCCTTTGTGGGTGTGAGGGTGCAGGAGCCCTCGCTCGAAGGGGCAACCATCAAGGCTCTGGAGAGTATTCCCGAGGTTGTCGAGTGTCATTACATCACCGGCAAGTACAACCTTATGATTAAGATTTTCTGCCGCGACAACAACCACCTTATGCAGACCCTCGGTGAGGGAATCCGCAAAATCCCCGGAGTGGTGGCCACCGAGACCCTCATAAGCCTCGACCAACCCCTCTCCCGACAAATTGATGTAAGCCACTTGTGTAATGAGTAAAATGCTACTGACCAAAGAGTTTAGGCTCGAGATGGCCCACGCACTCGTGGGCTACGACGGCCCCTGCAGCCAACTCCATGGACACTCCTACCGATTGGAGGTGACGGTCGCTGCAACCACCACCCAGACCGAGGGCGCCAAAATGGGTATGGCCATCGACTTCAGCGAGGTGAAGAGGGTTGTGGAGGAGCAGGTTGTGAGCCGCTTCGACCACTCGTTGGTCATCCGCCTCTGCCCCGAAACCGAGGAGGTTGTGGGAGCCCTCAGGCGAACATTTTGCCGCATTCACGCCACCGAGTGGCAACCCACCAGCGAAAACCTTTTGGAGCACTTCGCACAGCTCATAAGCCCCGCACTCCCCGAGGGTGTGGAGCTCCACTCGCTCCGCCTGCACGAAACGGCCACCAACTGCGCCGAACTTCTCCTTCGATAGGGAGCGTAGCACTCCATAAAACAACAACTCATAAATTCGCCTACCCGACGGATTTACCCCCTATACCCCACACTGCCCCAAACAGCAAAAAAAGGCCCCACCACAAAAGTGGTAGGGCCTTTTTGGGGTTATCGGTTTTCTACGAACACTTCGACCAACCGCACGAGTGGCAAGTGGGACAACCATTCTGGTAAACAAGGGTCTCGTTGCCACAGTTGGGACACCTCTGCTTGCTCTTGGTGCCATCCTTAATGTAGCGCTTCAGTGCACGGGCAACGCCGGCCTTCCACACATTGATGCCATCGCTGGTGAACTGGAGGCTATCCACAAGGTTCACAACATCAATGATGGGCATACCGTTGCGCAACACACCCGAGATGAGTTTTGCATAGTTCCAGAACTCCATATCGAAGAGTCGCGAGATGCCGCCAATGATGTGGGGATAGCCACCCTTGTCATTGAAGCGGAAGTCGTAGCGTTTGGAGCCATCCTCCTCGCGCACCTTCACAATCCAGCCCTTGGTGATACTCTTGGGGATGAAGAGCTCCTCCTCGTCAATCTGACCGGTGAAAATCTCATAGGGTTTGCCGTCGTGCATGCCCACAAATGCAATCCACTCCTCCTTGCCATTGCGGAAGCGTACAACATCAGCCTCGAGCTCTGCGGGGCGTTTGATGGGTGCTTTGCTCTCGGCGGGAGCCTCGGTTTTGCTCTTGGTGTCGATGAGCACACCGCTGCGCGAACCGTCGCGATAGACAGTGATACCCTTGCAACCACACTCCCAAGCTGTCTTATAAACATCCGCTACGAGCTCCTCCGAAACATTGTTGGGGAGGTTTACGGTCACCGAGATGGAGTGGTCCACCCACTTCTGGATGGCACCCTGCATCTTCACCTTGGCCACCCAATCGATGTCGTTGGCGGTGGCGTGGTTGTAGGGCGAGGCGGCAACAAGTGCATCAATCTCTGCGTCGGTCATATCGTTGAGCCTCTCCACATTGTGGCCGGTAATCTTGAGCCACTCCACAAACTTGTGGTGGAACACATAGTACTCCTCGAAGCAGTCGCCCACATCGTCCTTGTAGGTAATCTTCACATTCTGGTCGGTGGGGTTCACCTTACGGCGACGCTTATACACGGGGCGGAAGACGGGCTCGATACCCGAGGTGGTCTGCGACATGAGCGACACGGTACCTGTGGGGGCAATGGTGAGCATTGCGATATTGCGGCGGCCATAGCGAACCATATCCTCATAGAGAGCGGGGTCGGCCTCGCGGATGCGGGCAATCATGGGGTTGTTCTCCTCCTTGAGGTTGTCGTACATGGGGAACGAACCACGCTCCTTGGCGAGTTTCACACTTGCACGGTAAGCATTGAGGCAGAGCTCCTTCTGGATGTTCACAGCAAACTCGATGGCGTCATCGGAGCCGTAGGTGAGGCCCAATGCGGCCAACATGTCACCCTCGGCAGTGATGCCCAGACCGGTACGACGACCCTTCAGGGCCTTCTCCCTAATCTTCTCCCACAGCGAGAGCTCCACACGGCGAACATCCAACTCCTCGGGGTCGCGACCAATCTTCTTGTGGATAAGGTCGATTTTCTCCAGCTCGAGGTCGATGATGTCGTCCATCATGCGCATCGCCATCTCGATGTGGCGGGCAAACTTCTCGTGGTTGAAGGAGGCCTCGGGGGTGAAGGGCTTATCTACATAGCTGTAGAGGTTGAGAGCCAGCAGGCGGCAGCTGTCGTAGGGGCAGAGAGGAATCTCGCCGCAAGGGTTGGTCGACACGGTGCGGAAACCCTCGTCGGCATAGCAGTCGGGGATGCTCTCCCTCAACACGGTGTCCCAGAACAAGCAACCGGGCTCGGCGCTCTTCCATGCGTTGTGGATAATCTTCTGCCACAGTGCCGTAGCATCAATCTCCTTGGTGTAGAGGGGCTCCGCGGCGTCGATGGGGAACTTCTGCACATACTTCTCGCCACTCATCACACAGCGCATAAACTCGTCGTCAACCTTGATGCTCACATTTGCACCGGTCACCTTGCCCTGCACGGTCTTGGCGTCGATGAACTTCTCGGCATCGGGGTGCTTGATGGAAAGGGTAAGCATCAGTGCACCACGACGGCCATCCTGCGCAACCTCGCGGGTGGAGTTGGAGTAGCGCTCCATGAAGGGAACGATACCGGTGGAGGTGAGGGCGCTATTGAGCACAGGGGTACCCGAAGGACGCAGGTGGGAGAGGTCGTGACCCACACCACCACGGCGCTTCATAAGCTGCACCTGCTCCTCGTCCATGCGGATGATACCTCCGTAGGAGTCGGCGGGGGTGCGGTGGCCAATAACGAAGCAGTTGGAGAGCGAGGCAATCTGGAGATTGTTGCCAATGCCGGTCATGGGACCTCCCTGAGGGATGACATATTTGAACTGGTCGAGCAGGCCAAAGACATCCTCAGAGCTCATGGGGTTGGGGTAGTTCTTCTCGATGCGGGCAATCTCATCGGCGATGCGGATGTGCATCTCCTTGGGCGAGCCCTCATAGATACGGTTAAACGAATCCTTCAGGGCATACTTGTTCACCCACACCATTGCGGCGAGGTCGTCACCCTTGAAATACTCCTTGGCATTTGCCAACACATCCTCATACTTCAACTCCTTCAGTTCAGAGGATACGCTCCCTTTCTCCATCTTTTCAGACATAGTTTATCGTGTGTTTATATATGTTTTTCGTTTGTTCCTTCGTCAAAGGACTGCCTATTAGGCAGTTAGGAAAGCCGCACGAATGCGGCCGATTTGGATACAAAGTTGCACCAAATTTTTCGAGTTTTATAAATAAAGTGTCCACACTTTATCAACAAGTTGTGAACACTTTTCTAATCGGTTTATTTGGAGAGGGTTACACTCACCCGTTCAACTTTTCCTCCGAGCGGCGGAGCAAGTTTCGACACCTTAATTGTTGAGCTAACTATCTGTGGGAAAGCATTATGTATGCGCTCCAAGATGCGCCAAGCAACATTCTCGAGAATGTTGGAAGGTTTCTGTATCTCCTCGGCCACCTCGCCATACACCGCCAAGTAGTTTACACTTTTCAACAACTCGTCGGTCACGGGAGCGTCGCCAATTTCAACATCCATCCGAAGGTCAACATGATAGCGGTTGCCCACCACCTTTTCGAGGTCGTAGCAGCCGTGGGGAGCGCGAAACTCCATCCTCTCCAATTCTATTGTAGCACGCATGGGATACAAAGGTTTAGAACAAACATTTTTGCTGTTTCACATCCTCAACCAGCGAGAAAATCTCCCTCCAAGCCTCCTCGCCAAAGGTGGTTCCCACCACCTCGATAACCTTGCCGGCAGCAATGGCTCCTATCGTACCACACTGGCGCAGGTCGAGCCCTTGGCACATGCCCGCCATGAAGCCCGCAGCGTAGAAGTCGCCGGCACCGGTGGTATCGACCCTCTTGGCGGCGGCCATGATACCCACGCGGATAGCCTCGCCCCCCTTCGCCTTTATGAGGGCTCCGCGAGTGCCAATCTTCACCACTGCAAGGTCGCACCTTGCGGCAATAAACTCCAGCGCCTTCTCGGCATCCTCCTCGCCGCTGAAGGCCGCAGCCTCCTGCTCATTGGCAAAGATGATGTCCACATATTTGTCCACAAGATCCATGAGGAAGGCCCTGTTCTCCAACACCACATTGTAGCTCGCGAGGTCGATGGCCACCTTTAGGCCACAGTTCTTAGCCGTCTTGATGGCGTGGCGAATGACTGCGTGGCTCTGAACCATGAAGCCTTCGATGTAGAGGCAGTCGTAACCCTCGAAAATCTCGGCCCTTATATCCTCCTCCGAGAGCTCGAGAGCCGCACCAAGATAGGTGACCATTGTGCGCTCACCGTCGGGCGACACAAGCGACAGGCACCTTCCCGAGCGGTTGCGACCGTGGGTAATGTAGGGTTCGATACCGAGGTTCTCGAGTGCCTGCTCATAGAAGTGGCCTGTGGAGTCCTTGCCCACCTTGCCGATGTAGCCCACAGAGGCTCCGAGTCGAGCCATACACCTGATGGTGTTACCCGCGCTACCACCCAGCGAGAGTGTGTGGGGCAGGTCGGCGGTTTCGCCCTGTATTTTCCTCTGGAACTCGGCGTCCACAAGGTTCATGCTACCCTTGCCGAGGTTGAGTGCGTGGAGCACATCGTCGTTGCGCAGGTTGACCAAAAAATCTGTGAGGGCATTACCAATGCCTATTACCTTCCTTATCTGCATACAAATCCTGTTTGAGTGGTGGTGATTTCTTCAAGACCACAAAGATAATTGAAAGTTGAAAAATGCAGGTTGAAAATTGAAAATTATTTTAGCAATCAGCGGTCAGCGGTCAGCGGTCAGCAATCAGCAATCAGCGGTCAGCGGTCAGCTTTTGGCTGTCTGCTAAAAATAGCGCAGATTGCGAGATAAATACAAGGTACACAAGAAAACCCCTGCCGAGTTTACTTAAGCGTAAATGAGGCAGGGGTTTATCACAGTGTAACGCAGTAGTTGCTCGCAAGGTGGGCTATTTAATGGTCATCTCGTCCAACAACCACGATGCACCACCCAAAGTGTCGATGCACCAGAGCACATAGCGAACATCCACATTAATGGTCCTCTGAACATTGGGCTCGAAGGCGATATCGCCACTCATAGCCTCCCAGTTGCCATCGAATGCAAGGCCGATAAGCTCACCCTTGCCATTCATAATGGGGCTACCCGAGTTACCACCGGTGATATCGTTGGTCGAGAGGAAGCAGGTGTGGAGCGAGCCGTCGGCATCGGCATAGCCTCCCCAATTCTGCTCGGCATAGAGTTTTTTGAGGCCCTCGTCAACGGTGAAGTCCACAGGGTTCTTGGGATCCTCCTTGGCCACAACGCCATTGATGGTGGTGTAGTACTTATAGAGCACACCGTCGGCGGGCGAATAGGGAAGAATGGTGCCGTAGGTCAAACGGAGGGTGAAGTTGGCATCGGGATAGAAGGCACGCTCGGGCTGCATCTCCTGAAGGCCCTTGATGTAGAGCCTGTGGCCCTTGCGGTAGTCGTCCTTGAGGGGTTTCACCTTGGCCAGCAGGTCGTTGTAGAGAGCCGAGGCATCCTTCATGATAACCAGTGCGGGGTCGTTCTCGAAGATTGCAATGTCGCCGGCGGCGGCAGCAGCCACACACCTCTCCTCGTTGGCAAACACCGACTTGTTGAAGAGATCCTCGGTGAAGGCCTTAACATCGCCACCCCACTCGGTGTCGATAACGGCCAAGCTCTGGGGCCTGCGCTCTGCGGGAATCATCTCCCTCAGCACCTCGAACATACGGCAAGTCACGAGCCTGTCGACACCCTCGTCGTAGTCCTTATAGAACCTCTTAGCGGCCTCCAGCGCCTCCTCGATACTCTCGGTGCGACGGTAGCGGTTGTAGAAGGTGGTCGAAGCGTTCAAAATCTCCGCAGCACGGAAGAGAGTCTCGCTCAAAATCTGTGCGTCGCTCTCATAAGCGGAGCCCTCGGTCACATACTTCTCAATCAAGGGAAGAGCCTCACCATACTTCTCGATGCGCTTCTTGTCCATGCTCTCCCACACCCATTTGGTGAAGGCCTCCTCCTCGGCAGCCTTCTGTGCTTTCACGCCGAGTTTCTCCACGCCCCTCGACTTGCCAATCGAGTTTTTCCAATAGTTCGACGAGGATGCATACTTCGAAGCATACTTAATACGAATAGCGTCGTCGGCAGCCATGTGAACCTTCAGGATGGCCTGCCTCTCGCCACGGATATAGATGCGGTTGGGGTTGTCCACGGTGAGCATCTTATCAATCTCATAGGAGGTCATATAGCGGGTGGTGGTGCCGGGGAAGCCCATAATCATTGCATAGTCGCCCTCCTTGTAACCCTCGGTCGAGATGGTGAGGTACTTCTCTGCCTTGTAGGGTACATTCTCGGGTGCATACTCCGCAGGGGTCTTACCATCGGGCGCGGCATACACACGGAACACCGAGAAATCACCGGTGTGGCGGGGCCACATCCAGTTGTCGGTCTCGCCACCAAACTTACCGATGGCGTAGGGAGGAGTACCCACCAAACGCACATCCTTATAAATCTCGGTAACGAATGCGAAGTACTGGTTGCCACCGAAGAAATCCTTGATGGTAATGCTCTTACCCTCATACTTCTTGGCAAACTTCTCCTTCTGAGCCTTGCCATTAGCCTCAATCTTGGCAGCCCTCTCCTCGTGGGTCATATCCTCCTTCACACCCTTAAGCATCTGCTTGGTCACCTCCTCGATGTGGCGAATGAAGGTCACCTGCAAGCCGGGGGCGGGCAACTCCTGCTCGTTATTCATGGCCCAATAGCCATTCTTCAGGTAGTCGTGCTCCACACTGCTCAGCGCCTGAATGTTGCCAAAACCACAGTGGTGGTTGGTAAAGAGCAGGCCGTTGGGCGACACAATCTCGCCGGTGCAACCATTGCCAAAAATAACTATCGCATCCTTCAGCGACGAGTTATTCACCGAGTAGATATCCTCGGCCGTCAGCTCCAGACCCTTGGCCTGCATATCCTTCAGGTTGAGTTTCTTAATCAAGGGCAACAACCACATACCCTCATCCGCAAAAGCGCTCAACGACATCAACATCACAAGCGCACTAACAATAATTTTTTTCATCTTCTTTTTTGTTTATTTTAGGTTAATGTTTGTTTTTATCGTCTTATTCCTCTTTGCTACTTTTAATAAAAAGTCGCCCAAAAATTTTCGTGAGATACTTTTTATCTCTATGCCCGTGTCTACCCCAATGTCTGCACCCGTGTGCAAAGAATTGACATGGCAGAAGTGCCGCTCCGGCACTCGCTCCGGCACCCGCTCCGGCACCCGCTCTGGCACCAAATCTACTTGCTCATTTCCAGCATACGGCGGATGGAGCCTTCGGCTTTGGCCCTTATCTCCTCGTCGATTGCTATCTCGGGGCTCTCCGTCTCGAGGGTCGACAAGATGTTCTCGAGGGTCACAAGCTTCATATCCTTGCACGACACACACTTCTCGCACCCCTTCTCGGGCTCCACGAGGTAGAACCTCTTGTCGGGGTAGCGCTGGGTCATCTCATGGAGAATGCCGCTCTCGGTAACCACAATAACCTCCCTCACCTCGGGGCGTGCGCAGTAGGCAAGGATGCCTGCCGTGGAGCCGGCATAGTCGGCCAGAGCCACCACCTCGGGCTTACACTCGGGGTGAACGAGCACCACCGCCTCGGGGTGTTCCCTCTTGAGCGCCTCAATCTTGGCGGCCGAGAACTCCTCGTGGACAAGGCATGCACCATCCCACAACTTCATCCCCCTCCCCGTACACCTATTAATATAAGAGCCGAGGTTGCGGTCGGGCACAAAGAGAATCTTCTGCTCGCGGGGCAGCGCCTCCACAATCTGGAGAGCATTGGAGGAGGTGCAGCAGATGTCGGTGAGGGCCTTCACCTCCACCGAGGTATTCACATAAGCGACCACCAAGTGGTCGGGGTTCTCCTCTCTTGCTCGGCGCAGCTCCTCGGGGTCGCACGAGTCGGCCAGCGAGCACCCCGCCTCCACCACAGGCATCAGCACCTTCTTGGAGGGGGAGAGCACCTTGGCTGTCTCGGCCATGAACCTTACGCCCGCAAAGAGGATGATGTCGGCATCAGCATCGGCTGCCTTCTGGGAGAGGGCAAGGCTGTCGCCCACAAAGTCGGCAACCTGCTGCACCTCGGCCGAGGTGTAGTAGTGGGCCAAAATAATGGCACGCTTCTCCTGTTTGAGCTTTTGGATTTTTTCGAAAGTGGTCATCGCTCGGATTGTTTATTATTTATATTTTCTCTCTTTAATTTAAATTTTAAAATAGATAACAATAATATAAAACGCTGTTGAAAATGTTGGTAAGTTTTTAGCTTTTCCCTTGGGGTAAAGTTACCAAAAAATACTCCTTGCTATTGGAGGCTGTTGGGGGTCGAAAATGAGCGAGTTGCACTATTTGTAAACACCCTGTTGAAAAGGTTATCAACATACTAACAGTCCAAAATTTTCAACCCCGAGTTCTCTTTTGGTGTTGGCAATTTGGGAGCAAATTTTAAAACTTTTTTCTTGCATTTTTTCACTCCTCGGTTGTATATACGCCGGAGCGGGTTTTGCAAATTTTTGTGGTAGAAAAAGGGTTTTTTGTTTCAACAACTTTTCACTCTGTTATCAACACTATTTTGTCAGCTTACTAACAACTTTCCGACAAATTTCGGCATAGTACTTCTCCTCCTCCGACGAACCGAGAGCAACGGGTGTTCCACCATCGGAATTCTCTGCAATAGACTGAATAAGAGGAACTTCACCCAAGAAGTCAACCCCCTCAGCCTCGGCCATCTGGCGTGCACCACCATGGCCAAAAATGTAGTAGCGGTTGTTGGGCAACTCGGCGGGGGTGAAGAAGGCCATGTTTTCAACAACACCCAGCACAGGCACCCCAACTCCCTCTGCCTCAAACATCTTCATACCCCTCACCACATCGGCCACTGCAACCTTCTG
>JAGBZI010000061.1 GCA_017628305.1 Tidjanibacter sp.
AACCCAGTAAACCCAGCATATAGGGCTTATAGGCCCTATTTTCCCACTCCTCCGAGCGGGTGAAAGTGGCGCCAAGGGTAGATATTTGTTAATTCTTTTTCGATTTGCGTGTATATTTTCAAAAAATACATTATCTTTGTGCGTTGCAGTATATATTCGTGAAGTGGGTCTTCGCAGAATCTACGCCGCAACACTGCCCACCAAGGGCCGTAGAAAGCAGACAATTTACACAAACAAAACACGTTTAATTAATTCCAAACAAATTCAAAGTTATGAAAAAACTTTTTATGATTTTGTCGGTTGTAGGCGTTATGAGCCTTGCAACTGCTAACGTTTACGCACAGGAGCCTGAGGCTGCCGCTACTGAGGAGGTTGTTGCTGCTGAGGAGGCTGTGGCTGAGGAGGTTGCTCCCGTTATCGACGAGGAGACCGAGGTTGCAGGTGTTCCCTTCCACCAGGCTATCAAACAGAAATTTATTGAGGGTGGTGTGCTCTGGATGACCCCCGTGTTGCTCTGCTTGATCATCGGTTTGGCAGTGGCTATTGAGCGTATCCTCTACCTCTCGTTCTCGAAAATCAACACCAAGAAGTTTATCGCTGCTTTTGAGGACGCTCTCAACGAGGGTGGCATCGAGGCTGCTAAGGAGCTCGCTCGCAACACCAAGGGTCCCGTTGCAAGCATCTACTATCAGGGCGCTCTCCGTTACAACGAGGGTCTCGACGTTGTAGAGAAAGCTGTTGCTTCCTACGGTTCGGTACAGAACGGTCTTATGGAGACTGGTTTGAGCTGGATTAGCTTGTTCATCGCTCTTTCGCCTTCGTTGGGCTTTATGGGTACCGTTGTTGGTATGATTGAGGCGTTCGACCAGATTCAGGCAGCAGGTGAGGTTTCGGCAACCTTGGTTGCAGGTGGTATTAAAGTGGCACTTTTGACTACCCTCGCAGGTCTTATCGCTGCTGTTATTCTCCAGTTGTTCTACAACTACATCCTTAACAAGATCGACAGCTCGGTTGTTGAGCTCGAGGATACTTCGATCACCTTGGTTGACATCCTGACTGCTTACAGCAAGAAATAAGTTACCCACCTAATATATTATTAAGAATATGAAATGGGTTAAATATGTAGAGTATGTTCTCTTCGCAGCCGCTATCGTCTGCTTCGCATCGCTCTTCTTCCTGCCTCAGGTGCAGCACATGGGCGATATGCACGCAGATGTAGAGTGGATGATGATTTTGACATACGCAATCGTGGCAATCGGCGTTGTGTGCGCTTTGATTTCCCCCATCAAAAATCTGTTTTCTTCGCCCAAGGCTGCTTTGAAGGCTTTGGTAGGTCTTGTAGTTGCTGCTGCCATTATTGGCGGTTGCTATGCTCTTTCGAGCGCTGCTCCCGTGCCCAACTCGGCCGGCGGCTTCTTCGAGAATGCTTTTGAGTTGAAGTTCACCGACACCATGCTCTACCTCACCTACCTCGTAGGTGGTGCAAGCATCGTGGCTATTCTCGCTGGCGAGATTCGCAATGCTATTAAGTAATTTGATACCATATTAATTTAATATTGTAATATGGCAAGAAAAACACCGGAGATTAATGCGAGTTCGATGGCGGACATTGCGTTCCTGCTCCTTATCTTCTTCCTTGTTGCCACTACAATGGACATCGATTCGGGTCTCAACCGTGTGCTTCCTCCTTGGAGCGACAACCAGACCGAGGCGCCCGATATCAAAGAGCGTAACCTTATGATGGTTCACGTTAATAAGTATGACCAGATTGCGGTGCAGGGTGAGTTGGTTCAGGTGAACCAGCTGAAAGATAGGGCCAAAGAGTGGGTGCTCAATGTTGCTAACGACGGCAACCTCCCCGAGAAAAAGGAGGTTGAGATTGATCTCATTGGCAAGTATATGGTCAGCCAGGGCATCATTTCGCTCCAGAACGACCGTGGTACAAGCTATGAGATGTATATGAAAGTACAGAACGAACTTACTCGTGCCTTCAACGAGATTCGCGACGAGCTCAGCAAAGCCCACTTCGGTAGGACTTTCCAGGAGCTTGAGAAGAACCAGCAGGATGCTATTGCAGTCGCTGTGCCCGTGAAGATTTCGGAGGCTGAGCCCCAAAACATTAAGTAGTATGCCAGTAATCAGGAAAAAAGAGAAAAAAGAGATAGGGCAAATTTCTACCAGTTCGCTGCCCGATATCGTGTTTATGATTCTCTTCTTCTTCATGGTATCTACTTCGATGAAGGAGACCGAGCTTGTGGTTAAGTTCAAAGCTCCCCAGGCTACCGAGATTCAGAAACTCGAGAATAAGTCGCTTGTGAGCTACATCTATGTAGGTCCTCCCGCCACCCGCGAGCTTATCGCCAAGTTTGGTGAGGCCCCCAAGATTCAGCTCAACAGCAGCTTTAGCGATCCCGAGCAGATTGGCCAGTTCATCGCTTCCGAGCGTGAGCAGCTTAACGAGTCGGATCGTAACAAGATGACTGTTTGCTTGAAGGCTGATAAGGATACCCGCATGGGTGTTATCACCGACATCAAACAGGAGTTGCGTAAGGCTGAGGCTTACAAGATTAGCTACGCAGCAACCAAGGCTGTTGGCAAATTGCAGTAGGCTTTTTGATAATAGAAAGGAAGAGTCCGCGAGAGTGGACTCTTCCTTTTTTTTGTGGCTCCATCACCGATAAGTGCAACACTATTTGGCCGATAGCCGACCGCCGCGAGCTGATAGCTGACCGCTGACTGCTGACCGCTGACTGCTGACCGCTGACAGCTAAAAAAATTTCACTTCCCGTGCAACATTTTGGGGGCCTTGTGCATCTATGTAATAAAGGAACAAAATCAAACACCCCAATTTTCTATGAAACGATTGCTACTTTTGGCAGTGCTGCTGGTTGGTTGTGCTGCCGTGTCGATGGCCCAAACAGACATCCAGAGGGTCACAACCGATGTTATCTACACCACCGATGGCATCATCCTTCAGGGTACCATTGTTGAACAGGTGCCCGGTGTGAGATATACCATCACCACCCTCGAAGGTAAGACCTACACCGTGGACGCACTCTCCATCGAGCGTATCACCAAGGAGGTTGTAACCACCCCTCTGCTCACCGAGAATATAAACTACCACTATAACCCCTATATTGCTTGCCACTTCGACGAGAATGGCGACCCCATCTTCCCTCTGCGTCCCGGCATCGCTTTCGCCCGCTCGCTTATTGTTCCCGGCCTTGGCCAGATGTACAATGGTGAGTTTGGCAAGGGTGTGGTGCTCTTCACGGGAGCCATTGCGGGTATTCTGGGGGCGACGCTCGGCGCCTATTACTGTCCGAGCAAATATGAGAGTCTGGTGGGTTGGGGCAGTGTGGCCCTGCTTGGCGGCTGCTACTTCTATTCGCTGATAGACGCCCCCATTGTGGCGATGAGGTGGAATCGCCAACACGGCTTCAGGTTCAATGGCGACAGCTACATCGAGGTGGCACCCGCTATCGGTGTGGGGCATGGCCACCACCACAGAGGCTCCAATGCGACACTCGGCGTAGGCGTGTCGGTTAAGTTTTAAGACAGAAGCCGAGGTTTCCGATTTTGGAAACCTCGGCTTCTGCTTTAATGTCCCTAAAAAGCCAACAGCCAACAGCCAATAGCCAACAGCTGATTGCTGACCGCTGACTGCTGACTGCTGACCGCTGACAGCTATTTGGTATAAACCTCCAGCAGGGTGGCGCTGCCTGTGATGACGATGTCGGTGGCCTCGGCGGGCAGCAGGAGTGTCTCGAGTGCTCGGAGAGTGGTGCTCTCACCCATGGCTTTGACGGTCACCTCACCCTCGGTACACATGTAGGCCACATAGCTGTCGAGAGGGGTGTAGTCGAGCTCGATGGTGCCCCCCACCTTCACAAGGTTCACACAGAAGGCGTCGCAATCGGCAAGCTGCACGGCGGAGTTGCTCTCGGCCGCACGGGTGATGTTGAGATTGTCGTGTGGAGTGAGGTTGGCCACCTCGGCAGCGAGTGCTGTGTGGAGCTCGCGTGGGTGCCCGTGGGTGTCGGTGCGCCCCCAATCGTAGATGCGGAATGTGGCGTCGGAGCTCTCCTGCACCTCGGCAAGGAGCACGCCGCCACCGATGGAGTGGATGGTGCCTGCGGGGACCATGAAGGCCTCACCCTTGTGTACCAAGCGTTTTTTGAGCAGTTTGTCGATTGTGCCACTCTCGACAGCCTCGTCGTACTCCTCCTCTGTGAGGGGGCGGTTCACATCGAGGTAGATGGCCCCATCGGGGGTGGCGTCGATGACATACCACATCTCCGTTTTACCCTTTGCGTCGCAATACTCTTCGGCAAAGTCGTTGGTGGGGTGCACCTGCACGGAGAGGTGTTCGCGGGTGTCGATGAGCTTCAGGAGCACGGGGAATTCGAGTCCGTGTGTGTCGTAGGCCTTGTCGCCCACGAGCTCACCCATGTAGACCTCCAGCAGTTCACTGAGGGTGTTGCCTGCCAAGGGGCCCTCGGCCACCTCCGACTCGGCACCCTCGAGTGAGGATATCTCCCAGCTTTCGCCTATGTGGCGCTTGTCGAGCCCTTTGGGCACCTGCTTGCCGGCCTTTGCGAGGCGCTCACCGCCCCACACAACCTCTTTGAGTATGGGTTTAAACTTGAGTGGATATAACATAGTATGCTCTGTTCTCGTTTGTGGTTTTCTCCCCCTCCACAGCAAAATCCTTGCCTTTGCAGTGAAGGCGCTCCAAATTAACCCCAAAAATAGTAAAAATCCTTGAGCGATGAACAATATCCCGAATGTTTTTATATCTTTGTGTGGATAATAAAAGACAAAAAGAGTATGAAAGAGTTAATCCGTGTCGAAAATGTGACCAAGCAGTTTGCCGGCCACAAGGCGCTCGACGATGTGTCGCTCACCATTCCC
Source organism: Tidjanibacter sp. (assembly GCA_017628305.1). GTDB lineage: Bacteria > Bacteroidota > Bacteroidia > Bacteroidales > Rikenellaceae > Tidjanibacter. The sequence goes on from JAGBZI010000061.1 coordinate 4,915, forward strand.
GAGGGGGGTGTCTATGGCCTCCTTGGTCCCAATGGTGCGGGTAAGACCACCCTCATTCGTATAATCAACCGCATCACCGCCCCCGATAGTGGTCGCGTGTGGTTCGACGGCCACCCTCTGGCGGCCACCGATGTGCCCAACATTGGCTACCTGCCCGAGGAGCGAGGCCTCTATAAAACCATGAAGGTGGGCGAGCAGGCCCTCTATTTTGCACAGCTCAAGGGGTTGAGCCGTGCGGAGGCCACCCGTCGCCTGAAGCAGTGGTTTGTGAAATTCGGCATTGAGAGTTGGTGGAACAAGAAGGTGAGCGAGCTCTCGAAGGGTATGGCCCAGAAGGTGCAGTTCATCGTCACTGTGCTCCACGAGCCCCGTCTGCTCATCTTCGACGAGCCCTTCAGCGGCTTCGACCCCATCAATGCCAATCTGTTGAAACAGGAGATTATGGCCCTCAAGGAGAAGGGGGCAACGGTTATCTTCTCCACCCACAACATGTCGTCGGTGGAGGAGGTGTGCGACCACATAACCCTCATCAATAAGTCGAAAAACATCCTCAGTGGTTCGCTCGACGAGATTCGCCGCTCCCACGGTGGCAACATCTTCGAGGTGGACTTCCGTGGCTCCGCCGAGGAGCTGAAGGGCGCCCTTGCCTCGGCCCCCTGCACCATCCTCGACAGCTCCGCCTCCGACGATGAGGCCCTTCAGGGAGCCAAACCTGCGGGGCTCAAGCTCCACATCCCCCACGACGAGGATGTGCGCCACATTGTGGAGCTCATCAACAACAACACACAGCTCCGCTCGTTCCACGAGGTTATCCCCTCCATGAACGACATTTTCATCCGTGCGGTGGCCGGCGAACTTTAGAGTACTCACCCCTTTAACGACAAGAAAGACTATGGGAAAAATAGGCATCATAGCGGGCCGCGAATTCAATGAGCGTGTGCGCAAAAAAAGCTTCATCTTCACCACCATACTTATGCCCATCTGCCTTGTGGCCATCATGTTCATCCCTGCGCTGATGATGAACATCTCGAGCGACGAGAAAAAGGAGGTGCTTGTGGTGGACCAGAGCGGACTTGTGGGCGACCGCCTTCAGGACGACTCCACACTCACCTTCACCCTCTCCGACCAGACGGCCGAGGAGGTTGTGGGTCAGCAGCACGAGGGGCTTTTCGGCATCCTCATTGTGGGTAGCGATGTTCTCACCAACCCCTCGAATGTGCAGCTGCTCACCTATGAGTCCTCGACAATCAACATCGAGAGCTCCATCGCCGGGCAGATAAGCACCATCCTCGAGAGCGAGAAGCTCAAGGAGTACAACATCGAAGATATCGACACCATTCTGGCTGCCATCAAGACCAATGTGTCGCTCAAAGTGAAACAGCTCGACGCCACCAGCGGCGACACCAAGGAGAGCTCCTCGGTGCTCAACATCGCTCTGGCCTACATCTTCGGCTTCCTTATCTATATGTTCGTCTTCCTCTATGGCAACATGGTTATGCAGGGCGTCATCGAGGAGAAGAGCAACAAGGTGATGGAGGTTATGGTGTCGAGCGTGCGCCCCTTCGAGCTCATGATGGGCAAGATTTTGGGAATTGCTTCGGTGGCCGTCACCCAGTTTGTCATCTGGGTTATCTTCATCCTGCTTGTGGGCGGTGGTGCTGTGAGCCTTCTGGGCCTCAGCGATGTTGTGGCCTCGGCCGGTGCGGGCGTCGACCCTGCAGCCATTGCCGCCGCAGCCCCCATTGACCTCGATAGCGAGATGGTCGCCATCATTGCCACCCTCACCGACCCCGCCTATCTGCTCCGCATCTTGGGCGGCTTCCTCATCTACTTCATCGGAGGCTACCTCCTCTATGCGGCAATGTTTGCTGCTGTGGGTAGCGCTGTGGACAACGAGAAGGATACCAACAACCTCCAGCTGCCCATCACACTCCCCCTCATGGTGGCACTCTTTGTGATGCTCAACGCCATGCAGGACCCCCATGGCCCGCTGGCTTTTTGGTGTAGCATGATACCCTTCACCTCCCCCATCGTTATGATGGTGCGCCTACCCTATGGAGTTCCCGGTTGGGAGTTGGCACTCTCCATCGGCCTGTTGGTTGTCACCTTCGTGGGCATGGTCTACCTTGCGGGCAGAATCTACCGTGTGGGTGTGTTCATGTATGGCAAGAAGCCGAGCTTCAAGGAGTTGGCTAAGTGGATACGATATAGATAGCACATTTTGCCGGAGGGCGTTTTGTCTGAGCGCACCCTGTTGGAGAATAGTTACCAATAGGGTGCGTTTTTTTCGGCTGAGTGTTCGGGCAGTGGCCGCAATGGCCTTTTTGTTAGAGCGAAGAGGAGGAATGTGGCCAAGTTTGAAATCCTTGGGCCGTTTTTTGCAATCTCGGAAAAAATGAATATATTTGTAAAAGTTACCTAACCAAACCCTTACCTTACACCTATGGGAGAACATACCCCCCGTGAAATCCGCGGCCGAGTGATTCAAGTCATCGGCCCCGTGGTAGATGTGAGCTTTGAGGCTCCACAAGAGATGGCCGTGGTGCTCCCCGCAATTCACGATGCGGTGGAGATTGTGCGCCCCGATGGTCGCACCCTTCTGGCTGAAATCCAACAACATATTGGCGAACAGAGTGTGCGTACGGTGGCCATGGACTCCACCGATGGTCTGGGCCGTGGGGCCGAGGCGGTGTCGCACTATGCCCCCATATCGATGCCTACGGGCGAGCAGATTAAGGGGCGCCTGATGAATGTTGTGGGTGATGCTATCGACGGTATTGGTGCCCTCAATCCCGAGGGCGCTCTCCCTATCCACCGCGAAGCACCCAAGTTTGAGGAGCTTACAACAACCCAAGAGGTGCTCTACACGGGCATCAAGGTCATCGACCTGCTGGAGCCCTATGTGAAGGGTGGCAAGGTGGGCCTCTTTGGAGGTGCCGGTGTGGGTAAGACGGTGCTCATCATGGAGCTCATCCGCAATGTGGCGAAGAAGTTGGGTGGCTACTCGGTGTTTGCCGGTGTCGGCGAGCGCACGAGGGAGGGTAACGACCTGCTGAGGGAGATGATTGAGTCGGGCGTTATTCGCTATGGCGAGAAGTTTGAGGAGGGTATGGCTCGTGGCGATTGGGACCTCTCGGCCATCGATCCCGAGGAGCTCAAAAAGTCGCAAGCAACACTCGTCTTTGGCCAGATGAATGAGCCCCCCGGAGCTCGTGCTTCGGTAGCCCTCTCGGGCCTCACGGTTGCCGAGTCGTTCCGCGACGGCGGCACGAATAGGGATATTCTCTTCTTCATCGACAACATTTTCCGTTTCACACAGGCGGGCTCGGAGGTGTCGGCACTGCTGGGCCGCATGCCCTCGGCTGTGGGCTACCAGCCTACGCTGGCCACCGAGATGGGTGCCATGCAGGAGCGCATCACCTCCACCAAGAGTGGCTCCATCACCTCCATTCAGGCGGTCTATGTCCCCGCGGACGACCTCACCGACCCCGCACCCGCAACAACCTTCACCCACCTCGACGCAACCACGGTATTGAACCGAAAGATTACCGAGATGGGTATCTACCCCGCTGTGGACCCCTTGGAGTCGACCTCCCGCATCCTCGACCCAAACATTGTGGGCGAGGAGCACTACACCACAGCACAGAGGGTGAAACAGATTCTCCAACGCAACAAGGAGCTTCAGGATATCATCTCCATCCTCGGTATGGAGGAGCTTTCGGATGAGGATAAGACCATTGTGAACCGCGCGCGCAGGGTGCAGAGGTTCCTCTCGCAGCCCTTCTCGGTTGCCGAGCAGTTCACCGGTGTGAAGGGTGTGATGGTGTCGATTGAGGATACCATCAAGGGCTTCCGCATGATTCTCGATGGCGAGGTTGACGACCTTCCCGAGGCCGCATTCCTCAATGTGGGAACCATCGAGGAGGCCATAGCAAAGGGCGAGGAGTTGCTGCGTCAGGCAGCTGCCGCCAAGTAGTGAAACGAGAGAGAGGGTATCGACCATGAAGCTACGCATCATATCGCCTGTTGGGAACCTCTTTGAGGGTGAGGTGCAGAGGGTTGCACTGCCGGGAGCGAAGGCCCCCTTTGTGGTGTTGCGCCACCATGCACCCCTCATTTCGTCGCTTACGGCGGGGAGTGTTGCCTACACGCTGCCCGACGGCTCGGAGGGTACGACGACCATCAGGGGAGGCTTTGTGGAGGTGCTGAATGATGTGGTGACGGTGTGCACGGACTAACCAATGTGCTCTCCGGGCGGGCGGGCAGAGTGCCCGTTTTGTGCAGGGAATTCTTTGCTCGGGCGGTGCAGACTTTGGGTAGAGGCCGGCATAGCGATACGCAGTATCGCACAAAAGTTTTTGGTGAAGCTCGGGCAGAGTGCCCGTTTTGTGCAGGGAATTCTTTGCTCGGGAGGGGTGCAGACTTTGGGTAGAGGCTGGCATAGTGATACGCAGTATCGCACAAAAGTTTTTGGTGAAGCTCGGGCAGTGCAGACTTTGGGTAGAGGCTGGCATAGCGATACGCAGTATCGCATAAAAGTTTTTGGTGAAGCTTTTTACAAAAAGCTTCGTAAAAAAAAGGGAATTCTTTGAAAAGTAATGAAGATGAAACATAAAACAACGATAACTCTTTTGGAGGTGGTGACGCTGGTGGTGGGTGTGGCCATTGTGGGCGTGCGGAATTTGTGGGCCTCTGAGCTGCTGCCTGTGGGATGGATTATCCCCGCCTTTTTCTATCTCTACGAGATTGCCAATGTGCTCCTCATTGGTCGCTATGGGGGTATGACTCCCCAGCGTGTGCTGCTGTGGTCGATGGTTATGAGGGGTGTGAAGTTTTTGGGGGTTGCTGTGCTGCTGCTCGTGTGGGTATCGGCGGAGCTGCCCGAGAAGAATGTGGCTCTGCTCTACACGCTGGGCTTCTACCTTGTCACCTCGCTCCTTGAGGGTTGGGAGGCTACGGCAAGGGTTAAGAGTATGAATAACCGATAAGTTGAGGACGGATGTATATGCGACGCTTGCTGCTGCAAATAACCCTTCTGGTGGGTGTGCTCTTTGGGGGTGCGCCGTGGGGGGCGTGTGCACAGGAGGTGGAGCACGATGTGGCGGAGCCTACGGCCGAGGAGAAGCTCGATGTTGTGGGGCTCATCTTCGACCACATTAACGATAGCTACTCGTGGCATATAGCCACCATCGACGGCCACCATGTGGAGATTCCGCTGCTCTGCATTGTGAGGAGCGAGGAGGGGCGCTGGTATGCCTTTTCGGCAGCTAAGGTTGCCCATGGACACAGCTATGAGGGGTTCTATGTGGCCCCCGAGGGCGAAAAGTGGGAGGGTAAACTTGTGGCCGTCGGCAGCGATGGCGAGCTCTATCGCCCCTTGGACTTGTCGTTCACGAAGAATGCTGCGGGCCTGATGATAAACTCGCTGCTGCTGGTGGCGATAATCTTGGGTGTTGCGGGGTGGTACCGCCGCAGGAACTACGATGTTCACGCCGTGCCACGCGGTTTTGTGGGTGCTGTGGAGATGCTCACCATGAGTATCGAGGACGACATCATCCGCCCCTCGGTGGGCAAGGACTATAAGCGCTATTCGCCCTACCTGCTCACCGCCTTCTACTTCATTTTTGTGAACAACCTTATGGGGTTGGTGCCGGCCTTCCCGGGCGGAGCGAACACCACGGGCAACATTGCGGTGACCCTTGTGATGGCTTTGGCGACGATGTTTGCCGTGAATGTTTTTGGCAACAAGGAGTATTGGAAGGAGATATTGTGGCCCGATGTGCCTGTGTGGATGAAGTTTCCCATACCCCTGATGCCCGTCATCGAGCTCTTTGGTGTCATCTCGAAACCCTTTGCCCTCACGGTGCGTCTGTTTGCCAACATTTTGGCGGGCCACACGGTTATTTTGGCCCTCACCTGCTTGGTGTTTATATCGGTGAGCATGGGCACGACGATGAATATTGTGATGACCATTTTCTCGGTGTTGCTGTCGGTCTTCATGCTGGTGCTGGAGATATTGGTGGCCTACATTCAGGCCTATGTATTCACGATGCTTTCGTCGGTGTTTGTGGGCCTTTCGAGGAAGGAGCACCACGCAGCGCACAAACCTAAGAAATAACAATAAAAACAGATATATTAACCAAACAAAACAAACACTACTATGTTCTTATTTGCAACACTTCTTCAGGCCGTTAATCTTGGTGCGGCCATTGCACCTCTCGCCGCAGCACTCGCAGTTCTCGGTGCCGCATGGGGTATTGGTAAGATTGGTTCGAACGCTCTGGAGGCTATGGCCCGCCAGCCCGAGGCTGCCGGCTCGCTTCAGACAGCCATGATTGTGTCGGCCGCACTGATTGAGGGTGCCACCCTCTTTGCCATTGTGGTCTGCCTGATGGCCATCTAATTAGGGCACAAAGAATTACAAACCAAAAGGTACACAAAAAATGTCGCTACTAACACCCGATTTGGGGCTTCTTTTCTGGATGCTCTTGTCGTTCCTGCTGGTCTTTGGTGCGCTGGCCAAGTTTGGCTTTCCCATCATCACCGGCATGGTCGATAAGCGTCGTGCCCACATCTCGGAGGCTCTGCTGGAGGCCGACAAGGCCCGCCTGAAGCTCGAGAGTGTGGAGGAGGATGCCCGTAGGATGATGGATGAGGCCACCCGCCGCTCGCAAGAGCTCACGGCAACGGCTGTCGAGGAGAGCAACCGCATTGTGGAGAGTGCTCGCCAGAGGGCCGACGAGGAGGTGGCGCAGCGTATGGAGGCGGCACGAAACCAGATTGAGATAGAAAAAGAGAGGGCTCTGGGCGAGTTGCGCACCACTGTGGCGCTCCTTTCGGTGGAGGTTGCCGAGAAGGTTGTGCGCACATCGCTGGCCGACGATAAGGCTGCTCTGGGGCTTGTCGAGCGATTTGTCGACGAGGCCGAGGGCGAGATGGGGCACTCCGGTAAATAATTGACGAACAGAGCAATGAACGAAAGTCTGCTTGCGGGTCGCTATGCCAAGGCGCTCTTGGCGGAGGCGCTGGAGAGAGGCGAGGCGGAGAGGTTGTATCCCCTGATGAAGCATCTGGGGAGCACGCTTCGTCCCCTGTCGCCGGAGATGGGGGTGGTGGGTAATCCGACCATCGTCGACCGTGTGAGGGAGTTGTTCGTTGTGGGCTGTGTGGGGAGTGAGCCTCCGGAGCTTATGCGTAGGTTTGTCGAGCTGGTTTTTGCCCACCGTCGCGAAGTGTATTTGGGGGAGATGGCCAGAGCTTATGTGAGGCTCTACCGCAAGGTGCGTGGGATTGTGCTGGTGCGCATCACCTCGGCCGTGCCCCTCGATGAGGCCACCCGAGAGAGGCTTGCGGAGGTGGTCAGGGGCCACTATGGTGGCGAGATAGAGATGGTCTGCGAGGTGAAGCAGGAGCTCCTCGGAGGCTTCGTTCTGCGTGTGGATGGCAGGGTTTTGGACGCCTCGGTGAGGAGCAGAATAGACCGCATCCGCCAACAGTTCATTAGTAAAAACCGAAGCATTGTGTAGTCCTGAGGTGGGCTGCAAATGGTTCAAAGAGAAAGATATAGCATACAAGAGTTATGGCAGAGATAAGACCCAGTGAGGTTTCCCGAGTGCTGAGGGAACAGCTTGCCGGCATCGACACCTCGCTCCGCTTTGTGGAGGAGGGCACGGTGTTGCAGGTGAGCGACGGTGTGGCCCGCATCTATGGGCTCGAGAGCGCCGAGGCAGGCGAGCTCATCGAGTTTGAGGGGGGTGTGAGCGGCGTTGTTATGAACCTCGAGGAGGATAATGTGGGCGCCGTGTTGCTTGGCTCCACCGAGCAGGTGAAGGAGGGCTACAGCGTGCGTCGCACCCATCGTATCGCCTCCGTGGAGGTGAGCGAGCAGATGGTGGGCAGGGTTATCAACCCCCTTGGTGAGCCGCTCGACGGCAGGGGCGAGATTGGTGGCGAGAAGTTTGAGATGCCCTTGGAGCGCAAGGCTCCGGGTGTGGTTTTCCGCCAGCCTGTGTGTGAGCCTCTCCAGACGGGCCTGAAGGCCATTGATGCCATGATTCCCATCGGCAGGGGCCAGCGCGAGCTCATCATCGGCGACCGCCAAACGGGTAAGACTGCCATCGCCATCGACACCATCATCAACCAGCGAGAGGGCTACCTGAGAGGAGAGCCGGTCTATTGCATCTATGTGGCTGTGGGACAGAAGGGTTCCACGGTGGCAAACATTGTTAATACGCTGCGCGAGAAGGGTGCCATGGAGTACACCATTGTGGTGGCAGCCACCGCCTCCGACCCCGCAGCCATGCAGTACTATGCCCCCTTTGCGGGAGCCGCCATTGGCGAGTATTTCCGCGATACGGGTCGCCACGCGCTTGTGGTCTACGACGACCTCTCGAAGCAGGCTGTGGCCTACCGTGAGGTGTCGCTCATTCTGCGCCGCCCCTCGGGTAGGGAGGCCTACCCGGGCGACATTTTCTACCTCCACTCCCGACTGCTGGAGAGGGCTGCGAAGATTATTGGCCGCACGGAGGTTGCCGAGAAGATGAACGACCTGCCACAGTCGCTTGTGGGCAGGGTGAAGGGTGGCGGTTCGCTCACCGCACTCCCCATTATCGAGACTCAGGCGGGCGATGTGTCGGCCTACATCCCGACCAATGTTATTTCGATTACCGACGGCCAGATTTTTCTCGCCAGCGACCTCTTCAATCAGGGCGTCCGACCCGCCATTAATGTGGGCATTTCGGTGAGCCGTGTGGGAGGTAACGCACAGATTAAGTCGATGAAAAAGGTGGCGGGTACGCTGAAGATTGACCAAGCGCAATACCGTGAGTTGGAGGCCTTTACCAAGTTTGGTGGCGACCTCGACCCCGTGACTGCCTATGTGATTGATAAGGGTGTCAAGAACACCCAACTGCTCATACAACCCCAATATTCGCCCATGCCTGTGGAGGAGCAGATTGCTGTGCTCTACTGCGGTGTGAACGGCCTGCTGAAGAGTGTGAGCGCTGAGGGTGTAAAGGGGTTTGAGAGGGCATTTCTCGATGTGTTGAGGGCCAACTACAAGGAGAGTGTGTTGGAGCCTCTGGCGAGGGGTGTGATAGACCAAACGGTGACCGAAACCCTTGCTGCTGTGGCTGCCGAGGTGGCCGCAACATTGTAGGGCAAGGAGAGTAAAAAATAGGGAAAAATTGTGGCATCACTGAAAGAGATAAAAGGGCGTATAGCCTCCGTGAGAAGCACTCGCAAAATCACCTCGGCCATGAAGATGGTTGCGGCCGCCAAGCTGCACCGTGCGCAGAGGGAGATAGGTGCTCTTGTGCCCTATGCTCGTGAGCTTCAGGCTATTGTGGCCCATCTTGCGGCTGGCGAAGGGGTGGTGGCCATCCCTCTTGCCGAGCAGCGCGAGGTGGGGCGGGTGACCATTGTGGGCTTCGCGTCGAACACCACTTTTTGTGGCGCCTTCAACAATAATGTGGGCCGCAGGATTGTGGAGCTGCTTGCGAGCGACTATGCGGAGATTGGTGCCGACCATCGCCGCATTGTGGCTGTGGGCCGTCAGCTGGGCGTGGATTTGGCCCGCGGAAAGGTGCCCTTCGAGGCGGTCGACGAAGAGTTGGCCAATAAGCCCAACTATTTGGCATATAGGGTTTTGGCCGAGGAGCTGATAAAGGATTTTGTGGAGGGTCGCACGGATAGGGTGGTGGTTGTCTACCACAAGTTTCTCTCGGCAGGTCGCCAGACGCTGGTGGCCGAAACACTCCTCCCCATCGAGTTGCCCGAGGGGGATAGTGGGCCGACCGAGGGTCCCGACTACATCCTCGAGCCCTCCCGCGAGGAGCTCATTGCGACCATTGTTCCTCGCCAAGTGGCACTCCGATTATTCACGGCAGCCCTCTCGTCTGTGGCTTCGGAGCATGCGGCCCGAATGGTGGCCATGCAGGCTGCCACGGAGAATGCCGACGAGCTCATTGCCGAGCTCTCGCTCGAGTATAACAAACAGCGCCAACAGGCCATTACCACCGAGCTGCTTGACATGATGGGTGGTAAGATAGGGTCTTGATAAGCAACGGAATAAGATTACAAAAGAGAACCCAAGAGAGATGGATAAGGGACCGATAATCACAACCTACTCCCACATGGTGAGGGTGTTGAACCTCTACCCCGAGCCTTCGTTCCACAGTGTACACATCGATGCGGCGGCCAGCCCGGAGCTGTTGGATTTGTGCCTCGAGCGCTCTTTCATTGTGCGCGACACCTCCATTCTGGCCATTTGTCGCAAGGGTGGCATATTGGTCAATGTCGGTGGCACATCCCACACTCTTTCTGCCGGTCAGATGTTGATTGTGTTGGCGGGTACATGGAGCCGTTTTTCGCAGCCTACTCCCGACTACGCCAGTGACATACTTTTGTGTCGCCTTTCTCACGAGAGCATGGCAAACAGCATAGCCACCTCCTTCGCGAGGGTGAAACAGTCCCCCGTGGTGTCGCTCATGAAGCAGGAGAACAAGATTCTTTCGGCCCTCATGGAGTATGCCGAGGCGAGCTCTCATAACCATCGCAGCCACTCGAGGGAGGAGGTTGACAACAGCATCCTTGTGGCCCTGCGAGGTGAGCT
>JAGBZI010000062.1 GCA_017628305.1 Tidjanibacter sp.
CCACTCGCCTACGAGGCTCTCGAACAAGGGGCTGTCAACGGCGGGTTTTGCGGGCTCGCTGAGCGACCTTGCGATAACGGTCTCGGAGTAGGTCTCGGTACCCTCGTCGTTGGCCACCATAGCTGCGAAGTAGTTGTTCTCATTGGGGCGCGAGGGGTAGGTAACGGTCAGACCCTCGTCGGAGTTAATCTGAATGAGCTCCACGGTGCCGAATGCGAAGTTGCTGCCATAGGCCTCCAACAGCTCTGCGCCACTCATACCGGTCATGAGCCACTCTTTCTCGTAGTTGGAGATGGAGCAACCGCGGTCGGCATCCTTGGTGGGGCACTTCACATTGAAGCTAACCTCAAAGGGCGAGGTGGACTCCAGTGCGGTAACCACAAGCTCGGGAGCGGGTTTGGTAGGCTGGGGCAGGTAGAACTCGAAGGATTTGCATACCTGCTCGTGGCCATCGAGGTAGCCATCGCCGTTGCAGTCGCCGCGCATGCCGACAACATAAACCCAGAATTTCGACTCGCGGGGGATGTCGAGCAGGAACTGGCTGAGGGCGGTCATCACCGCACCATTCATGCCGTCACCCCAAGGGTCAACCTGCATCGAAACACCCTGGTAAGCACCCATCAACGAGGTGCCGAACCACTGGAGGTGCTCGGGACGGATGTACTGCATAGCAGAGTTGTACTCGAGCTCACTCATAACCATCACGGAGAGGAGGTCAATCGACTCGTCGGCCGAAACTTTGATGAGAGCGTCGTCGGGGAACTTCTCAATCTCAACATTGATGAGATCCTCCGAGATAACCTCGGGTTTCTGCACCTGAACATCGAGGTGCTGGTAGAAGCCGGTCCAATAGGGGGCCTCATCGAGCCTCTCGTTGGGGTTTGCGTTCTGGTCAATCATATACTGGTTTGCGTCGAACAGGGGTTTGTAGTAGCCGTAGCCCCAACCCCACTGGCTCTCGCCACGGGCAAACTCACCGAAGATAACTACCTGAGGCTGACCGGGAACGATGGACTCGTAGTACCAGTTCTCCACCTGACCGTCGGGACCGTAGATGTAGCTGTGCTCCTCGTCGATGATAAGCGAACGGCTCTCGTTGAAGAGGTTCATGCCGTTCCATGCGGTGTCGTGGAGGTTCATCATTGCGTAATCAAACTCCGAAACAGAGTTCATGTTGTACATGAAGAGGTCGCTGGTGGCCCACTTGATGACATGGTTCTGCTCCTTGATGCTGGGGTCAACCTTCACATCCACGGTGAAGCCGCGGTAGTTGATGTCACGAACGGTGATATCCTCTGCGAAGTCGGTGGTGCGGATGTACTTCACGGTCAAAACCTCCTCCATGTACTCCTCGATGCCGGCAATCTCACCTGCGATGAAGGCTACATACTCGGTTTTGGGCGAGAGGTTTTTGAGGATGAGGGTGTTGTCGCCCTGCACCATCTCAGCCACCTTACCGGTAGCGAAGATAACCTGAAGGTTGGGGGTGTTGGGCATGGTGCCGTCCTCATTGAGGGGAACAGCGATGTAGGCGATGCGCGAGATGTTCTCGGCGTAGAGCTGAATCTCTGCGGAGGTGGCGTCGGTGCCGATAAGTTTTGCGGTGAGCACGGGGATTACGGGCTCGGCAGCAGTTTTAAACTTGAACTCCTTCACTTGGTCCCACACCTCGTTGGCGCTGATGCGTCCTGCGAGGTGGAGCACATACTCGGTTTCGGCCTCCAAGCCACGGAGTGTAACCTGAGTTGCGCCCTCTTTTTCGAGGGCTACGAGGGTACCTTTCTCGAAGATTTCGGTTGCGGAGGGGGCGGTAGCACCCTCAGCGGGAGCGATGGTGTAGGCAGCCACCTGAAGCACCTCGGCGCTCACCGATACGGTGGCGGTGGTGATGTCGGCGCCTACGAGTCGTACCGACAGCGAAGCACCCTCAAAGGGGTCTTTCTCGGGTTC
>JAGBZI010000063.1 GCA_017628305.1 Tidjanibacter sp.
GCTGGTTGCAGTTATGGTAGTTTCTTGCTCAGGTATGAGAAAGTTTGACCGTGTTGAGGCTACATCGGTTGAGCGTTACAGTATTGTTTACAAAGACAACAAGTGTGGCTTGTATGACATTCAGGCCGACAGCCTTGTTACGGCTATCAAGTATGATGCTTTGAGGTATGGCAGAACTCATCGGAGGGAGGATATGAGTTCACTATGTGGATGAGCGAAACTGACGACTATAAAGGAATGATTTCCATTGAGAGTACGACCAACGAACCTATGGAGATTATGTTCCCGAAGCAACAATAAGGTTATAGTGATAGATTTTATGACAGTTGCGCTCTATACTATAAAACGAACAATTAAAATATAATTGATATGTTGATTACAATTTCACTTTTGATTATTGCTTAATTGATAATGGGTAAGGATATTTAAGGACTTCTTTAGAAATTTAAGAACATCGATTGGCGTGGTAAGATTAACGCATTGATGGATAAATTGCGCCCGTGGGCATTGAAGGCTGGTCGTGTGGCTACTCGCCCTCTGTTGCAGTTCTACTATGTAATGGATGATGACAATACATCGACCCTTGACCGTGTACTAATTTATGCTGCTATTTTCTATACCATTCTGCCACTGGATTTTATACCAAGCGTTATCTATAAGTTTATGGGCATCTTGGACGATGGCGTAGCGATGCTCTATGTCTATAAGAAGATTAAGGATAAGATTACCCCTGAGATCAATGCGAAGGTTGAGGATACACTCAACGAGTGGTTCGGGGCTGAGTATGAACTCATAGAGGGATAAACAACAGCGGAGGGGTTTGATAGCAGTTTGCCAAACCTCTCTTAATTATTATTTAATATGCTAGTAAATTCGGTGCGAGGTCACTCGTTTCTGGATGCCGAGGATGCCTGCAATCTCCTTCAAATAGTCGTTATACTTCGCGTTGCTAATCACCGGTAGCGGGTGGTCGGCAGTGCGTTCCGATTTTACAAAATGGCAAATATGTGAGCATGTATGCAATTATGTGTTGTTTATGAATGAATATTGTATTATTGTTTTTATCTTTGTAAGAGCTCAAAGAAATAGAGGGCTGGTAATAATATAAACCAAATACATATGAGGAATATAGTAGGTGCGATTTTGGCATTTTTGGCCGTATGTATGACCTCGTGCTCGGAGGGGCAGATGGCAATTACTTTTGAGGGGTTCACCAATGACACCGTGGTTGTATTTAGCCTTCCAATAGAGGAAGCTGCAACTGTAATGGACGACTCATTGCTACGCATAGATACGCTCCTTATCAAAGATAATAGACTGCTACTACCTGTTGAGGATAAGGCTATGTCTTACATATTTACATTCAAGGAAACTGCCGATAGTTCGCCTAATTTCTCGCGTCGCAACATAAATGTCACAACCCAACCCGGCGACCGTCTTTCATTCAAGGTGTGGCGTTCGGGGGAACAATTTGAGTATGTGGCAAAGGGTAGTGACTTTGTCGAAGGTATGGCTGATTTCGATAGGTTTGTGTTGCCCGTATCTCTCGAAATAGACCGTATAGATAGGGGAGTGGCTGAAAATTGGGATATATTGCGCCAGTTGTACGACAATCGTAGAGCTATGGCTGCCGAGTGGCTGAAAGCCAATATGAACACCCCTGCAGCGGTATATGTCTTGGCTTATGATGTATCTAGCGATGTTATGCTGGAGTATTACGACACGATGTTGCTGGTGATTGACAAATCGGTGTGGAAACCCGTTGTAGAGCAGCGAAAGCAGAACGCTCAATTGTTGACAATGACCATGAAAGCTAAGGAGAACATTCGTGATGGTAGTGAAGCGCCTGATTTTGAGCTCAATGATAACAAAGGTACAGCTGTTGCGCTATCATCCTTTCGTGGTAAATGGGTGGTGCTTGACTTCTGGGGGACATGGTGTGGCTACTGCTTGAAAGGTATTCCAGATATGAAAAGTGCCTATGAGAAACATAGGGCTAAGTGTGAGTTCATAAGCATTGATTGTAATGACGACTACGACAAGTGGGTTGCAGCATTAGATAAGTACCAAATGCCATGGGTTCATCTCTATAATTCGGAGAATAGTGCGCCCGAGGAGAATGTAAGCGTTCGCTATGCCATCGAGGGGTATCCCACAAAAATTATCATAACCCCAGAGGGCGTGATTCACAAGATATTTGTTGGCGAGTCTTCTGACTTCTACGATGAGTTAAACCAAGTAGTCAAGTAGGATTTCTCTATACGAACAACAACAAAGGATGTCTTGAAGAGAATGTAAGTACTACCGCGGACTCTTCCGCGAAACGAACAAAAAAAGGATAGCTTTATGCTATCCTTCGTGCGCCAGAGCGGAAAGCGAGACTCGAGCCCGCATTCGCGGGCATTTCTCGCGAACTATTTTTACACCCCCTAACCCCCTGAGAGGGGGCTTTTGGGGGCCGCGAGTTCGAGTCTATTTGTGTAAAATAAGAAAGGTTGGCATTAAGCCAACCTCCTCATTATGAGCGGAAAACGAGACTCGAACTCGCGACCCCAACCTTGGCAAGGTTGTGCTCTACCAACTGAGCTATTTCCGCATTATTTTAAAAGTGCTCCACGGTGCTATGACCGTTTTGCGGGTGCAAATATAGCGACTTTTTTGTTTCCTCCAAAACTTTTTGCAATTTTTTTTGATTTTTTGTTGTTGCGAGGCGATTTTTGACAGCTTTGGGTGCGAAGTTCGGAGAATAAATGGTTCCTTTGGGGCTCACCAATGGCTAAATAGGGGAGGGGCGTGGGTTGCTGTAATTGGCGGATTTACAGGGTGTTATGTTTAGTGAGGGTGGTGCTTGCCGGCATTGTTGTCCATAAAGTGGACGAAATAATTTGATAAGACGAAAAAAAAGGCTAATTTTGCCCCGCAAAATGGTTCCGTAGCTCAGTTGGATAGAGCAACAGCCTTCTAAGCTGTAGGTCTTGGGTTCGAGCCCCAACGGGATCACAAAACGCGAGAGGCAGGAAAAATCCTGCATCTCTTTTGTTGAATAATTCAACTATGGCGCTGTGGGGTGCAACACCTTTGATAAAATCAATAAAAATTCATTCCTTTGTAGCTTGTGATTTCCACCTGTTGTGGCGAACATTCGCTGACGGAACATAAAATATAAATAGTATAACAACTTGTAATATGAAACTCAAATCACTGTTCAACATGTTGTTGGCGGCTGCAATGTCGCTCGCAACACTTTTGTTTGTGCAATGCACCCCCAACCATGAATTCCAGTTGGGTAACAACGCTACGGTAATACCACTTATCGTTAAGGATGGTACCACCTCACACTTTCTGACCGACTACTACCCCCAGTGGGAGGGGGCTACAAGCATGACTTGCGACGACGAGCGATTGCTGCTCACCCCCACCACCGACAATTGGGAGGAGTTTGACATCACAACACAGAGTGGAACTATCGTGTCGACCATTGATGTGTGGCACGATTCGGCGATGCTCTCCATTGTGGTGCTCGGTGGCGAGCGCGACACGGAGGGTAGCTACATGTCCTCCACTGAGGTTAAGGGGGGTGTTGTGACCGTTGTTGCGTCGAAGCCCGTGGTTGAGGCTGTGGCAATGTGGCAGAACGAGGTGATTGGCGATGTTGCGATTGATGGCAACACCATCAAGGTGACCCTCCCCAAGGAGGCGAAGAGGTATCAGCGTTCGTTGGTGCGCATCTATGCCGCGTCGGAGTCTGGTCGTTTCAACGATGTGCTTCTCCCCTTGGAGTATGGCAAGGTGGTGACCGATGCGGAGGATATCACCCGTCAGGACTTCCAGTCGCAGATTCTCTACTCGCTGATGATAGACCGTTTCAACAACGGCACCACTGCTAATGATTGGAAAATCAACTCCCCCGAGGTGTTGGATAAGGTGGATTATCAGGGTGGCGACATTTTGGGTATCACCCAGAAGATTGAGGATGGTTTCTTCACCGACCTCGGCATCACCACCATCTGGATTTCGCCCATCACCCAGAACCCCTATGATGCGTGGGGCCAGAATCGTAATCCCGACACCAAGTTCTCGGGCTACCATGGCTATTGGCCTATCTTCAGCACCGTTGTTGATAAGCGTTTCGGTACCGAGGAGGAGCTCCACGACATGCTTGCCAAGGCTCACGAGGGCGACATGAATGTGATTCTCGACTATGTGGCCAACCACCTCCACATCAACTCTCCCGTGCTGAAGGAGCACCCCGATTGGACCACCGACCTTGTGCTGCCCGATGGTCGCAAGAATATCGGCTTGTGGGATGGCGAAACCCGCCTTACCACATGGTTCGATGAGCATATCCCCACTCTCGACACCCGTCGCAACGAGGTGTGTGAGCCCATGACCGACTCGGCTCTCCATTGGGTGCGCAAGTTTGCTTTCGATGGTTTCCGCCACGACGCTTGCAAACATATCCCCCTGAACTATTGGCGTATGCTGACCCACAAGATGAAGTCCTCGATGCCCGAGCGTCAGTTGTGGCAGATTGGCGAGACCTATGGCGATATTGAGCTTATTGGTTCTTATGTGAAGAGCGGTATGATTGACGCTCAGTTCGACTTCAACCTCTACCACACCTCGCGCGATGTTATTGTTGACGAGAGCCGCTCGATGCGCGACATTGCAAAGGTTATCGAGGAGTCGGAGGCTGCCTATGGCTCGCACCACACTATGGGCAACATCACAGGCAACCACGACAAACCCCGCTTTCTTTCGCTGGCCGGTGGCGACATGTCGCTGTGGTGCCCCGACGATAAGGCCGAGGGTTGGCACCGCAAGGTGGGTGTGGGCGACAATGTGAAGGGTTATGCCCGTCTGTCGCTGCTGAAGGCCATCATCTCGACCGTTCCCGGTGTCCCTTGTGTATATCAGGGCGACGAGTATGGCATCCCCGGTGCTAACGACCCCGACAACCGCTACATGATGGAGTTCGATGGCTATAACGAGTTCCAGCAGAGGGAGCTTGCTGCCACCAAGGCGATGTTTAAGTACCGCAGGTCGTCGATGCCGCTTATGTATGGCGACTACCGCACGCTGCATGTTGACGACGATGTGTTGGTATTCATGCGCCACTATATGGGTGAGTGGGTGGTTGTTGCTCTCAACATTCGCCCCGAGTCCCGCAAGGTGGAGGTTGCCATGCCCGAGTTTGTTGAGGCCACCGGTTGCAGCGTGGCTCTTGCGGCGGAGGGCGGCGAGGCTCAGCTTGCTGACGGCACCCTTGGCGTGACTATCCCTGCCTATGGCTATGTTGTTGTGAATAAATAATCTAAACACCAAAGAATATCATGAAGAAATTATTTGCATTAGTCGCTCTTGTTGCGACACTGATGGGTTGCGCCTGCAACCACAACGAGGTTGCTGCTTTCGACAAGTTCAATTCGGTTGTCTACGAGTTTAATGTTCGTCAGGCCACCGAGGAGGGTACTTTTGCTGCTGCGGAGGCCTATCTTCCCGAGCTCAAGGCTATGGGCGTAGATATTTTGTGGCTCATGCCCATAAGCCCCATTGGTATTGATGGTCGTAAGGGTACCCTTGGTTCCTACTACTCCATCATCGACTACAAGGCTATCAATCCCGAGTTTGGCACCATGGAGGATTTCGACCACTTCCTTGCCACTGCTCACGATTTGGGCCTGAAGGTCATTATCGACTGGGTTGCCAACCACACTTCGCGCGATGCGAATTGGTGGAAGGAGGGCAAGAAGGATTGGTATGTGATTGACCAGAAGACAGGCCTTCCCATTGTTGAGTACGACTGGACCGACATTGCCAAACTCAATTATAAGAACGAGGATATGCGTGTGGCGATGCTGGATGCCTTGAAATTCTGGATTGAGAAGGGTGTAGACGGCTACCGTTGCGATGTTGCGATGAATGTGCCTGCCGACTTCTGGAAGGGTGCTTGGGAGGAGGTTCGCAAGATTAACCCCGATGTATATTTGTTGGCCGAGGGTGAGGAGGTATGGCTCCACGAGTCGGGCTTTGATGCCACCTATGCTTGGGAGCTCCACCACATCTTCAATGCCATGGCTAAGGGTGGCAGCGAGACCAAGAATGTGGCCGGCGATGGCACCATCAAGACCGACGCAAAGGGTGTGAAGGACCTCAAGGAGTATCTTGTGCGCGACGATGCACGCTACCCCGCACCTGCTATGCGCCTGATGTTCACCTCCAACCACGACGAGAACTCGTGGGCAGGTACCGAGTTTGAGCGTATGGGCGATGCCCACAAGGCTTTTGCAGCCCTCACCTTCGTTTTGCCCAAGTCGCAGCCCCTCATCTACACGGGTCAGGAGATTGCTCTCGACCGCCGCTTGCAGTTCTTCGAGAAGGACTCCGTTGTGGAGCTTGTCGATGTGGAGTATGGCAAGGAGTACCGCAATTTCTATCGCACTCTCTGCTCGTTCCGCCACACCAATAAGGCTTTGGCTGCCGGTGCAGAGGTTGCTCCCATCGAGTTTGTTGAGGGTGCCGGCGAGAATGTGCTTGCCTTCACCCGCACCAAGGAGGAGAACACCGTTCTCTGCCTGTTCAACTTCTCGACCGAGCCCACCACCGTCACCCTCACCGAGGCCGAGGCGGGCGACTATAAGTGTACCTGTGGCGAGCGCAGGAGCTTCAAGGCGGGCGATGTTGTTGAGCTTGCCGGCTGGGGCTTCATGCTTCTGTCGAAGTAGCGATATGACCCATAACGGAAATAGGGGGATGACTTTCGAGCCATCCCCCAATTTTTTTTGCGGTTTAAAGCTGTGAGTTGGCTATTTGCACTTGCGTTTGCACTTGCGCTTGCATTTGCCTATACCCGTACTTTTGCCTTTGCTCCCATTAGTTGGGGGGTGGCTGTGGCGGCGCATGTCGACTGCGAGGTGTGTTGTGGCACTGCTCCGTACTAACCTCTCTTGCCCTTCGGATATACTCCCCCGAACCTGCAACTCCCCCGAACTTTTAACTCGCCAATCCCAACTCTCCTCCTGCAACTCTCTACTCCTAACTCTCCGCCTGCAACTAAAAAACCCCTCCCTGCCAATTTGGCGGGGAGGGGTTTTCGATTCTGTGGCCGCAGCCACATCAGTGAACGATGCTACCTATTTCTGCTTTTTGTAGATGCAGATAGCATTTTCAGCCTTGGTGGCATTTGCTGCATTGTATTTATAAGCCGTAAATGTTGAGGATGCGCTGTTAAACTTCATGAGGTAATCATTTGAAGACGATACAGTCGAAACTGTAGCATTTCCATCCTCCTCGATACTAATAGTCCACGATGCGGCGTCATTAACAGAGGTTCTCATTTTCAAACCACTGCTGTAATA
>JAGBZI010000064.1 GCA_017628305.1 Tidjanibacter sp.
GATAACAATGCGATGCTCGCCCACCTTGAGAAATTCGTCGATAATACCGAGGGTTTCGCTTCGTCGGAGCTCTGCGGAGTCGATAAATTTCAGTTGTGGAGCCTGTGGTGCAAGTCGTCCCCTCACCTTCGCTGCATAGAGTACACTGTCGGGCACTTCGGCACCCGAGCCATTGTGCAGAGCCATGCGAGCAGCCCCCCACCAAGGGTAGCGCTCCACGAGTTCTGCCAGCCCCTCGTTCCTCTTTTCTCCCTGCTTGGTCATCATGTTTTTACCAGTTGGCCACGGCAGCATTGAAAATATCCTGCACAAGCTGTTCGCAGATTTCGGTAATCAGGCCATCCTGCACATCCTGCAGCAGCGATGTTGCATCGTACTCGGCGAAGGCGCTGAAGCTCTTGTTGTAGTTATTCTGCGGCTCGAAGATGTTGGTGAACTTCACCTTCACGGTGATTGTCAGGCGGTTCATGGCAGCCACCTCCGCGGCGGTAACCGACGAGGGTGTGGAGGTGTAGTTGGTGATTTCTCCCTCGAATGCGAGGTCGCCGCCCACATCCACCAGCTGCAACTTGGTCTGCCTTGCGAACTTATCCTGCAACTGCTCGGTGAGGGTTGCGCTGAGCGATGGGGCCACCATGGGTGCATTGTTGGGGAAATAGGGCACACTCACGGTTTTTGCATCCAAGGGGATGGAGGCGCCCGAGAACGAATACTTCACGGTGCAGCCGCTCATGAGGGCTGCCACGCACGACACAAAGAGTGCCACAGCGATGTTTCTAAATTTCATCTATTCCTAAGTCTTTGATTTTACGATAGAGGGTTCTTTCGCTCATAAAGAGCTCCTTGGCAGCCTCTTTGCGTCGGCCGCCGGTGCGTCGCAGTGCCTTCACGATGGCTTCGCGCTGCACATCCTCCTTGGAGAGTGGTCGGGGGTCGTCGAATACCTCCTCACCGATAGTCTCCTGTGCTTCGGGCTTGTTGTAGGCCACCGTTGTGGGGAGATAGCCTGCCACTGGCGCGGGCTCCGAGTGTCGCTCCTCGTAGGTGGTTCCCGAGCCTCTCATGACCTCCAGCAACATACGCTTCACATCCGAGATGTCGCGCTTCATGTCGAAAAGCACCTTGTAGAGCAGCTCCCTCTCGTCGGCATAATCCTCCCTTTTATTCTCGTTCATCACGATGGGGGTGGAGCCGATGCCCTCCACGGGGAGGTAGCGGCGCAACACATCCTCCGAGATAAGCCTCGAGGGCTCCAGCACCGAGATTTGCTCGGCCACATTCTTCAGTTGTCGGATGTTACCCTTCCAATAGTAGTTCTCGAGCAACGCCCTTGCCCCCTCGTCGAGCCTGATGACGGGCATGTTGCAGTTGACCGACACATCCGAGGCGAACTTGCGGAAGAGCAGGTGTATATCCTCCTTGCGCTGACGCAGGGGAGGGATGACAATGGGGACCGTGGACAATCGGTAGTAGAGGTCCTCCCTGAAGCGTCCCTCGGCAATAGCCTTATGGAGATCCACATTGGTTGCAGCCACCACCCTCACATTGGTTTTCTGGGGTTTGGAGGAGCCCACACGGATAAACTCACCCGTCTGGAGTACCCTCAACAGTCGCACCTGTGTGGCGAGTGGCAACTCGGCCACCTCATCGAGGAAGATGGTGCCACCGTTGGCCTCCTCAAAATATCCCTTGCGTGCCTCCACAGCACCCGTAAAGGAGCCCTTCTCGTGACCAAAGAGCTCGGAGTCGATGGTGCCTTCGGGGATTGCACCGCAGTTCACAGCCACATATTTACTGTGCTTGCGAGCCGACTCGGCATGGATAATCTGCGGAAAAAACTCCTTGCCCACACCGCTCTCGCCCGTGATGAGCACCGTGAGGTCGGTGGGTGCCACCTTCACAGCCATCTCGATGGCGCGGTTCAGTGGCTCGCTGTTGCCTATTATGCCAAATCGTTGTTTTATCGAAAAAAGGTCAAGCATATTCAATTATTTCTGGTTCTACCACTCCCCCACGCTGTTCTCAACGGCCTCCACTGCGGGTTGCTCCACATTCACATCTTCCCTGTCGCCGGCGGGAATCATACCCCACACGAGCGCCATAAGTGCCAACACCACAGCCACAAGAGCGAGAATGGTGATACCGTCAATCTTCTTGACTGCATGGTGAGCACGGATGCGGAGTCCGCGGGGAGCCTCCTCCTCAACCGCCTCCGTGGGGGTAGGCTTGGGTGTAGGCTTGGGCTCAGCCACTGCGGGGCGCTGCTGGGGAACCTCTGCGGGCTTTGCGGGCTCCACGGCGGGCCTCACCGCAGCAGGTTTCTCCTCTGCGGGATTGGGTGCAACCACGGGTTGCTCCTTGGGGGTCACAACACTCCTTGGGGCCGTCGCCACCTCCACACGGGGTGCCGAGGGCTGCGACACAGCCACCTCCTCGAGGGGTACAATGGAGTCGTCCTCGTCGGTATCGGGCTCGGGGATGCTCTGCGCGAAGGGGTTGAAGGAGAAGTCCACACCGCCATCCGCCCTGCGGAGCAGCACACCCACTCCGTCGAGGATAAATTTCTTTCGCGTTGCAAGCTCCTGCTTAATCGCCTCCACATAGCCACCGACAATCTCGTTGGCCCTGCTGGGGCTCACATCCATCCCGTTCACCACGAGCCCCACAAGCACGCCGTCGTTTTTGCGGAGCATCTCGGTGAAGACCACCTCACCGCTCTCTTTGCGTCGCAGAAGGGTACCCACCTCGGGGATGATGAGTCGTGTTTCGGAGTTGATATATTTTGCAATGATTGCACTGAGTTGTTTCGTCATAGCCCTTATAGTTTTGTTTGTTGTGTACTATTTTAACCCTCAAAAGTACAAATTATTATTGACAAACTGACAAAAAGTCACAAAAATCTGACAAATGTGACACAAAATAGGCATAATGGTTGATAATCTCAAAAAGATTTGTTTGTTTTGCATTGCGAAAGGAGGCAAAAAGTAAGTCGATTACTTTGCGCAAAAATTTCAAAAGTAGCAAAGATGGATTGTTAACCAAAATTGTTTTCGGAAAAAATGAAGAACAAGTACACCGACCTGATTGAGCAAACTTACGACTGGCCACAGGACGAATTTTCGGTTGAAGACAACGAACTCTATTTCCACAATGTGCCCCTGATGGATATCATCAAGCAGTATGGCACTCCCCTCAAGATTACCTATCTTCCCAAAATTTCCTCGCAGATTCAGCGAGCCAAACGCCTCTTCAATGTGGCGATGGCAAAGGTGGACTACAAGGGTAGCTACAACTACTGCTACTGCACCAAGAGTTCTCATTTTTCGTTCGTGCTGGAGGAGGCACTGAAGAACGACATCTATCTGGAGACATCCTCGGCCTACGACATCCACATCATCAATGCCCTCTATGAGCAGGGGCTCATCAACAAGGATATGTATGTGGTTTGCAACGGTTTCAAGCGTATGCAGTATGTGGAGAACATTGCGTCGCTTGTCAACAGCGGCTTCGAGAACACCATCCCCGTGCTCGACAACAAGGAGGAGCTCGACCAGCTTGAGTCGGTCCTCGAGAAACCCTGCAAGTTGGGCATCCGCATTGCTGCGGAGGAGGAGCCCAAGTTCGATTTCTATACATCGAGGCTCGGTATTCGCTACAACGACATCGTAGAATTCTACAAGAAACGCATCAAGGGCAACAAGAAACTGAAGCTCAAAATGCTCCATTTCTTCATCAATACAGGCATGAAGGATACGGCCTACTATTGGAACGAGTTGAACAAATGTATTCAGGTTTACTGCGAACTCAAGAAGATTTGTCCCGACTTGGACAGCCTTAATATCGGCGGCGGATTCCCCATCAAGAACTCGCTCAACTTCGACTACGACTATGAGTACATGGCCGAAGAGATTGTTGCACAAATCAAGAGCAACTGCAATCTGAACGGGGTGGAGGAGCCCAACATCTTCACCGAGTTTGGTTCGTTCACCGTGGGCGAGAGTGGCGCGACCCTCTTCTCGGTGCTCAACCAGAAGCAGCAGAACGACCGCGAGAGGTGGTATATGATTGACAGTTCGTTCATGACCACCCTACCCGACATTTGGGGTATCGACCAGAGGTATCCTCTGTTGGCCATCAACCACTGGGACAAGGAGTACCAGAGGGTTTTCCTCGGCGGTCTTACTTGCGATAGTGAGGACTTCTACAGTGGCGAGTCGCACTCGAACGCCGTCTTCCTTCCCAAGATTGACGAGGAGGAGCCCCTCTATGTTGGTTTCTTCCACACGGGAGCCTATCAGGAGTCGGTGGGCGGCTTTGGCGGCATTCAGCACTGCCTGACCCCTGCTCCGAAACACATCCTCATCGACATCGACAAGGAGACCGGCGAGTACTACACCCGCCTCTTTGCCAAGGAGCAGAGCTACCGTTCGATGATGCGAATCCTCGGCTACTAAAGTGTAGCACCACACATATATAATATTATGGTAAAACTTGAGCTTCTGGCTCCTGCCAAGGACCTTGCCACTGCTCGGGCTGCTATCGACTCGGGCGCGGATGCTGTCTACATGGGCGGTCCCTCGCTTGGTGCCCGCTCGGCAGCCACCAACTCACTCGACGACATACGCCGTGCGGCCGAGTATGCCCACCTGTTTGGCGCAAGGCTCTACATGACCATGAACACCATCGTGTGGGAGCACGAGCTGGAGGAGGCACGCCGCATAGCCCTCGAAGCCACTCGTGCAGGGGTCGACGCGCTCATCGTGCAGGATATGGCCTACACCCGCTTGGGTCTGGAGGGTGTGGAACTCCACTCTTCCACCCAGATGTATAATGCCACCCCCGAGAGGGTTGCATTTTTGGGTCGCGCGGGTTTCAGCCGCATAGTGCTCGAGAGGGGGCTCACGGCCGACCAGATGAGGGAGCTGTGCAGGGCTACCGACAGCGAGATTGAGGTCTTTGTGCATGGTGCGATATGCGTGTGTGGCAGCGGCAGGTGCTATATGAGCCGTTCGCTCTCACACCGCAGTGGCAACCGTGGCGAGTGCAGCCAGCCCTGCCGATTGAGATACGACCTTGTGGATGGCAACGGCAAGATTGTCCGTCGCGGCCTCCACCTCCTCTCCGTGAAGGACCTCGACTTGTCGAGCCACATCGGCGAGCTCATTGACATGGGCGCCGTATCGTTCAAGATTGAGGGCAGGCTCAAGGATGAGGCCTATGTGAGGAACATCACAGCCCATTATAGCACCCTACTCGACCGCGCCATTGCCGAGCGCAAGGGCTACTGCCGTGCAAGCCGCGGCCACTCGGTGCTCGACTTCACCCCCACCCCTGCCAAGACCTTCACCCGCAGTGGTGGCGACTACATCTTCCGCGGCAAGCGCAGCGGCCTCGCCTCGTTCGACACCCCCAAAGCCATGGGCGAGCCCCTTGGTAAGGTCACAAAGGTGGGTCGCGGGTGGTTCACCCTCGATAGTCGCAAGCCCGTTTCGGCGGGCGACGGCATCTGCTTTGTTGCCGAGGGGGAGCTTGTGGGCACCAACATCAACAGCGCCGAGGGGGAGCGCATCTTCCCCAACCGCATGGATAAGATTGTGGTAGGCAGGGAGCTTTTTCGCAACTTCGACAAGAGTTTTGCCGCCACACTGGCCACCACGCGCACACGCCGCATGCTCCGCGTGGAGCTGAGGCTCCGCGTGGCCGACAACATGGCCACCCTCACCGCCCGCTCCGAGGAGCGCGCCACGGTGAGCACCACCCTTGCAGGCCCCTTCGACGAGGCCTCCAAGCCCGAGGTTGCACTCGCCTCCATCCGCTCCTCACTGACCAAGAGCGGAGGGTCGGTATTCGAGGTGACGGATGTAGATATTGAGGTTGCGGGGCCCACCCCATTTATACCCACGGGAGCCCTCAACTCACTGCGTCGCACCGCCCTCGAAGAGCTCCAGAGGGTGCTCGAGCAGAGCCAGCCGACCAAGAATATAGCCACCGAGGAGCGGGATGCCGCCTACCCCATCAAACATCTGCGTGGCGACCACAATGTGGTCAACTCGCTTGCTCGAGCCTTCTACACCGACCACGGAGTGGAGCATATCGACGAGGGGTACGACCTGCTGCCCGACCTGTCGGGGGTGGAGGTTATGCGCACCCCCTACTGCCTGCGCCGCGAGATTGGCCACTGCACCAAGAAGGGCTCAGGGCTGAAGGAGCCGCTGCACATTGTTCACGGCGCCGAGAGCTTCCGCCTACGCTTCGACTGCAAGGAGTGCCAAATGTATATCATCAAGGAGTGAGTTAAATATTGCGAGTAATAGATATGAAACAGCCACAGTTATTATCCCCCGAGTGGGAGGATTATGAGCTCATAGATTCGGGCGACTTCGAGAAACTCGAGCGCTTCGGTCGCACCATAACCCGCCGTCCCGAGCCCCAAGCCATCTGGCACAAGTCGCTCGGCGAAGAGGAGTGGGGTCGCATGGCTACCGCATCGTTCCAGAGGGAGAGCGGCAGCGAGGAGCGCGGCCGCTGGAGGCTCAAGCCCCACCAGCCCGAGCAGTGGCGCATAAGTCACCGCGTGGGCGACAAGAGGATAACCATGCGCTTGGGTCTTACCTCCTTCAAGCATGTGGGCATCTTCCCCGAGCAGGCCTCCAACTGGGAGTTTATCTACGAGAGTGTACTCTCCCTGAAGGGTGGGGACAACCACCGTCCCAAGGTGCTCAACATGTTTGCATACACAGGTGGTGCCTCGCTGGCAGCGGCAGCAGCCGGTGCGGAGGTGACCCATGTGGATAGCGTGAAGCAGTGCATCACTTGGGCAAGGGAGAATATGGAGGAGAGCCACTTGGAGGGCATTCGCTGGGTTGTGGAGGATGCCCTGAAGTTTGCCCGCCGCGAGGTCAAGAGGGGCCACCGCTACGAGGGTATAATCCTCGACCCACCTGCCTATGGTCGCGGCCCCGAGGGTGAGAAGTGGGTGCTCGAGCAGAACATTGCCGAGATGCTCTCCCTCTCTGCCGAGATGCTCTCGCCGGGCGGTTTCTTGGTGCTCAACCTCTACTCCATGGGGCTTTCGGCCACCCTCGCCAAGAGTGCGATGAACCAACTCATCCCCTCCCCCTCCTTCGAGCAGTTTGGCGAGCTCTACTTCACCGACCGCAGTGGCAAAGCACTCCCCTTGGGTGTCTATTATCGTTGCAAAAAGTAGTATGAATAAGGAGCTGAAGGCATACATTGAGGCCGAGATATTACCGCGCTACGAGGGCTACGATGCAGCCCACCGCAGGGACCACATCGAGGGGGTCATCGACCGCTCGCTGACTCTGGCCACCCACTACGAGGTGGAGACAAATATGGTCTACACCGTAGCCGCCTACCACGACCTCGGCCTATGCGAGGGGCGCGAGCTACACCACATCTCCTCGGGCCGCATGCTCACCGAGGACACCACCCTCCGCCGTTGGTTCTCCGAGGAGGAGATAACAACCATGAGGGAGGCCATCGAGGACCACCGCGCCTCCTCCGACCACTCACCCCGCACCATCTACGGGCTCATTGTTGCGGAGGCCGACCGCCAGATAGTACCCGAGGTTATTGTGCGCCGCACCGTGCAGTACAGCCTTGCCCACCACCCCTCATTTGGACGCGAGGAGCACTGGGAGCGCTGCTTGGGCCACCTCCACGAGAAGTACCTCTATGGGGGCTACCTAAAGCTCTACATCCCCGAGTCGGAGAACGCCACCCGCCTCGAAGAGCTCCGACAGCTCATCGACTGCCCCCAGCAGCTCCGTACCCTCTTCGACCAACTTTACGAGGAGTTGCGAGCGGAAAATTGCCCCAACAGTGGGACAACAGTTAAGTAGTCAAAAAAAATATTTACCGTTCGACGGTGTATAAAAAAACAGTAGTGGAGTTGCCACTACTGTTTTTCGTATATCGGAGTGAGTCCGTTGCTCACATCCACATCCAACACTCTGGGCCCCTTGAAGACACGCCCCGTGGAGAGCTCGCGCCACTTGCCTTTGGGCAAACGCACCATGCGTACTTCCGAGCCACTCACCACAGGTGCCACCAACCACTTCGAGCCAATCATAAACTCGTCCCTGCAATTGGAGAAACCCGTGCGGGGAAATTGATACTCGAGGTGACGCAACAGAGGTTCGGCCGAGGAGGCGCCCAAGCGTGCAAGCTCCATGTAGTAGCCGCTCTGGTCGGCGCGCCAGCGGAGCACCTCTTTGAGGGGTTCGATGTTCTTCAGTGTCCACACCGAGTAGGGGATGACGGCCACGGGAAGGAGCGCTGCCAGCGAGGCTGTGCGCACCACAAGTTCGGGGTCACCCTCGGGGAAATTGAGGTCGGCGGCGAGCGATGTGCGCGAGAAGCCGAGCACCGAGGCATCCACAGCCCTTCCGAGGCTCTCGCCAAGCTGTTCCCACGAGTAGTTGCGCACCGAGGAGAGCGACGAGGCTATGCTGCCGAGCTGCTGCCCCATAGGTGCCGAGTAGATGGCCACATTGATATTGCGCCCTGCCTCGGCCCAAGCCGCAAGGAACTCCTCCAAGCGGGCGGAGTTGTCGGCCATGAGCTCCATGGCATCCAGACAGTCGAAGTAGAAGCCATCCACCCCATACTCCCTCTGGAGCTGTTCGAGCTGCATACTGAGCTCCTTTACCCTTTCGGTCGTGAGATTACGCAGTGCGGTATAGCCCATGCGGCTCTGGAACACCACAGGGGCACCATTATCGTCCATGTAGAGTGCCCCCTCCTTGAGGCTCTGTCGATAGCCACGCCCGGCAGCCATCACATAGGGTGTCACGGTGAGCATCACCCTCACACCTCGTCGGTGGAGTTCGTCAACCATTGCCTTGGGGTCGGGATAGGCCTCGGGGTCGAAAATCATGCCACCCGAAGGGCTGTTCCACCCCTGTGGCAGTAGGATGGTACCCGTGGGCACCTCGAGTTCTCCGAGTCGGTCGGCAAACTTCAACACATCCTGCTGGGTGTAGAGCAACGCATCGGGGCCGCCAAACTCATAGATGGGTGCCCCGAAGAGCACCTCGGAGGCCTCGAGATTAGAGGGTGGGAAGTTGCGGTGGCAACACATCAGATAGGCCTCGCGGAGAGTGCGACCCGCCTTCTCCACCTTCAGCAGGGAGTCGGCCTTGGAGGTCACCGTGAGCTTCTTACCGTCGAAACCGACCGTGATGGGCTCTTTGCTCCAGAGGTATCGCCCTCTGTTGGAGAGCAACATGTTTGCCTTGTAGTGTGCGGGGGAGAGCTCCTCGGTGGTCACCACAAAGGGGGTGTCGAAGGGGAGCGAGATGGTCGTGGGGTCCACAACAAGTCCCCACCACTTCTCGCCGCTCTGTATCTTTATGTCCACAGGTTTGACCCCCTGCTGCGCCCAGAGGGTTGCAGCAAGCAGCACGAGGGAGAGTGTTATGCAAATTCTTTTCACCATTATATCCTTTTCATTCTACGGTCGAGGTGTCGCGACGCGACACATTCGCCGCCAAAGGTACAGTTTTTTTTGGAAACCGAGCCGCCCGAACCACCATTTCTTACAGCATAGGGTACATTGCCTCCTCGAGGAGCACATTGAGCGCGGCTGTGCGCAGTTCACGGTGGGGACTCTGGGCGTGACGCTGCGCCACCGCCACCACATCACCCACCCCCTCGACCGATGCGAGGTAGAGCTCAAAGAGCCTCACATTCACCCCCACCGAGCCCCCCGTGTGGGGCACATCGAGTATTGGCGAGCGGCGATGGAGCACCTCCACCACCCGCTCCATGTCGCCCCACGAGAGGTGGTGGGGATGGTGGTCGAGGAGATAGACCACCTGCGAGGGCTTCGCATGGATGACCACTAGCAGGGCCGCCAACGCCACGGTCGGCGAGGAGAAGGTGCGCTGGGCCACCCGCTCGGCCACAAGTGGTGTAGGGTTGAGCCACAGCAGATTGCCGAGTGCTTTCAACCTGCGCCCGCCGGAGCTGCGGAGCGCTTGAGCGAGTTGGTGCCCCTCCAATCCCCACACCATCGACAGTTCCCTCACACGCTCGGGCCTACAATCGGCAAAGTTGCGCACAAGCGACACAACCACCTCCGTGAGAGCCTCTCGCTCTGCCCCACTCGGGGCGAGCGACAGCAGGAAGTGGTCGGGGGCGTGTCGGGGGCGTGTGAGGTAGGAGTAGATGGCCAGAGTGAGCGACAAGGCCCACGCCCGTGGGCGGGGATGCACAAGGCTCTGGGCTCGGGCCACGGCAACCACCGCAACCACCACCACGAAGGCCAGAAAGAGGACTCCAAGCAGGAGGATATCCACCGAGGAGAGTGTCATAACGGCAAGATTGTGTAGATTGTTCGGCGATGTGGATTACTGTTCGGCGCGCGAGTGGCCACTCCCCAACTCTCTCTCCACCTTCTGCCGCAGACGCTCGAGGCTCACGGGGAGCGACACAAATTGGCTTACTCCCCCCTCGAGCAGCGTGACCACAATCTGTCGCGAATGGGTGTGCGACAACACGATGAGCGGCGGATGCAAAGGCCCCTGCCTCAGTCGGCCAATCTCGCGTGGCGAGGCGATGAGGGGTGCCACAAAGCGGGTGATTATGAGGCGATAGCGGTGACGACGGGTGCGCCCCAGAAGAGCCTGATGAGAGGTTGCGGCATCGACCCTCACACCGAGCGGTTCGAGGGTGTGTCGCACAATGTGTAGGAGCGGCTCCTCGGTGCAACCGAGCAACACACGCCAAGGGGGAGCCGAGGGGTTCTGCGAAGAGTGTTTCATAGGCTTTGCTGAAAAGTCGTTAATGCGGCAGATGGCTACACCAAAATGCAGGCCAAACTTCACTTTTCACTAAAAATCAATGTTTTTTGCGAAAATTTTGAGTTTTGAATTTTGAATTATGAATTTTGTTCGTACATTTGCGGGCTAATTTTAGCGTAAACTAATTAATAAACTATGTACGTAATAGTAGAAATCGCAGGCCAACAGTTTAAGGCTGAGAAAGGTAGGAAGCTCTACGTAAACCGTCTCCACGAGGATGTAGATGCCTCGGTGAGCTTCGACAAAGTCCTGCTGGTAGACAACGACGGTCAGGTTTTGGTAGGCACACCTGTTGTAGAAGGTGCCTCTGTAAAAGCTAAAGTTCTTCGCCACTTGAAAGACGACAAAGTATTGGTATTCAAGAAGCGTCGTCGCAAAGGCTATCAGGTGCTCAACGGTCACCGTCAGTACCTCAGCCAGGTGGTAATTGAGGACATTATTGTTGCATAACTAAAAAAATTCACAGACAATGGCACACAAGAAAGGTGTAGGTAGTTCAAAGAACGGCCGTGAGTCGGAGAGCAAACGACTCGGCGTAAAATTGTTCGGCGGTGAATTTGCAAAAGCAGGCAACATTCTCGTCCGCCAGCGTGGTA
>JAGBZI010000065.1 GCA_017628305.1 Tidjanibacter sp.
AAAAAAACGACTATCGTCGAGGGAATTTTGTGCCAAACAAAGGGGCGAGTCCGCAGTTTACTATCGGTAAATGAGGAACTCGACCTCTGAAGATTGGTGAAAAATTCACCGACAATAGGCGTTTTTTCACAAAAAGGAGGGGTGGAGCCATTGCCCCACCCCTCCAACGAAACTTATCTAAGGTTTGCTACAAGCCGAAAACTATTTAGCATTCTTGGCCTCTTTCCTCTCCTTCTTGGTCATCAGGTCATAAGCAACGGGGGTTGCAATGAAGATGGAGGAGAGAGTACCGATAATCACACCAAACATCAGTGCAAATACGAAACCACGGATAACAGCACCACCGAACAGGAAGATTGCCAACAGAGTTACCAGAGTGGTACCCGAGGTGTTGATGGTACGAGCCAGAGTGGTGTTCACAGCTGCGTTGATGGTCTCCTTGAGGTTACGCTTGGGATAGAGAGTGGTGAACTCGCGGATACGGTCGAAGATTACCACCTTATCGTTAATCGAGTAACCGATAATGGTCAGGATGGCTGCGATGAACGACTGGTCAACCTCGAGGTTGAAGGGCAGCAGACCATGCAACAGCGAGAAGATACCCATGGTGAGGAATGCGTCGTGTGCAAGAGCAACAACCGAACCGGCACCCCACTGCCACTTCTTGAAGCGGATGATGATGTAGAGACCGATGGCGATGAGCGCGAAGAATACCGAGATGAATGCACCGCGGGTGATGTCGCTTGCAACGCTGGGGCCTACCATGTCAGCCTGAATGATACCATTGGGGTTGGTAGCGGTCGAGGTGAACTCATCGATGCTAATCTCCTCGGTGTAGAGAGCCTTAACACCCTCGTAGAGCAGAGCCTCAACCTTGGCGGTTGCATCGTCGCTCTGGTCGTCGTGGAGATACTGGGTAACGATACGCATCTGGCTGTCGTCGCCAAACTGCTTAACCTCAAACGATTTCTCGCCAGCGTCACCCTCGGCAGCGTCGAACACTACCTGAAGACCCTCGCGAACCTCGTCGGCAGTCACAGGCTGGTCGAAGCGAACCACGAAGGTGCGACCACCCGAGAAATCTACACCGTAGTTAAGACCACGGGTCGAGAGCGATACAATCGAGAGAACTACCAGCACGAGCGATACCACATAGGAGATCTTGCGGATGCCGATGAAGTTAATCTTGGTATTGGCAAGGAACTTGTCGGTCACCTTGTTCGAGAAGGTAACACTCTTACCCTTAGCCACGCGATTCTCGATGATAATGCGGGTGATGAAGAGCGAGGTGAAGAGCGAGGTGATGATACCGATAATCAGGGTGGTTGCGAAGCCCTGAACGGGACCTGTACCAAACACAAACAGAACGATACCGGTGATGATGGTAGTAATGTTCGAGTCGATAATTGCGCTCATAGCGTTCTTGTAACCCTCGGTGATGGCGAGGCTGAGGCCCTTACCTGCCCACAGACCCTCTTTCACACGCTCGTAGATAATAACATTGGCATCCACAGCCATACCCAGAGTCAGCACGATACCTGCGATACCGGGAAGGGTGAGGACTGCGCCAAACGATGCGAGCACACCGAAGAGGAAGAATACATTGCATACAAGAGCTACACTTGCCACAACACCTGCGCCATTGTAGAAGAAAATCATGTAGAGAAGAACCAATACAAAGGCGATAACGAACGAGATAAGCGAAGCATTGATACTCTCAGCACCCAGCGAAGGACCAACAACGGTATCCTGAATGATGCGTGCGGGAGCGGGCAGCTTACCCGACTTGAGCACATTTGCAAGGTCGGTAGCCTCCGAGATGGTGAAGTTGCCGGTGATAGCCGAGCGGCCGCCGGTAATCTCATTCTGAACGGTGGGAGCCGAGTAAACCACGCCATCGAGAACGATAGCTACGCTCTTACCGATGTTAGCCTTGGTAAGGCGGGCCCACACATTGGCACCATTGGTGTTCATAACCATATCAACCTCAGCAGCGCCACCGGTCTGGGCGTACTGGGGCGAAGCGTCTACCACAGCGCTACCATCGAGGGGAGCCTTGCCGTCGCGGCCGTCGGCCTTGATTGCGTAGAGCTCGTAGATGGTGCCGGCCTCGTCAACCGACTTAGCACTCCACATGAAGCGGATGTCGGGGTTGAGAACAGCCTTCACCTGAGGCATAGCCAGATACTCGTCGATAGTCTCCATGTCGTAGGTCATAGCGTGACCAACCACGGGACCGCGGTATGCACGGCCGGTCATATCAACAGCGGGCATGAGTTTTGCGAAGAGGGGGTTGGCCTTGTTGTAGGCAGCGAGCTCTGCATCGGTAGCAGCAGCACCCTCCAACTCAGCTACGAGGTCACCCTCGGCAGCCTTCTCCTCGGCAACCACTGCGCCATTCACGCCAAGGTCGCGGAGAACATTGTTTACGCGCTGGAGCTGGGGAAGAACCTCATCGTTGTCGTAGGTTGCCCAGAACTCGAGCGAAGCGGTACCCTGAAGGAGTTTACGAACACGCTCGGGCTCCTTAACACCGGGAAGCTCCACGAGGATGCGACCCGAGTTCTCCATGCGCTGGATGTTGGGCTGAGCCACACCAAAGCGGTCGATACGGCTGCGGAGCACATTGTAGGAGTTGGCAATAGCGCTCTCCGACTCCTCGCGCAGTACGCTGATAACCTCGTCGTTGGTGCTGTTGAGGCTCACCTTGTCCTTCATCATCTGGTTGTTGAAGATAATCGACAGGGGGGCACCGTTCGACAGGCGGTTATAGGATTTTGCGAAGAGGGTGATGAAGTCGCTCTGCGAGTTCTTGGCCTCCACTTTAGCATCCTCGATAGCTGCGAGGAAGATGGGGTCTTTCGAGTCGTTCGAGAGGGCCTTCACAACATCCTCAACTGCAATCTCGAGCATCACATTCATACCACCACGGAGGTCAAGACCAAGGTTAATCTCCTTCTCCTTAACCTCTGCGAAGGTGAACTTCTTCACGAGCACATTGTAAACGGGTTTGGATTTCACGCTGTCGAGGTAGTGCTGCTCCTTCTTCACGAGCAGGTACTCACGGTAAGCGTTCTCGCTCATACCCTCCTTGTCGAGCATCTCCTGAGTGATGGTGGTAGCAGCAACCTGCTCCTCGGCATACTTCTCTGCCTTACCCTCCACGATGCTCGAAACGACGGTGAACGAAAGCTGATAAGCACACGCAATTGCCAAAACAATCGCGATGAATTTAATAAGACCTTTGTTCTGCATTGTTTTTTAGGTTTTGAAAATTATTAGTTTTGTTTTGTTGATTTGTCAACCATTTTCGGAGGGCATTCCCACCCCCCTCTGCACACACGCACCCTCGCGTACGAGCGCTCGGGCGCGCAATAAGCCCGCAAAGCTAACCATAAAATTTCAAAATTCAAAATTGCCGGTAAGTGAAAGCAGAATAAATTCAACATTTTGCCCACTGCAAACAATTTCAAAGAGCCCAAAGAGGGAGTCGAAAACTCCTCGCCGCCCGCTCTCGCTCACATTTGCCGGCAGACGGTGGACACACCAAAAACGAAAAGCACCCCACCTCGAAAGGCGGAGTACTCTCCTTGTTGCTTAGTATATCTTATTTCACCTCCTCGAACTCAACATCCTCAGCCTGACCGCTATTGGAGGTCTGCTGGCCCTGCTGGGCGCCACCATTGGGCTGACCCTGCTGTGCGCCGGCCTGTGCATAGATATCCTGCGAAGCAGCCTGCCATGCAGCGTTGAGTTTCTCGGTAGCCGCGTCGATACCTGCGAGGTTCTGCGACGAGTGGGCGCTCTTGAGCTCTGCGAGGGCGCTGTCGATAGCCTGACGCTTCTCGGCGGGAATCTTGTCGCCATACTCCTTGAGCTGTTTCTCGGTGGAGAAAATCATGCTGTCGGCGCCGTTGATTTTGTCCACACGCTCGCGCTCCTCCTTATCCTTAGCCTCGTTGGCCTTAGCCTCGTCGCGCATGCGCTGAATCTCAGCCTCGGTCAAGCCGCTGGAGGCCTCGATGCGGATGCTCTGCTCCTTGCCGGTGCCTTTGTCCTTGGCCGACACATTGAGGATACCGTTGGCATCGATGTCGAACGACACCTCAATCTGAGGTACGCCACGGGGAGCTGCGGGGATGCCGTCGAGGTGGAAGCGACCGATGGTCTTGTTGTCGCGAGCCATCTGGCGCTCACCCTGAAGCACATGAATCTCAACCTCGGGCTGGTTGTCCTGTGCGGTGGAGAACACCTGACTCTTGCGCACGGGGATGGTTGTGTTGGCATCAATCAGTCGGGTGAAGACGCCTCCGAGGGTCTCGATACCGAGCGACAGAGGGGTAACATCCAGCAGGAGCACATCCTTCACCTCACCGGTGAGGACACCACCCTGAATGGCAGCACCGATGGCCACAACCTCATCGGGGTTAACACCCTTCGAGGGGGCTTTGCCAAAGAACTCCTCAACAACCTTCTGGATGGCGGGGATACGGGTCGAACCACCCACGAGGATAACCTCATCAATCTGGTTTGCGGAGAAACCTGCGTCACTGAGTGCCTTGCGGCAGGGCTCGATGGTTGCACGGATGAGGTGGTCGGCCAGCTGCTCAAACTTAGCCCTTGTGAGGGTCATAACGAGGTGCTGGGGGATACCATCCACAGGCATGATATAGGGGAGGTTAATCTCGGTGGAGGTGCTGCTCGAAAGCTCGATTTTTGCCTTCTCGGCAGCCTCTTTCAGGCGCTGCATAGCCATGGGGTCGCGGCGGAGGTCGATGCCGTGTTTGCTCTGGAACTCGGCAGCCATCCAGTCGATGATAACATGGTCGAAGTCGTCGCCACCGAGGTGGGTGTCACCATTGGTCGACTTAACCTCAAACACGCCGTCGCCAAGATCCAACATGGAGATATCGAAGGTACCGCCACCAAGGTCATACACAGCAATCTTCATATCTTTGCCAGCCTTGTCAAGACCGTAAGCCAAAGCGGCGGCAGTAGGCTCGTTGATGATACGGCGAACTTTCAGACCTGCAATCTCGCCAGCCTCTTTGGTTGCCTGACGCTGCGAGTCGCTGAAATATGC
>JAGBZI010000066.1 GCA_017628305.1 Tidjanibacter sp.
AATAAAATACGAGTTTAGCTATGAAACAGACTATTCTTACCATTGCAGCTGCACTCTTGCTGTGCCTGCCCGGCTTCGCACAGGAGCCCGTGAAAGTTAATCCCGAGGCAATCCAGAAGAAGATTGCCAAGAGCGACGAGGAGATTGCCAACGAGAAGAAGGCTACCAAGGCTTCGACTTGGATGAAGCGTGGCGATTTGATGCTCGAGGCTGAGAATGCCTACACCGCACAGCTCTTTGAGAGCGCTCCCGTGAACATCGTACTGATGAAAATCGGTGAGCCCGGCGCACAGGAGATGGCACGCATCGGCAGCAACGACTACATCAAACTTGCTTACGGCGCATTTGATGTCTATGTTGACCCCGCAACCCAGACCGTTTCGGGTTGGGATGTTACCGCCCCCATCTATGGCGAGGCTATCGACAAGGCTGTTGAGGCCTACCTCAAATCGTTGGAGCTCAACCCCAAGCTTGCCAAGAAGGTGAACGAGGGCTTCTTCAACATCAACAACACCCTGCGCAAGAATGCTAACAGCAAGTTCTTCCTTCAGGACTACAAGGCCGCTACCAACTACTACCAGAGGGCTTATGAGGTTTCGATTATTCCCGAGGGTGGTCTTGTGGCTGACACCACCAGCCTTTTCAACGCCGGTTACCTCGCATACTTCGCAGGTGAGTATGACCGCAGTATCGAGAATCTCCGCACCGTTGAGGGTATGGGCTACTATGCAGACGGCATGATTTACAACATTATGTACAACTCCTATCGTGGTGCCTACATCGAGAACAAGGAGAAGATGGCCGAGGCTAAAGAGTTCCTCGAGAATGCACTCCTGAAGTTCCCCGGCAACTCGGATATCATCTCGTGCCTCACCGATGTATATCTGGTGTTGGGTGAGAGTCCCGAGCCCCTGATTGAGAAACTCAAAGTGGCTATCGAGGCTAACCCCACCAATGCACAGCTCAAGATTGGTTTGGGCGCCGTTTACTCGGAGCTCAAGAGGTACGACGAGTCGATTGCCATGTTCGACGAGGCCATCGCTATCGAGCCCCAGAATGTGAACCTCTACCTCAACAAGGCTTATGTTTACACCTACAAGGGTGACGCCTATGCTAAGGAGCTCAACGAGATGTCGTGGAACGACGAGAATCGTGCAGGTGTTCGCGCACTGCAGATGCAGGCCTACATCGACTCGATTGTTCCCTTCGAGCAGGCTCACAGCCTTATTCCTCAGGATATCAACACCGTGGAGTTCCTCAAATCGGTATGCTTCCAGGTGCGCAATGAGGGCGAGGAGTATATGAAGAAATATGAGCACTACAACGAGCTCTTCAAACAGATGAAGGCTCAGCAGTAGTAGGCTGACTGTTTGTCCCGTTGGGACACATTTACCCCAGAGGCCTGACCCCCAATCGGGTCGGGCCTCTTGCATTAAAACAACGACTTTGGATACGCAGAGTATGGAACAGAAGAAGGAGAGGGTGGTGGTAGGCCTTTCGGGAGGAGTGGACTCCTCGGTGGCCGCACAGATACTCAAGGAGCAGGGCTACGATGTCGTGGGCCTCTTCATGGTCAATTGGCACGACACGGTGGGCACCCTCAGCGGCGAGTGCCCGTGGGAGGACGACAGGCTCTTTGCAGAGCTTGTGGCCAAAAGGCTCGACATCCCCTTCCGCATGGTGGACCTCTCGGAGCAGTACCGTCAGAGGGTGGTGGACTACATGTTCGCCGAGTATGAGAAGGGGCGCACGCCCAATCCTGATGTGCTCTGCAACAGAGAGATAAAGTTTGATGT
This sequence comes from Tidjanibacter sp., assembly GCA_017628305.1. GTDB lineage: Bacteria > Bacteroidota > Bacteroidia > Bacteroidales > Rikenellaceae > Tidjanibacter. The sequence goes on from JAGBZI010000066.1 coordinate 1,797, forward strand.
GTTCCTCAAGGAGGCCCTCAAGCTGGGGGCCGATTGGGTAGCTACGGGCCACTACTGCCGTGTGGAGCACCTCGCCGACGGCACCCATAGGTTGCTGGCAGGCAGCGATGGCAATAAGGACCAGAGCTACTTCCTGTGCCAACTCTCGCAGGAGCAGTTGAGCCGCGCGCTCTTCCCCGTGGGCGATATGCTGAAGCCCGAGGTGAGGGCTGTGGCCGAGAAATACCATCTGGCTACAGCCAAGCGCAAGGATTCGCAGGGCATCTGCTTTGTGGGCAAGGTGGATCTCCCTGTGTTTCTGCAGCAAAAGTTGGCCGCCAAGAAGGGGCGCATCGTGGAGATTGCCGCCGATTGGGAGGGCTACCGCACAAGTGAGGAGGAGTCGGTGCTCGCGGCGGAGGAGAGGCTCGAAGAGCTCGCGACCCCCTATGTCTACACCCCCGCGGATGGCCGTAAGGTGGGTACCCACGGCGGTGCACACTTCTACACCATCGGGCAGCGCCACGGACTTGGGGTGGGAGGTACGGCCCTTCCCCTCTTTGTGATTGCCACCGATGTGGTGCGTAACATCGTGTATGTGGGTCAGGGACACACCCATCCCGGACTGTTGCGCCGTGCACTCCACATCCTTCCCGAGGAGATGCACTGGGTGAGGGAGGACCAAAGGATGGAGGCGGGCGACGCACCCCGACGCTACTCGGTGCGCATACGCTATCGCCAGCCACTCCAAGCAGCTACGCTCCATGTCACCCCCGAGGGAGGATACCTCCTCTTCGACGAACCACAGCGCGGCATAACTCCCGGCCAGTTTGCAGCGTGGTATGAGGGCGACGAACTTGTGGGCTCGGGAGTTATCCATCAGTAGAAATATGTCGTTTTTTTCGATGAGAGTGGAATATAATCTCGAAAAAATCGTACCTTTGAGAATTGAAACCTAAAGACTAACCATTTTAATACAACGAATAGTATGTTATCAGCAGAGTGTCGCAAAGAGATTATCGACCTTATAAACCGCGAGGTGGTGCCCGCAATGGGTTGTACCGAGCCTGTGGCTGTGTCGCTGTGTACCGCCAAGGCTGTCGAGACGCTCGGCCGTGAGCCTGAGGTTATCAACCTGCTGCTCAGCCCCAATGTGCTCAAAAATGCAATGGGTGTGGGTATCCCCGGAACAGATATGATTGGACTCCCCATCGCCATCGCCCTCGGCGCTCTGGTGGGTAAGACTGAGTATCAGCTCGAGGTGCTGAAGGATGTCACCCCCGAGGCTGTGGAGCGTGGCCGCAAGATGATTGACGATGGCCGCATCCGTGTGGGTGTTAAGGAGGGCGATTGCGAAACCCTCTACATTGAGGCTCAGGCAACCTATGGCGATGTGACTGCAACGGCTGTGATTGCCGGCGCACACACCAACTTTGTCTATGTGGCTCTTGGCGAGGAAGTTGTGCTCGACAATCGCACCCCCGCATCGGCCGCCGCCGAGCAGAAAACCGTGGAGCTCACCCTCCGCAAAGTGTGGGACTTCGCAACCACCACCCCCATTGAGGAGCTCCGCTTCATCCTCGAGGCACGAAGACTCAATAAGGCTGCTGCCGACGAGTCTATGCGTGGCGAGTGGGGCCACTGCTTGGGCCGCACGGTTAAGGAGAGCCGCGGCAGTCGCAAGATTATGGGCGACACCATCCTCTCCCACATGATTTCCTACACCTCGGCAGCTTGCGACGCCCGCATGGGTGGTGCCAAAATCCCCGTGATGAGTAACTCGGGTAGCGGTAACCAAGGCATCGTATCGACCCTCCCCGTGGTGGTCTTCGCCGAGGATACCGACGCCACTGAGGACCAGCTTATCCGTGCACTTACGCTCTCGCACCTCACCGTTATCTACATCAAGCAGAGCCTCGGCCGTCTGTCGGCACTGTGTGGCTGCGTGGTAGCCTCCACAGGCTCCAGCTGTGGCATCACCTACCTGATGGGTGGCGACTACCGCGAGGTGGCGATGACTGTTAAGAATATGGTGGCTACGCTCACGGGTATGATTTGCGACGGCGCAAAGCCCAGCTGTGCCCTCAAGCTCTCCAGCTCGGTATCGACAGCCGTCATGGCTGCCACCATGGCTATGGAGCAGCGTTGCGTGACTGCCTATGAGGGTATTGTTGACGACGATGTGGACAAGTCTATCCTCAATCTCACAACCATCGGTTCGCGAGGTATGTTGGAGACCGACAGGATGATTCTTCACATCATGACCCACAAGTAATATTAAGGTAATTTAGAGAATTTCCTATTCTCAACTTTCAATTTGTTTGTCGTTGACAGATGAAAAATAAGAGGGCTTCCGAAATCCGGAAGCCCTCTTTTTCTCGTTTAAACTGTTTCCCAGTCCACCGAGCCATCCTTGTTGTCCTTCACACGGATGCCAACTTCGGCGAGGCGGTTGCGTATCAGGTCGGCTGTGGGCCAATCCTTGTTGGCCTTGGCGTTGCGGCGAATCTCGAGAATCATCTCCATCAGGGGGGCGAGCTTGTCGTCGGAGCCCTCCGAGCGCTCGTTGCGGAGGCCCAGAATGTCAAATACATAGAGGTTTACAACCCTCTTCAGCTCGGCCAAATCCTCGGCATTGATGCTCTCCTTGCCGTCGGCGATGGAGTTGATAATCCTCACCCAATCGAAGAGTGCCGAGATGACCATGGGCGACGAGAGGTCGTCGTTCATAGCCTCCTCACACCTTGTGGCCAGCTCCTCAACCTTCACACTCGAGGTGGCCGAGGGTTGCAGCTTGCCGAGGGTCTCGATGCCCTTCATCAGTCGGTCGTAGCCCTTCTCCGCAGCCTTCAGAGCCTCATTGGAGAAGTCGAGGGTGGAGCGGTAGTGGGCCTGAAGGATGAAGAACCTTACAGTCATGGGCGAGTAGCCCTGCTCGAGCTTGGGGTGGTCGCCCGCGAAGAGCTGCTCGAGAGTGATGAAGTTGCCCAGCGACTTGCCCATCTTCTGGCCGCCGATGGTAATCATGTTGTTGTGTACCCAGTAGCGGGCCGAGTCGTGACCCATCGCGGCGCACGACTGAGCAATCTCACACTCGTGGTGGGGGAACATGAGGTCCATGCCGCCACCGTGGATGTCGAACTGCTCACCAAGGTACTTGGTGCTCATGGCCGTACACTCCAGATGCCAACCGGGGAAGCCGTCGCTCCAAGGCGAGGGCCAACGCATGATATGCTCGGGCTGTGCCCTCTTCCACAGCGCAAAGTCGTAGGAGTTGCGTTTGTCGCTCTGGCCGTCAATTTCGCGGGTGCCAACCAATACATCGTCGAGGTTGCGACCCGAGAGCTTGCCATAGTGGAACTTCTCGTTGTACTTGGTGACATCGAAGTAGATGGAGCCGTTGCTCTCGTAGGCATAACCCTCCTTGAGGATGCGCTCGACGAGCTCTATCTGCTCGATGATGTGACCGCTGGCGTGGGGCTCGATGGAGGGAGGGAGCACGCCCAACTTCTCCATGAAGGTGTGGTAGCGGTTGGTGTAGTACTGCGCAACCTCCATGGGCTCAAGCTGTTCGAGCCTTGCTTTCTTGCTGATTTTATCCTCGCCCTCGTCGGCATCGTGCTCCAAGTGGCCCACATCGGTAATGTTGCGCACATAGCGCACCTTGTAGCCCAGCGCACGCAGGTAGCGGAACAGAAGGTCGAAGGTGATGGCAGGGCGGGTGTGGCCCAAGTGGGGGTCGCCATAGACGGTGGGACCGCACACATACATGCCCACATGCTCGGGATTGAGCGGGCGGAAAACCTCTTTCGTGCGAGAGAGGGTGTTGTATAGCATCAACTTAGTTGTCATAGTCTTAATAAATGGTATGTTTTTAGGTTGTAAAAATACTCATTATTTTCGTAACTTTGCAAAATATTTCACACAAATGGAGAGTTATTTAACCATGAAAAACTATAAACTTGTCAACAACATTGCCGGATGGGTCACATTCCTCCTCTCGGCAGTGGTCTACATCCTCACCATCGAGCCCTCGGCGAGCTTCTGGGATTGTGGTGAGTTTATCCTCTCGTCCTACAAAATGGAGGTGGGGCATCCCCCCGGTGCGCCTCTCTTCATGATGATTGCCAACTTCTTTACACAGTTTGCCTTTGGGAACACAGCCCGTGTGGCTATGATGGTCAACATCATGTCGGCACTTGCCGCCGCGGCAACAATCATGTTCCTCTTCTGGACCATCACCCACATCGCACGACGCATGATTGTGGGGCGCAAGGGTGAGCCCTCCGTGGGGCAGACGGTGGCCATCATCGGCGCAGGTTTGGTGGGCGCTCTGGCCTACACATTTACCGACACCTTCTGGTTCTCGGCAGTGGAGGCGGAGGTCTACGCACTCTCGTCGCTGATGACAGCTGTGGTGGTGTGGGCCATCCTCAAGTGGGAGGAGGTGGCCGACCAGAGGGGTAATGAGCGTTGGCTGGTCTTCATAGCCTACATGATGGGCCTCTCGATAGGTGTCCACATCCTCAATCTGCTCACCATTCCCGCACTTGTGTTTGTCTACTACTTCCGTAGGACAGAGAGTGTTACGGCCAAAGGACTTGCCGTGTCGACCATTGTGAGCGGTGTGCTCATTCTCTTCATCAACAGCATTGTCATCCCCTACACCACCCAAGTGGGTGCGTGGTTCGACCGTGTGCTCAATGGCTTTGGCATGCCCGTAAATGTGGGCTTTGCCATCTATGTGGTGGCCCTCTTTGCAGCCCTCGGAGTGGGGGTGTGGTTCACTCAAAAGAGGGGGATGAAGCTCGCAAACCTCATTGTCACCTGCCTCACGGTGATACTCATTGGCTACTCATCCTACGCATCGGTGGTTATCCGTGCAGCAGCCGGTACCCCCATGAACTCCAACGACCCCGACAACCCCTATGCATTGCTCTACCTGCTCAACCGCGAGCAGTATGAGGCGCAACCCATCCTCACGGGTGTGTCGTATGCGGCCCCCATCACGGATGTGAAGTACCGCACGAAATATTATGTGAACGACGCGGGGCGCTATGTGGGCGAGCGTACCGTGGCGGGCTATGAGTACCCCTCGGAGTTCAAAACCCTCTTCCCCCGCATGTGGTCGAGCAACGAGAAGCACATCGAGGGCTACAAATCGTGGGGTCAGGTGAAGGGGCGCAGGGTGCGCTATGGTGGCGAGGTCTACACCGTGCCCACCTTTGGTGAGAACCTCCGATACTTCTTCGACTATCAGCTCAACTTCATGTATTGGCGCTACTTCCTGTGGAACTTTGTGGGTCGCCAGAGCGACAACCAGACGGTGGGCGAGATTACCGATGGCAACTGGCTCTCGGGTGTGAAACCCATCGACGAGGCTATGCTCGGCCCGCAGGATAACCTCCCCGACTCAATGGCCTCCAATGAGGCACGCAACTGCTACTACTTCCTCCCCTTCATCCTTGGTTTGGTGGGCCTGTTGTGGCAGTTGGGCAAGAACCCAAGGTATTTCACCGTGGTGCTGTGGCTCTTTGTGATGATGGGCGTGGCGCTGATTGTCTACTTCAACTCGCCCCCCGGGGAGGCAAGGGAGAGGGACTATGTCTATGCCGGTAGTTTCTATGCCTTCTGTATGTGGATAGGTTTCGGTGTGCTGGCCCTTGCGGAGTGGCTTGGCAAGCTGCTCAAGAGGAGCGAAGTGGCGCCCGCAGTGGTGGCTACGGTGGTCTGCCTCGGTGTGCCCACGCTGCTCGCTGCCGAGAACTGGGACGACCACGACCGCAGTGGCCGCTATGTGATGCGCGACATGGGCTACAACTATCTCCAGACGCTCCTCCCCAACTCCATCATCATCAACTACGGCGACAACGACTCCTACCCCATGTGGTACAATCAGGAGGTGGAGGGTGTGAGGCCCGATGTGAGGATTATGAACCAGAGCTACCTCGGTGGCGGATGGTATGTGGAGCAGATGCGACAGAGGCTCAACGAGAGCGACGCGCTACCCTTCTCGCTCCCCAAAGAGAAATATATGTATGCCAACGACTATATCTATGTGGAGGATGTGGTGGACTATCGTGTGGACCTGAAGCAGGCAATGGCGGTGGTGAGGAGCGAAAACCCCGGCACCAAAATCACCTACTCCGACGACCTCTCCTTCGACTTCCTGCCACAGCACAAACTCTCGCTCCCCGTGAACAAGGAGAATGTGCTCCGTGCAGGCATCGTCAAACCCGAGGATGCCCACCTCATCGTCGATGAGCTCCACCTCGACATCAAGGCCTCCACACTCGAGAAACCCGAGATGATGGTGCTCGACATGTTGGCCGAGCTCGATTGGGAGCGCCCCGTCTACTTCGTGCAGCCCACACTGCTCAAAAATCTGGGTCTGATGGACTACCTTCAGTACGACGGCTTTGCCTACCGATTGGTGCCCATCAAGACCCCCGTGGAGAGCGTGAGCCAGATGGGACGCATCGACACCGATGTTCTCTACCACAACTTTATGGAGGTGTACCGCTATGGCAATGTGGCCGACCCCGAGGTCTATGTGGACCACTTCTCGCGCTACAATCTCAACTCCATACAGGTGCGTGGCGGCTTCGCAAGGCTGGCCGAAGCACTCGTGGCCGAGGGTGACAGGGAGCGCGCAGTGGAGGTGCTCAACAGAGGTGTGGAGGTGCTACCCTTCAGCAAGTTGCCCCACGGCTATCAGTCGTTCCCCTACATCGACGCCTACTACACCGCAGGCGAGGTGGCACAGGGCGACGCACTCGCGCGTGAGTTTGCCTATGACATCACACAGAAGCTCTACTACTACTTCACATTCCCCGACTCCAAGCAGGACTTCATCTCCAACGAGATTGTTGACCAATTCCAATACCTCGAGCACCTTATCTACTCCGTACTCGTGCCCCACAAGCGCTATGACCTTGTGAACGAGCTCGACCAGAGCCTCGAGATTGCCGAACTCTTCTTCGGCATGGCCCGCAACGAGGAGGGACAGCCCGAGGCTACGCTCCCTCCCGTGAACGACCGCACACGCAAGGAGTTCTTGGATAGCATCGACGGCTATTTTGTGATTGCCAAAAACCCCGCTGAGTAATGCGACGCACACTCCTGCTACTGATGATTGCGCTCTGCTCGCTGAGCCTTGGAGCACAAGAGGTTGAGGGTGGGTTGCCCCGAGGGTGGCAGCCACTTTCAGAGTACCCCATGGCTTGGAGCGGCGAGGGAGATTTCGAGGAGTGGCGGAGCATGGCGAGGGGTAAAGTGGTGGAACTCATGGGTATAGCCCCTGCGGCCCCCGAGAGCGCCTCCTACCGAACACTCGCCGAGGAGCAGAGGGAGAGCTACAAGGCGCTGAAAATTGAGCTGGAGATTTCGCGCGGCAATAATATTTTAGGTTACCTGCTGGTGCCCGACGGCGAGGGACCATTTCCCGCCATTGTGGCTCTCCACGACCACGGAGCCAAGTTCTCCATCGGTAAAGAGAAGATGGTTCGTCCCATCGCCGAGAGCCCCGCAGTGGTGGCAGATGCCGAGGCGTGGGTGGAGAAAAACTACGATGGGGTGTGGACGGGCGACCTTCTGGCCTCCCAAGGTTATGTGGTGCTCGCCATCGACGCCCTGATGTGGGGCAACCGTGGCGAGGGCGAGGAGGGACGACACACGCGCTACGACACACAGCAGGCTCTCGCCTCCAACTGCTTGAAACTCGGCACCACCCTCGTGGGTATCATCACTTGGGACGACCTGCGGAGCATCGAGTTCCTCGCAGCGCAGCCATTTGTAGATTCCGAACGCATAGGCCTCTATGGCCACTCTATGGGTGGTCACAGGGCGTGGATGGCGGCGGCCCTGAGCGATAGGGTGGCTGCTGTGGCCTCGGTGTGTTGGATGGCTACGGCCGAGGCACTCCTCAAGGCCGGCAACAACGAGCTCAAGGGGGGCTCGGCCTTCTCGATGCAGATACCTTTTATCACCCGTTGGCTCGACAACCCCGACATAGCCTCGCTTGCCTGCCCAAAACCCGCGCTCTTCATCTCGGGCTTGGCCGACAAACTCTTCCCCGCAGGGGTTGAGGAGGCCTATGAGCAGATGCGCAAGGTGTGGGAGAGTCGTGGGGCGGCCGAGAGGTTCACCTGCACCCGCTACCCCGCACCCCACTGCTTCAACCGAGATATGCAGGCCGAGGTGGTGGAGTTTTTCCAGAGGGAGTTGATGGGAGCTCGTTAGGGACGATAGGGGCGTGGAGGAAATTTTCGCCTTTCAATTTTCAATTCTCAATTCAAAGCACTATCTTTGCGGCGTGGAAAGATTTGGCTGCTTGCAAACCACATCGGCTTCGGGCCGGTAAAAAAGTGCTAAAAAGCAATAAAGAGAGTGCTGTACCCCCAACTATCCTCCCGCCAATCAATCCATAATAATTTGTTTAACAATTGGTTAGCTGTGTGGCTAACCCCAAACACTCAAGAGTTATTATGGCATTTTTGTTCACCTCCGAGTCGGTGTCTGAGGGACATCCCGACAAAGTCTCCGACCAGATTTCGGACGCAATTCTCGATGAATTTCTGCGCAACGACCCCCGTAGCAAGGTCGCTTGCGAAACCCTTTGTACCACAGGTCTGGTGGTAGTCTCGGGCGAGGTACGCTCCGAGGCTTATGTTGATATTCAGGCTGTTACACGCCGAGTTATCAACCAAATAGGCTACGACCGCAGCGAGCTCCAGTTCGATGGTCACTCCTGTGGCATTCTTTCGGCTATCCACGAACAGTCGGGCGACATCAATCAGGGTGTTGAGCGCGGCGACGACGAGGAGCAGGGCGCCGGCGACCAAGGTATCATGTTCGGCTACGCCTGCACCGAGACCCGCGAGCTGATGCCCGCAACCCTCATCCTCTCGCATGTTATCCTCAAGGAGCTGGCTGCCATTCGTCGCGAGGGCGAGGTGATGTGCTACCTGAGGCCCGACTCGAAGAGTCAGGTGACCATCGAGTACGATGACAACGGTACCCCCTTGAGGGTACACACCATCGTTGTGTCGACACAGCACGACGACTTCGAGGATTGCCAGAGGGTGATTGCCGACGATGTGCGCAACATCCTCATCCCCAGAGTAAAATCCCGTCTGGAGAAGGCCGGCGATAAACTCGCAGAGCTCATCGACAACGACTATATTCTCTATGTCAATCCCACAGGTAAGTTCGTAATCGGCGGCCCTCACGGCGACACAGGCCTCACGGGTCGCAAGATTATTGTGGATACCTATGGCGGCCGTGGTGCCCATGGTGGTGGTGCATTCTCGGGTAAGGACTCCTCGAAGGTGGACCGCTCGGCAGCTTACGCCGCACGCCACATTGCCAAGAATATGGTTGCCGCAGGTGTGGCCGACAGGCTCCTCGTGCAGGTGAGCTACGCCATCGGTGTGGCCGAGCCCATCAATATCTTCGTGGACACCTTCGGTACCTCGCATGTGGGTGTGAGCGACGGAGTGATTGCTGAGAGGGTGGCCGAGATGTTCGACCTGCGCCCCGCAGCCATCGTGCGCCGCTTTGGCCTCACCAACCCCATTTTTGAGCCTACCGCCTCCTATGGCCACTTTGGCCGTAGGCCCTACACCGAGGAGGTTACCCTCGTGAGGAACGGCAAGCCCACCACCGAGGTTATCAAGTTCTTCGGCTGGGAGGAGCTCGACGAGGTGGAGAGGATTAAGGAGGTTTTTGGACTTTAACAGTGCCGGAACGGTGCCGGAACGGCACTTCTACCATGTCAATTCTTTGCGCGGGTAGTGCAGATATTAGGGTAGACACGGTAGCAGAGATACGAAGTATCTCATAAAAATTTTTGGGCGACTTTTGTGCCAGATTGGTGCCAGATTGGCACTTCTGCCATGTCAATTCTTTGCACGGTAAGTGGAGATATTAGGGTAGACACGGGCATAGCGATACGCAGTATCGCACAAAAATTTTTGGGCGACTTTTGTGCCAGAGTGGCACTTCTACCATGTCAATTCTTTGCACCGGTAGTGGAGATATTAGGGTAGACACAGTAGCAGAGATACGAAGTATCTCACAGAAATTTTTGGGCGACTTTTTATAAAAAGTCGCAAAAGGCAAAAGAATATAATGAAACCAAGATAGGTAAAAGATGGAGAAATTTATCATTTCCAACGGTTGTGCGTTGCGCATTGCCGACACTCGCAAGGGCGAGAAAACTATTCTGTTGTTGCACGGCTATCTCGAGAGCCTCGATGTGTGGGAGGACTTTTCGAAGTTGCTCGCCAAGGGCTACCGTGTGGTGGCCATGGACCTCCCCGGCCACGGTATTTCGCAGGTTATGGGCCCCGTGCACACCATGGGCTTCTTGGCAGATACGGTGGTGGGCGTGCTCGACGAGTTGGAGATAGAGAAAGTTACCATCGTGGGCCACTCGATGGGTGGCTATGTGGCGCTCCAGACTCTCCGTCAGCATCCCGAGAGGGTGGAGGGCTTGGTGCTCCTCAGCTCCACACCCAACCCCGACAGCCCCGAGAAACAGGCCGACCGCGACCGTGAGATAGCACTCGTGGAGGGTGGTCACAAAGACCTGCTGGCAGCCACAGCCTCCAAGGCGGGCTTTGCCCCCGACAACCTCAAGCGCATGGCCGACGAGGTGCTCTTCCTCGAGGAGCAGGCTATTGTGGCCGAGAGCGAGGGTGTTGTGGCTCTGCTGAGGGGTATGAAGGAGAGGGAGGATAGCAACGAGATGTTGCGCAACTCCTCTGTGCCCCAGCTCTTTATTCTCGGCAAGAAGGATGGTTACATCCCCTTGGAGAGGGCAGAGGCTATGGTGGAGGCACACCCCCAAGCGAAGGTCGTGTGGCTCGAGAACTCCGGCCATCTCGGCTATTTCGAGGAGCCCGAGGTGTGTGCAGCAGCCATCGCCGAGTTTGTGGCAGCTAACAAATAATCAGTAAGGAGAGAGAAGATGAAGGTGTATAAATTTGGCGGTGCCTCGGTGAAAGAGGCTGCCGGTGTGAGAAATCTTGCGGAGATTGCCCGCTCGACCGAGGGGCGACTCTTCATTGTGGTGTCGGCCATGGGTAAGACCACCAACGCCCTCGAGAGGGTGATGGACTCCTTCTGGGAGGGGCGTACGGGTGAGGCCGTGGTGGCTATGCAGGGTGTTGTGGACTACCACGCACAGATTCTTGCCGACCTGTGGGGCGAGCCCCATCTGCCCCAGAGGGTGAGGGGGTTCTATGAGGAGCTGGAGGAGATTATTACCCTCTCCAATCCCAAGAGCCGCACCTATGAGGAGTGGTATGACCGAATTGTGAGCTTCGGCGAGCTTATCTCCACCTCCATTGTGAGCGACTATCTCACCTTTGCGGGGGTGGGTAGCGAGTGGCTCGATATGAGGCGCATGTTCCTCACCAACAACCGCTTCCGCGATGCCAATATTGACATCGAGGTCTCTACTCCCCGCTTGCGCAGGGCTGTGGAGTGCAGCACCAGCAGGGTGTTTGTGGGACAGGGTTTCATAGGCGCCACCGAGCAGGGTGCCACCACCACCATCGGCCGTGAGGGCTCCGACTACTCGGCGGCCGTTGCGGGCTACATCCTCGAGGCCGAGAGCGTGTCGATTTGGAAGGATGTGGAGGGTATCCTCAATGGCGACCCCAAGCAGTTTGAGGGTGTGAGCTACATCCCCGAGCTCACCTACCTCGATGCCATAGAGTTGGCCTACAGCGGCGCACAGATTATCCATCCCAAGACCATCAAACCCCTTCAGAATAGGAGTATTCCTCTCTATGTGAAGTGTTTTGTGAACCCCTCATTGCCCGGCAGTGTCATCAAGGAGAGCATCTCGAAACCTATCGACATTCCCATCCTTATACTCAAGAAAAATCAGGTGTTGCTCTCCATCAAACCCAAGGACTACTCCTTCATTCTGGAGGAGCGCATGGCAGAGATTTTCGCCATCCTCGAGCGCCATCGCACCAAGGTACACCTTGTGCAGAACTCGGCAATCAGCATGGCTCTCTGCATCGACGCTACTCGCTACCTCGAGGAGATTGTTGAGGAGTTTCATGGCTCGGGTTTCAGCGTGAAGTACAACACCGATATGGAACTGCTCACCATCCGAGGCTACCGCAAGGAGCATCTCCAAGAGTTTGTGGAGGCCGAGAATGTCTACATGACGCAGAGGTCCCGCAAGGTACTCCGCATATTAAGAAAAAAATAGCACCGCTGGGTGCTATTTTTTTATGGGGCCATTCTGCCCGAACTTTTATCCCCCTGCGGCGGCGATTTTTACCTCTCCGCTCTCAGCCCCTTCTGCTTGTGTTGCATGCGACGCCAATTGACAAAGCCGTAGAGGTCGTTGGCAAGGAACATCACAAAGCAGAAAATCATGGGCAGCTGTGAGCCGTCGCGCAGGCTTGCCATCACCCACAACACAATGAGTACCACATCGTTGGCAGCATAACCAATGGCATAGTAGGGGCTGCGAAGCCAGCTCAGGTAGACAGCAATCCAACTCGTGGCCACCGAGATGGTGCTCACCCACAGACTTGCAGTACCCAGCGCACCCAATATGAAATAGAACAGTGTGGTGACGGCAATGGTGCTCAGTGGAAGCAATAGGCGGTGTCGGCGACCAACGGTGGCTACCTCCACCTCGTTACTCTCCTCGAAGGGGTGGCGTACCCAACTTACAAGGGCGGCAACACTCATGGGGCCCGTCATGCACATGTAGGTTATCACTTCACCATAGTAGCTGTTCAGGAAGGCCACAACACCATAGAGCACCGAGAAAAGCACCGAGAGCAGCTGGCCCAAAATCATGCCTTTAGCAAGAAATATGAGCGCAGTGACACCCACGAGCGAGGCCGACAGAGTGAGGTAGTCGGGGGTGGGTGCTGCTACAAAGGAGGCGGCAACGACCACCATCGACACAATCCACAAGCGCCACTCGAAACGGGTGAGCGCACGGAACGAACCTTTTAACGATAGTTTTGCCATGGGTGGTGTGGGCTTGGTGGGTGGTGAGTTGTTTTGTCTTAAAAAGGGGATGACTAACAATTAAATTAGCAATCCCCTCTTTGTTGTGTGGTTACTCCTTTTATTGTTGACAGCCTGTTGGTTACTCGGCGGGTTGCTCCCCCTTGTGCAGGAACTTGTAGAGCTCCTCGCAGGCAAGCGAAATCTTCGTTACGGAGAAATCCTCACCCTGTGGGAATACAAACATTGTGTCGGTGAGGGTGCTCAGGTCCACACAGTCGCGCTTCCACTTGCGGAAGTCATACTCGATGTGGATGGAGTAGCGCTGTGCGGCGGGCAGGGCGAGCGAGTAGTCGATGCCGTCGAATTCGCCCCTCAGCTCAAAGCCATTCATGTTGTGCACCAGAGTGGCCTCGCCCAGCTCCATGAAGTGGCGGGGGTGGGGAAGTGCCCTCACATCCGAGCGGAGCTCCACACCATAGGTGCCACTCTCCACCTCGCGGCGAACATTCTCCCTCTCCCACTCATACCAATCGGGAATGTGGCTGAAGTGGGTCTCGCCCTCCAAAGCCTCCAGCTGGCCATACTCGTTCATCCACCAGCGGTGGCCACACTCCTTGCACCACAGCTCGGCCTTGTGGCTCTCCATGCGGTACTCCTTGCCACAGTGGGGACACTGGTAGAGCACTTTGTGAAGACCCTCGGCGCGGGTGCTCTTGGTCATCCTTATCTGGTTGTCGCGCTGCCATGCGAAGTCGTCGTAGTAGAACTCGCGGTTGATGACCTCCATAATCTGGTTGTAGTCCATCTGCTCAATCTGCTCCACTGTGAGAATGCGCTTCATGGTTGCCTCGGTCTTAATCAGTCGGTCGCCGGTGTGCCAGAAGGGGGAGTTGATGTGGTTGCCCTGAGTAATGAGGGTCACCACGGGCATCTTGAGCAGTTTAACCAGCTTGCCCAGCGAAGGGGGAAGGATGGCGTTGGTGCCACAGAGCGAGTAGCGAGCCTCGGGATAGAAAGCCACGATTTTCTGACGCTCCTTCACCTCGCGCAACTGGCGTACAAGGCGGGTGTCGTTGGTGAACTTACGCTTGGGAATGCAACCTACGCGGGCCATGAGCCAGTGGAGCAGGCCACCGATGCCCACAAAACCATCTATCGCTACAATGTAGTAGGCGTGGTGGGGAAAGGTTGCTTTGATTGCTACCATGAAGTCATAGAAGGCGTTGTGGTTGCACAGGAGCAGGTAGGGCTTCTTGACGCCCTCCATGTCGACCCTCTTAATGTGGGTGCGGTGGAGCCATGTGACGGGGAACGAGGCTATCCACATTACGGGCCTCAGCCACCACGCAATCTTTCGAGGTTTCTGGCTCATGTCGAGCCTCTTGATACCCTCCACAAGAGGGGTTTTATCGTCGAGCTGTTTCGACTCTTTAGGTGTGTTTTTCATGGGTAAAGTTCGATTTTTGCGACTATTTTGTCGTATAAAGTGCAAATATAGTACAATTTTGATAAATCGACCGATTTGGATGAGGTTTCCAATCTTTTTAGTATATTTGTACTCGGTAAATTTTAATCCTTTGGACTATGTATGACAAACTGAAAAATCATATTGAGGCTGCGTGGAACAACCGTGAGCTCCTTGCCGACCCCGCAGTGAGGGAGGCTATCGAGGAGGTTGTGACGCTCCTTGACGAGGGTAAGTTGCGCGTGGCAGAGCCCACCGACGACGGCTCGTGGAGGGTGAACGAGTGGGTCAAAAAGGGTGTTATCCTCTATTTCCCCACTCACGACATGGCCACCTCGCATGCCGGCGACCTCGAGTTTTACGACAAACTACCCCTCAAGCATGGCTATGAGGCACTCGGTGTGAGGGTTGTGCCCCACGCTGTGGCACGCCGCGGCGCCTATCTTGCCCCCGGAGTAATCCTCATGCCCTCCTATGTGAACATCGGCGCGAGGGTGGAGAGCGGCACCATGGTCGACACTTGGGCCACCGTGGGCTCCTGTGCACAGATTGGCAAGGGAGTACACTTGAGTGGTGGCGTGGGTATCGGCGGTGTGCTGGAGCCCGTGCAGGCTGCGCCCGTGATTGTTGAGGACGGCTGCTTCATCGGCTCGCGTTGCATCATCGTGGAGGGTGCCCACATCGGTGCCGAAGCGGTTATCGGAGCGGGTGTGACCATTACAGCCTCCACCAAAATCGTGGATGTTACAGGCCCCGAACCCGTTGAGTATAAGGGTTATGTACCTCCACGCTCGGTGGTTATCCCCGGCAGCTACAAGAGGAACTATCCCGCAGGCGACTACTATGTGGGTTGTGCGCTCATCATCGGTCGCCGCAAGGAGAGCACCGACAAGAAGACCTCTCTGAATGATGCATTGAGAGAGTTCGGCGTATCGGTCTAAAGCCGTCTTGTCGGTAAATTTTGCACCACCGGTGTCGGTCGAGCTCCTCATTTACCCCGAGTAAACTGCGGGCTCTTCCTCAGCCGTTGGCACAAAATTTCCTCGACAATACGACTTTATCGGCCAGCGCGTGTCGGTAAAATTTGCACCACCGGTGTCGGTCGAGCTCCTCAATATTGAAACCCAATATTGGATACTGATAACTGAAAACTGAAAACTAATAAAAAAAGCTGACAGCTGAATGCTGACAGCTAAGTGCTGAAATATGGCTGTATTAATCTACAAATCGTTGCCTTCGACAAATGCGGAGGTGAAGAAGCCCGGCTATCGCCACGGAGATGCGGTGATTGCCAAGGAGCAGACCGCAGGACGCGGGCAGAGGGGTAACCGATGGTCGAGTGCCCCCGGTGAAAACCTTACTTTCTCGCTCGTATGGGAGCCCACAACGCTACCCGCCAAGCGTCAGTTTCTCCTCTCCGAGGCGGTGGCCTTGGCGCTGGTGGACACCCTTGCAAAGTATGAGATAAGGAGCAAGATAAAGTGGACCAACGACATCTATGTGGGCAACAAGAAAATCTGTGGCATCCTCATAGAGCACGACCTCGGAACGGAGGGTATGTTGGCTCGCACCATTGTGGGCATTGGTCTGAATATCAATCAGAAGGAGTTTGAGGATTGGGTGCCCAACCCCACTTCGATGGCCTCCATTACGGGCAAGAGCTACGATGTGGCCGAGGTGTTCCAAGAGCTCTTCGACGCGCTGGAGAGTCGCTACCAGCAGCTGCTCGCCGAGCCCGACGCCATCGAGAGGGACTACTCGGAGCTTATCTATCGCAAAGGTGAACTCCACCCCTTCCGTTTGCCCAATGGCAAGCTCTTTCAGGGAGTTATTCAGGGTGTTCGTTCCTCGGGTGAGCTCCTTGTGGAGAGCGAGGGGATGGTGGTGCCCTACCTATTCAAGGAGATTGAGTTTGTGATTTAAGTGGCTACATGCGAAAAAATGTAGAAAATATGTGAAAAAAAATAGGGGGGCGTGCAACATTTTGCCCCCCTTGTGCATCTATATAGGTAGAGAGAAGAGGCAAATGACCATTGAGAGCATTATAAAAGGTTGCCAAGCGGGTGACTCTGAGGCTCGTAGAGAATTGTACCAGCGCTATGGAGCGACAATGTTCGCTCTGGTGAGGCGTTATGTAAAGGTGCGAGCTACGGCCGAAGATGTGTTTCACGATGGTTTCGTAGCCCTCTACACCAAGATTGGTGACTACCGAGGGGAGGGCTCCTTTGAGGGGTGGATGAAGCGAATATTTGTGAACGCCGCGCTGAGCCACTTGCGAACTCTCCATCCGGGGCGCACGCTCGACGACGATGTTGGCGACCTACCACCCGGGGTGGTAGATGGAGCACCCCCCGAAGCTCTCACTCGGCTCGGCAATGAGGAGTTGATGAGGCTGGTGAATGAGCTACCCGAAGGCTTCCGCACAGTGCTGATGCTCCACGCAGTGGAGGGATTTAAGCACAAAGAGATTGCCCAGATGCTCGACATTAGCGAGGCAACAAGCCGAACACAATATATCCGAGCCCGAGCCCGACTCGCAGAACTGATTGAGAAAGAAGAACATTTTTACTAAACGGACAAAGCAGACAATGAAAGATAACTACGATAAGAACGACAGATTTGCAGAGCTCCTTGGCGACAAGTTGCATGGCCACATGGAGGAGCCCCCTGCGGATATGTTCGACCGCATAGAGCGCACTCTGGCTGCCGCCGCACCCGTGAAGAGGGAGCCCGCAGTGGTGGTTCCTTTGTGGCGCAGGGTGTGGAGCCGAGGCGTGGCAGTGGCCATGGCGGCTGCTATGGTGGCTGTGGCCTTTGTGGTCACCATGCGCCGCAGTGCCCCCGAGGAGATTGCTGCCATGGGTGAGCAGATGGCTGTGGTGGCAGAGATGCAGCAGGCGGAAGGCCAACAGGAGGTGGCACCCGAGGTGGTGCAAGTGGCCGAAGCGGTGGCCATGAAGGCTTCTCCACGCGTGAACTCCCCCAAACTCAATGTGGAGGTGGTGGCCCCCGTGGCGACCCTTCCCGAGGCAGAGGAGTTGGCGGTTGTTGCCCCCAAGGAGAAAGAGGAGGGCGAAGCAGAGGTGGCCAAGCAGTCGAACAGGCGCGAGCGTAAAAAGGCTACGACAACCACTCGACGCACAACCCGTCGTCGTGATACGGCAGAGCTTGAGGCGTATTGGCGCGAGGCTATGTGGGACGACAGCCGTTTTGAGGCCCCCGAACAGAGGGTGACTCTGGCGCTTCATGCCACAGGAACGGGCATGGGTAACATGGAGATGACCCACCGCACGGGAAGCAACCTGTTGGTAAACGAGCAGAGCAACATCGCAAGTGGTGGCTATCTGGGTGCCCCACAGATGGTGGGTAAGAACCCCGCAGCCCCCAAGCTTGAGCACTTCATGCCTATTACTGTGGGCATTACGGTGAACTTCTCCATCACCGACTACCTCTCCGTGGAGTCGGGATTGCTCTATACATCGCTCAGCAGCAAGGGCGAGAACAAGGGTAGCTTGAGCCTCTACGAGAGCTGGCGCAAGATGAACTACCTCGGTGTGCCCCTCTCGCTGTCGCTCAATGTTGTGGACTATGGCCCCTTGGCACTCTACGCCCGACTGGGTGCCACCATGGAGTTCAATGTGGATGCCACCGACAAGGTGTTGCTCGATGGCGAGCTGATGCAGACCACCAATCTCGAGGTCCCCTTCGTGACCCTCTCAATGGATGGCGCCGTGGGTGTGAACTACAACTTTGCGGAGAACCTCTCGCTCTTCGGTGAGCTGGGTGGCTCCTATTGGTTCGCAGGAGTGGACTATCCCGAGAACTACCGCACTGTGAAACCTCTCACCCTCTCGAGCCGTGTGGGCCTGAGGATTGCATTTAACTAAACAGCCCCCAATACTATTATAACATATTTATTGTAAGTAGAGATGAGACTAATTGTAAGATATTTTCTCCGCATCACTCTCTTCGCCATGCTTGTTGTTGGCTGGGGTTGTTCGGCAGAGTTTGAGCCCGTGTTAGATGCCTCGCCTAATCCGGACAACGGCTATTGGGGTGACTACATCACCGCATTGGGATGGATTGAAGAGGCCGAAGATTTGAATCGGGAGATGTGCGCCATCACCACAGATGAGGGCTTCAGGCTCTCGGTTGTGGAGTTGGGTGGCTCGCTAACTGCCGATGAGCTGCCCGTGGGGCGTGCAATGTTCAACTACACCATTCTCGGTACACGCTCGGATGCGTCCAATGCCTTCTGGGTGAGGCTCAACAGGCTCTATTCGCTGGCGGTGAAACCTATGGAGGTCTACGACCGTGGCGACGCCCTCTCGGCGGGTTATGAGTGCTTGGGTGCCCCCGCGATGCCCTATCAGGTGAGCATTGGTGGTGGGTGTGTCAATATCAATGTGCTCTACTCGGCCTACCAGCAGCCATCCGAGGCTCTGCCCAATGTGACGCTCCACTACGACATAAAAAGTTCCACAATCGACACCTCCATCTTCCAGCTGGAGTATGTCGAGGGTGCCGAGGTGGAGGGTGGCGAGCGTTACGACCGCTACCAGTGGTTCTCGTTTGTGATGCCCGAGGAGTATGCCGCAACCATAGAGGGTGGATGGACCTACGCATTCCAGTGGCGTTGGTGGCGTGCAGGTGAGTATGGCAACCACGAGGCGGGCTACATCGACCAAACGAGTGTGGTGAATACCAATTCGTGGGGTGGCTCGGATAGGTAGGAACGAACCATCGTACGGCCTCAGGGTAAAACACACATCGACCTCCTTTGTCGGGAGGTCGATTTTTTTGTGTCGTGATGTTGAGGTGGAGTGAGAATAAAAAAAGAGCAAAAACCTTTCGATTTTTGCTCCTTTAGTTGGGCTGCACGGACTCGAACCATGAATAACAGGACCAGAATCTGTTGTGTTACCATTACACCACAGCCCAATAGCGGTGCAAAGGTACCACTTTTTTCTATATCTGCAAGAGGTAGGGCCAATTTTTTTTCAAAAAAATCGCACTTTCGCCCCCAGCCGCTCCTTTCCCACCCTTCACTAAAAACAGAAGCGACTCTCTCGGGAGCCGCTTCTGTCGTTATGGTTTATGTCAATATCGTTATGGCTTATGCCACGATCTCTTTAGTAGCCACCCATTCCGCCGCCGGGCATGGCAGGTGCAGGGTTCTCCTCCTTCTTCTCCACCAGCACACACTCAGTGGTGAGGAACATCGAAGCGATACTTGCAGCGTTCTCCAAAGCTACACGAGCAACCTTGGTGGGGTCGATGATGCCGGCCGAGAACATATCCTCATAGCGGTCGGCACGGGCGTTGTAGCCAAAGCTGCCCTTGGCCTCCCTCACCTTGTTGACCACCACAGAGCCCTCGCCTCCCGCATTGGCAACAATCTGGCGCAAAGGCTCCTCGATGGCGCGGCGCACGATGGCAATACCGGTGGTCTCGTCGTCGTTGTCGCCCTTAAGCTCGGCCAAAGCGTCGGCCGCACGGATGTAGGCCACACCACCGCCGGGGATGATGCCCTCCTCAATGGCAGCGCGAGTGGCAGCAAGTGCATCCTCCACACGGTCCTTCTTCTCCTTCATCTCCACCTCGGTGGCAGCACCCACATAGAGCACCGCAACGCCACCTGCCAACTTGGCCAACCTCTCCTGAAGTTTCTCGCGGTCGTAGTCGCTGGTGGTGTTCTCCATCTGGTGGCGAATCTGTGCCACGCGAGCCTCGATGGCCTCGGCCTTGCCGCCGCCATCCACAATTGTGGTGTTGTCCTTGCTGATGGTCACCTTGTCGGCGGTGCCGAGCATATCAATGGTAGCGGCGTCGAGCCTCAGCCCCTTATCCTCCGAGATTACGGTGCCACCGGTGAGGATTGCGATATCCTCCAACAGCTCCTTGCGGCGGTCGCCAAAGCCGGGAGCCTTCACGGCAGCCACCTTCAGGGTGCCACGCAAGCGGTTGACAACAAGTGCACTGAGGGCCTCGCCATCCACATCCTCGGCAACAATGAGGAGCGAACGACCATTCTGTGCCACGGGCTCCAGTACGCCCATCAGCTCCTTCATGGTCGAAATCTTCTTGTCGGTGAGAAGCACATAGGGCCTCTCGAGGGTGGTCTCCATCTTCTCGGTATCGGTCACAAAGTAGGCCGAAATGTAGCCACGGTCGAACTGCATGCCCTCCACAACCTCCACATGAGTGTCGGTGCCTTTGGCCTCCTCAACAGTGATTACACCCTCCTTCTTAACCTTGCCCACAGCCTCGGCAATCAGCGAACCAATGGAGTGGTCGTTATTGGCCGAAATGGTGGCTACCTGCTCCACCTTATCGAGGTTCTCACCCACAGTCTGGCTCTGGCCCTTGATGTTCTCAACAACGGCAGCTACAGCCTTGTCGATACCCCTCTTGAGGTCCATGGGGTTGGCACCTGCGGTCACATTCTTGATACCCACGCCGATGATGGCCTGTGCCAGCACAGTGGCGGTGGTGGTACCATCGCCCGCATCATCGTTAGTCTTGCTTGCCACCTCTTTGACAATCTGTGCGCCCATGTTGGCAAACCTGTCCTCGAGCTCAATCTCCTTGGCTACGCTCACGCCATCCTTGGTGATGTGGGGTGCGCCAAACTTCTTGTCGATAATAACATTGCGACCTTTGGGACCGAGGGTCACCTTCACTGCATTTGCGAGGGCGTCGACACCCTCCTTGAGAAGCTCGCGAGCCTCTACATTATATTTAATCTCTTTTGCCATAGTTTTTCTGTTTCTGTCGGCCATCGACCGATAGGCCTCTGCCGACAAGTTTCAATTTCTTCTCTCTCTCAATTATCCGACGATTGCCATGATGTCCGACTGTTTCATGATGAGGTAGTCGGTGCCATCGATGTGGAGCTCCGTGCCGGCATATTTACCATAGAGCACGGTGTCGCCCTCCTTCACCTCCATGGTCACCTCCGAGGTACCGGGGCCAACGGCTACAACCTTGCCTGCCAAGGGTTTCTCTTTTGCTGTGTCGGGAATAAACAGACCGCCTGCGGTCTTCTCCTCTGCGGGATTGGGCAGAATGAGAACTCTGTCCGAAAGGGGTTTTACATTCATAGTCTGCAATTAGATTTTTTTATGTTGGTTACTATTTTTTTGTATGTGCGTAGTTTTGTGCGCATCGGTTTTTACTGCCATTGTGCAACCTCTGTGCCAGACAGACCGAGGGTGACAAATTGTCACTCCCTCTGGCCGTCGAAAATCTCCAATGCCTTTCGGAGGCTCTCGTCGATGGGGACAATCTGCGAGAAGTAGCCCACATCCGACAGCTCCGTGTTGCGGCCAATGTAGGCCCTCAGCATCGCCGTGAGCAGCTCTCGCGAGGTGTTAATCTCCCCCCAATCGGCCTTGAGCCCTTTGCTCTCGGCCCATGCCACGAAATCCTCCAGCAGGCGGGTGTCGCTATCGAGCAAGGCGTTGAGCTCCTCCACGCTGCGCACCGCATTGATAGCCTTGCGGTGGCGGTCGGAGTACTCCAATGTGTAGCGGTAGAGCACATTGAGCCCCGTGGCCTTGTAGTAGTAGGGGGTCATATCGAGGGTATCTATGGGGACATAGACATCGGGCATGATGCCTCCGCCACCATAGACAATCTTGCCTCCGGGGGTGGTGAACTTCAGCGAGTCGGCAAAGCGCACGCTGTCGGCCGAGAACAACTCGCCGTGCTCGTAGCGCTCCAAGATGTCGTCGCCATAGTAGGCCTCACCACGAGTGTAGGGCTTCTGGATGGAGCGGCCTGTGGGGGTGTAGTACCTTGCAACGGTGAGCCTTATGGCCGAGCCGTCGGCAAGAGGTATCTGGCTCTGCACCAATCCTTTGCCAAACGAACGGCGACCCACGATGGTGCCTCGGTCGTTGTCCTGAAGGGCGCCTGCCACAATCTCGCTCGAGGAGGCGCTGTAGTCGTCTATCAGCACCACAAGGGGTATCTCGGTCATTGTGCCGCCCCCTGTGCTATACTCCTTCTGTTGGTTGCCGTTGCGGTCCTCGGTGTAGACCATCAGTTTGCCCTCGGGCAGAAACTCGTTGGTCATCAGGATTGCTTGGTCGAGGTAGCCTCCCGAGTTGCTGCGCAGGTCGAAGATGAGCTCCTTCATGCCCTCCTTCTGGAGCCTCTCTACGGCCGCCAAAAACTCCTTGTGGGTGGTGCGGGCAAAGCTCGTAAGGCGAATAAAGCCCGTGCCGGGGCGTATCATAAAGGCGGCGTCGATGCTCAGAATCGGAATCTTGTCCCTCACAATCTCCACCTCCACGAGCTCCTCCACATTGGCCCTCTCGAGGCCCACGGTCACTCGTGTACCGCGCTTGCCCCTCAGGCGGCTCATAACCTCTTCCTGAGGTATGCGGCGACCCGCAATGGTGTCGCCATCGACGGTGACAATCCTGTCGCCGGGCAGCACTCCCGCCTTGTAGCTGGGGCCTCCTGCCACAGTGTTGAGCACCACAACGGTGTCGGTGGTCATGTTGAACACCACGCCAATGCCGTCGAACTCCCCCTCCAAAGGCTCGTTGAGCTCCTTCAGCTCCTCGGCAGGAACATAGACGGAGTGGGGGTCGAGCTGGGCCATCATGTCGTGCATCAGGTTCTCTACGATGGTGTCCGTGTCGATTTTGTCTACATAGGCGCGATTGATGAGCGAGAGTGTGTAGTCGAGCTTGGAGCCGGCCGCAGAACTCTCTGTGGTGCGGGGGGCTGTGAGCTTCAATCGGTTGGTGGTGATGGTGTAGCCCATCCACAAACCGAGGGCGAGGATGAGGGTGGCTGCTGTGGGCAGCCAGAGTGTGAGCTTATCGCGTTTCATAGCCTATTTGTTGCGGAATTTGTAGCTAAGACCCAGCGTGGCCGAGTATTGATACTGAGCCTTGGGGCTGGCAGAGTGGAGGTAGTATATCACTCCGTAGAGTTTCACGGAGAGGTATTTCGAGATGTTGAAGTCGAGCCAGTTGTCCCACCTTGCCGTGGGAGGAGAGGTGAGGTTCGTGAAGCCATAGAGGGTGGAGCGGTAGCGCACCCTGTCGCCGAAAAACCTCTTGTCAAAAGTGGCGTTGATGGAGGGGCCCACACCAATGAAAAACCTCTCGCCGGCAGTCACTCCATTGAGCCCTTGGTCGATAAGCCTCTCGTCAATCATCGACACGATGTTGCCCGAAATGGGCGAAAGGGTCACCTTATAAGGGGTGTTCTTGGGCGCATAGGTGAAACCCACCGACACATCCAAAAAGCCGGGTGACAGGAGGGTCGAAATGAGTGTCTCGCTGGTGCGCGACTCGAAACCATCGGTGAGCTGTGTGCGGAAGTTGATGGTGGCCGAGTAGGACCAATTATTGCGGATGTCCCACGACATAACCTCCGTCATTTTCACCTCGTCAACATTCTTAAAGGGGGTCTTGTCGATGTAGTTCATGCCATAGCGGGCATTCACCGTGAGGTCGTGGGTGAACTTGCTGCGGTTGTAGCGGTGGTGGATGAAGAGGGTCGCAAGGGCCGAGAAGGTGTTGTCGCCACCGGCAGTCCAGTTCTCGAAGCCGAGGGTGGAGGTCTGGAAAGAGCCCTCAACCTCGAAGGTGTTGCGCTCCTTGCGCACACGGTTGCGCTCGGCAATCCATGCGGCGTGGTTGTAGTAGTCGCCGTCGAGCTCGGCCGTTATTCGGCTTTCGCTGAGGGTTTCGAGCAGCTTGGGGAGCTCCTTGCTTTCGCTCCTCTGGGGCTCGGCACGGCGTATGGTATATTGGGCCGAGGCCTCCGTTAGACCCCATGCCAACAGCACCACAATCAACACTATGCGAGTGAACAACTTACACATATAACGCCGCTCTATACCTATATAAAATATTACAATAGTGCAAATATATGAATTTTTGGCGGAATTTATTACATTTGTACTGCCAGATAATAACAAACAGAAAAATACTTACGGCACTATGAAATACTTTGGAGCACATGTTTCGGCCTCGGGCGGCGTCTACAACGCACCCCGTAATGCACACGATATAGGAGCAACTGCCTTTGCTCTCTTCACCAAAAACCAGCGACAGTGGCTCGCAGCACCCCTCTCGGCAAAGGATATAGACACCTTTCGTGCCGAGTGTGAAAAGTATGGCTTCACGCCACGACAGATTCTGCCCCACGACTCCTATCTCATCAACCTCGGCCATCCCGATGCCGATGGACTTGCCAAGTCGCGCGACTCCTTTGTGGAGGAGATGAGGCGTTGTGAACTTCTTGGGCTCGACAGGCTCAACTTCCACCCCGGCAGCCACCTCGGGCGCATCTCCCTCGAGGAGAGTCTCGACCGTGTGGCGGAGAGTATCAACATCGCCCTTGAGCAGACCCATGGTGTGACGGCGGTCATTGAGAACACTGCGGGGCAGGGCACCAATCTCGGTCACCGATTTGAACATATTGCCCACATTATCGACCGTGTGGAGGATAAATCGAGGGTGGGCTACTGCATCGACACCTGCCATGCCTTTGCCGCAGGCTACGACCTCTCCACCGCCGAGGCCTGCGAGAAAACCTTTGCGGAGATAGACTCCATCATCTCGCTCGACTATCTGCGCGGCATGCACCTCAATGATGCGATGCGTCCGCTGGGTAGTCGCATCGACCGCCACGAGAGGCTCGGCGAGGGTACCATCGGTATGGAGTGTTTTCGCTACATAGCTCGCGACCCCCGTTTTGAGGAGATGCCGTTGGTGCTCGAAACCATCGACGAGAGCCTGTGGCCGGCTGAAATCGCCGCCCTCAAAAGCGCATATATCGGGTAGTTTTTCCCGAATCACCGGTTGGCGACCCCCAAGCCTACGAATTAGTAGGTTTTGGGGGTCGCCTTTTTTGGGCTCGTCAAACGCTCCGCCAATTTATTTTCCATTATTTGCGGAAAGTTCAAATTTTTACCCCCTCGCTTATCTCGCTTTAATTCCGAATTTTAGGCGAACACGCCCCCTTTCCAGAGGGAAATAATGGTAATGGCAGGGGAAAAAGTGGTATTGACACACGGCTCGAAACGCACTACTTTTGTTCAGAAATTGAACCGAAAAATCTTATTAATACCACTCAAATCGCCATGTCCTACTCCTCGCTATTTGCTGCTACCGAGGCCGCGCTGAGCACGCTCGGTTACACTCCCACCACCACCGACCGCCTGCACTCCACACTCCTCTCCAAGGGGTTGCCCATCGCCTCTATTGACCCCATCGAACTAATTGACCACGAGGGAGAAAAGGAGGTGCGTCACACTTGGAAAATGTGTGTTAAGTTTCTGTGCGACAGCAAACCATCGCGCCCCGTTGCGCCCGAAGTTGTTGCCAAATTGACCTCGGATGCATGTAGCTTTGTGGCTCTCTTGTCGCAATCTCCCGCCGTGGTCGATGTGGCGGTGGAGGAGAGCGTGTTGCTCGCCACACCCCAGACTGTGGCAGGCGATGCCGCTCTGTCGCTCCTCGTCAAGGTGGCCACCATCTCCTGCCCTTCGGCGCAGTAGAGTTATTACCAGTTAAAGTTAAATTAATGAACAAGTAGTGTTACCTATGCAACTAATCTCTCAACCCGCCAACTTCAGCTCTCTCGCCCACGACAACCACTTCGTTTTCGAGGGGGCCGACGGAGGGTCATCCACCGAGGTGGCCTTCCATCTGGCCGACGGCACCCTCCTTGGTGTGAGGCGCTATGCTGGCCGACAGACCATAGCCTCCTCACCCCGTGCATTCCTGCGTCGCACCATCGACCCCCAACCCGAAATCTTCCGCAGAAGTAGCCTTGTGAAGCCCGAAGGGAGAGATGCAGAGCTCTATGTGGCCTACGGCGAGGAGGGAGCCAGAAGCAGCGATGTGCTCTTCACTGCCTCCTTGGCACACCTTCAGGCCGATACCGCAATGGGGCCCCGCGACACCCTCCGCACCATCGCCCTCGGCGAACAGGACGAAATAGCACTCACTCTGGCCAGAAACTCGAGGGTGGAGGTGACATGCACCCTCTCGGATGGCTCGGCCATACTGCTCGACAGTGAAATCGTCGCTCGGCGTGGGGTGTGGCTCGTGGGGGTGGTGCCCGACACCATTCTCTCCTACTCGTCGCAACCCTTGTCGGTGGAGTGGTTTGATGTGACGGTCGTGGTGGGCGGCGAGCTCCTCACCAGAGTTCACTATACGCTCACCGAGCGACCCGAGGGTGCCGTGAGGCTCGCGTGGCTCAACCCCCGTGGCTATCTCACCTACCACACCTTCGAAGGCCTCTCCTCCTCACAGCTTGCCACGCGCCGCAGCGAGGCCTTCTCGCAGGGGACCACTACAACCCTCGCGCTGGAGGGGTGGAGGGAGCTCTCCCTATCGAGCGGTGTGCTCTCCCGCAGCGAGGCCCAGAGGGTGGGGGAGGTGGCAACCTCTCCGCGAGTGTGGCGAATGTTCCCCGACGGCACCGCCGAGCCCTGCACGCTTCTCTCCTCCTCGGTGGGTGCCCTCGGCCGCGAGGCACTCAGTGTGGAGCTGACCCTGCGCCCCTCGAAAACAACAACTTATTGGTAGACCCAACAAACCTTTCGACCCTATGACAAAGCTCTACATTGACAACTCTCTCGCCGACCTCGACCCCTCCTCCGAGGTGTCGGTGTCGCTCTCGGTAGCATCGCTCACCTCCACATCGCTCGGGCGTGCGGGCTACTCGAAGAGCATCACCATCCCCGCTACACCCCACAACCGACAACTGATGGGCGACTGCGAGCAGCCTCTCGCCACACAGATGTTCAACCACTCGACCCACACCGCAAGGGTGGAAGTGGATGGTTGTGTGATAATTGAGGGGGTGATTTACCTCACAGCTTCCAGCTTGGGGCAGGGGGGATTCTACCGTTTCAACATCATTGGTAACGCTCGCGAGTGGGTGGGGGAAGCGGCTGTGAGCCTTGCAAATCTCAAGCCCGAGTGGAGCGCGCCACTCGACTTCGACACCATCGAGGAGAGTCACAGCGATGAGGGCTACCCATTGGTGAGGTTCCTCCCTGTGGAGCGTGGCCGCGGAGAGGAGAGAAACGGTGCCCACAAGCCCAAATTCTTCAACCGTGTTGTGCTCGACATGTTCCACCCCTTCGTTCACATCGGCACCCTTGTGGAGGCGATTTTCGCCCGGGCAGGCTATGCCGTGGAGTCGGAATTCTTCGGCTCCGAGTTCTTCAAGTCGCTCTACATGAGTGGCCGATGGAGCGAAAGGCCCCATGGTGATTGGGGGGAGAAGATGGCCTTTGTGGCCTCGCGTGCCGAGGACTCCGAGGTGGTGGAGGCCAACTCGTTTGGCAGGGTGGTGGCCGACCCCCTCGCCAACTTCAACTCCGTGGGCAACATCGTCGACCACATTGACAGTGGCTCGGAGGCCATCGGCTTCGACCACTTGGGGCGCATAGTATTCACACCCACCACCCGTCTGGCTGCCGCCTTCGAGTTCCACCTGCGCTACCGAACGGACTACCGCATTGTCGACCGCAAGCGACTCCGAGGGCTAACACTGCTCCACCCCAACATCGGCGACGGGGTGAACATAGGCCTCGAAAACCCCTATCGCGACCATCGTGGAGAGGTGATGCCCTCCGGCTACATCTTCAATCTGGCAATCTTCGAACTTGTGGAGGGTGCTACCTACAACCTCACGGCCGAGGAGATTGTCAACCCCGAGGCCGACCCCGAAAATCTTGCCCCCGGGGATGTGAGAAAGGTGATTCTCAAGACGGGTGTTGCGGAGAGATTTACCCCATTTACGGTTGCTACCGTTGGGCCAATTGTCAATCCGAGGCTGGAGATGGTGAAGGATGGGTTGAGCTTCTCGCCCGCCTCCGACTGGGCAATCTACTCCGGAA
>JAGBZI010000007.1 GCA_017628305.1 Tidjanibacter sp.
CTCCTGCTTCTTGGCACCCTCGGCAATGTTGGCCAGATGGGTGAGGTCATAGGGGTACCACACACCATTTTTCTCGTCGATGGTGCCCCCCATGCGGGTAAAGCGTTTCCACTCGGTGTCGCTCACCTTGGTGCGTTTCACGGGGCGCCACACATCGCCGTTGCCATCGACAACACCCTCGCCCGTGATGGAGATATTCTTGCGCTTGCTGGCACTGATGAAGGTGAGCGTCTTGCCCTCCTTGAGGTGTTGCGTACGGTCGGGGGTGGCCAGCAATATGGCATTGCGCTCCAAGTGGAGGTCGATGTTATCCTTGAGCACGATGGGGCCCGAGAGCCACACACCCGCAGGCACCACCAAGTGGCCACCACCCATCTTATCGAGAGCGGCAACAGCTCGGGCAAAGGGCTCGGTGTTGAGCACCAAGCCGTCGCCCACACCGCCAAAGTCGGTGACAGACACGCTATTATCGGGAATTGTGGGAAGCGTAGGAACCGCCATATCCACGGGGAGTGAGGTGTAGTAACCCTCGTAGTTACGACCCACCGAAGTGGCCACAAACAGTGCGAGGACCACAAAAAGGGTGAATATTTTTCTCATGATAGTATGTAATTTAGGGATAAATCGTGCAAAACGCGCGGGCTATTTGTGGCACAAAGCCTCCAGAATAGCCTCCTCGTCGAAGCCACACAAAGCCTTGAGCTCCCTCACGGTGCCGTGCTCCACAAAGAGGTCGCCAATGCCCAAGCGGACAATGGTGGGGTGGAAACCGTTGTCGTTCATCCAATCGGCCACAGCGCTACCCACGCCACCACTCACAACACCATCCTCCACGGTGACAATCCTGCTAAACCTCTCACCCACCATTCGGAGCATCTCCTCATCGAGAGGTTTGGCCCAGCGGAGGTCGATGTGGCAGACAGAAACGCCCCTCTCGGCAGCCCTCGCGGCAGCCCTCGCACCATCGAGCGCGGTGTGGCCCAAGGTGAGCAGTGCGACATCCTCGCCCTCCCTCAACACCTCAGCTTTGCCAATGGGGAGCTCCTTCATGGGGCCCTCCTCCACACCCACAGCACCCCCTCGGGGATAGCGGATAACAAAGGGACCCTCGCCTCGGTAGGCGGTGAACATCATATCCCTCAACTCCTGCTCGTTACGAGGTGCCGCGATGCGCAGATTGGGGATTGGGCGCATATAGGCAATGTCGAACTCGCCGTGGTGGGTAGCACCATCCTCGCCCACCAATCCTGCCCTGTCGATGCAGAACACGGTGTGGATATTTTGGAGCGCAACATCGTGAATAACATTATCATAAGCCCTCTGCATGAAAGAGGAGTAGATTGCACAGAAGGGAATCATGCCCCCCCTTGCCAAGCCTGCCGAGAAGGTTACGGCGTGGCCCTCGGCAATTCCCACATCGAAGCACCTGTGGGGCATCGCAGCCTGAAGGATGTTCATGGAGCTGCCCGTAGCCATGGCGGGTGTCACACCCACCACCCTCTCATCCACCTCAGCGAGCTCCAGCAGTGCTCGTCCAAAGACGGTCTGGTATTTGGCAGGCCCCTCTTTGGAGGGTTCTCTCTCGCCCGTTTCGGGGTTGAACTTTCCGGGCGCATGCCACACCGCGGGGTCGCCCTGCTCGGCAGGTGCATAACCCTTTCCCTTGAGGGTCATGGCGTGGAGCAACTTGGGCCCCTCAATCTCCCTCAACGAGCGCAGCGTGCGCACCAACGACACCACATCGTGGCCATTGGTGGGGCCAAAGTAGCGGAAATCCATGCTCTCAAAGAGGTTGCTCTGGCGCAGCAGGTAGCGCTTGATAGTGTGGGTAGTGTGCGAAAGAATAGAGCGCAAGCGGGGGGCAAAATTGAGCCCTCCCCACACTTTGCGTTTCATATTATTGTACTTCCTCGAGGAGGTGATTCGCAGCAGGTGTTGGCGCAGAGCACCCACATTGGTGTCGATACTCTGGCGGTTGTCGTTGAGAATAACGAGCAGGTCGGCCTTCGAGGCACCCGCATTGTTGAGCCCCTCAAAAGCGAGGCCGCCCGTCATGGCACCATCGCCAATCACAGCCACAACCTTGCGCCCATCCCCCATCAGGGCCGAAGCCTCCGCCATGCCACAAGCGGCCGAAATCGACACCGACGAGTGGCCCGCACCAAACGAGTCGCCCTCCTCAATACGGGGGAAACCGGCGATGCCTCCCAGCGTGCGCTGGCGGGCAAAATCATCCCTGCGGCCACAGATAATCTTGTGTGCATAGGCCTGATGGCCCACATCCCACACAACCCTATCGTTGGGGAAATCAAACACATAGTGAAGAGCTACAGCAATCTCCACCGCACCGAGGCTCGAGGAGAGGTGGCCGGGATTGACGGCACAGCACTCCACAATATAATCCCTCAGTTCGGCACAGTAGACGGGCAACTCCTCCACCGCCAACTCCTTGAGGTCGGCGGGAGAATTCACCCTCTCCAGATACCTATAATCCTTCTTTGCCATAGCTTTCTTGCTCCTTATGACAGCAAATATACCAACTTTAATTGAAACTTGAAAATTGAACATCAAGAAATCCCCTTGCAACAAGCCCCACGCCCAAATCGACTCATCATTCAAAGGGATTATCGGAAAGGTGGGAGATGTGCCATTGGGTCTGTTTTTTTAGGCTCTGCAAACTTTAGGTTTCCGACATATAATTTTGGAACTCTATTTTTTTATTGTTATTTTTGTTGCGATAACATGCTGTTGACTTGAAACAATTCGAAGCTGTATGAAAAAGTATATCCTTTCGGCCCTCGTGATAATTCTCTCGTCATTGTCGCTTTCGTTGTATGCCCAATCGATGGATTTCTCGGTCGCCGACTTTACTCAATACGGCAAAAATACCGGCGAGGTAACAATAAGTTGAGGAGGATTTTGAATTGCAGTTGCTCAGCATTATAAATGAAGCTTCGATAAGAAAGATTATATCGACAGACGATCTCGTGCACTCTTCTACACTGAGCTATTTTGAGTCCTACCTCTCCTCGGGTGAGGCAGAGAACCTCTACTATTAACAAGATTGCGTTGGTTTTTATGAAGCTTATTGCTCCGAATAGTTTTAACAGACAAAATTGGATAAAGATATGAAATACAAAAGAATTCTTCTCAAACTCAGCGGCGAATCGCTCGCAGGAGCCGAGGGTCGCGGCCTCTCCACCGAGGTGCTCGACAGCTACTCGCTCCAAATCAAAAAAGCAGTGGAGTCGGGCGTGCAAATAGGCATCGTCATCGGCGGCGGCAACATCTTCCGTGGCTTGCAGGGCGTGGGCCGTGGATTCGACCGCGTGAAGGGCGACCAGATGGGTATGCTCGCAACCATCATCAACTCGCTGGCACTCCAGAGCCATCTGGAGAGTGTAGGCGTGAAGACCAAGGTGCTCACCTCCATTCGCATGGAGCCCATCGGCGAGTACTTCTCCAAGGCCAAAGCCCTCGAGTATCTCGAGGCCGGCTATGTGGTAATCATCGGTGGTGGCACCTCCAACCCCTACTTCTCCACCGACAGCGCTTCGGCACTGCGCGGTGTGGAGATTGAGGCCGAAGTGCTCCTGAAGGGTACTCGCGTGGATGGCGTCTACACCGCCGACCCCGAGAAGGACCCCACAGCCACCAAGTTTGACGAGATAACCTTCGACGAGGTATATGGCCGCGGTCTGAAAATCATGGACCTCACAGCCTTCACCCTCTGCAAGGAGAACCGACTCCCCATCATCGTCTTCGACATGGACACCGAAGGCAACCTCCAGAAGGTGCTCGAGGGTGAGAAGAACGGTACTTTGGTACACAACTAACCCTCCCCACCAACCATGAGGCGACTCTTCACACTGCTCGCAGCCTTGGTGGTCACCCTCACTCTTAGGGGTCAGGAGGACCCGACGACACTGCTCGGTGCCGGCGACAGGCTCCCCCACTTTGAGGTGGCGATGACAGACGGCAGCCACATCCGCTCCTCGGAGTTGGAGGGCAAGGTGGTGTGGATAACCCTCTGGGCAAGTTGGTGTCCCTCGTGCCGCAAGGAGTTCAAGTGGCTCTCGCGGAGCGAGGCGTTTGAGGCACTCACAGCCCACCCCGATGTGCTCTTCCTCCCCATAGCACGCGAGGAGAACTCGGCAACAGTTGCTGCGTGGTTACACAAAAAGGGGTACTCCTACCGCTCGGGGGTGGACCCCACGAGGGAGATTTACTCGCTCTTCGCCACCGAGGAGATTCCGCGCAACCTGCTTGTGGCTCCCGACGGCACCATCGTCAGCCACACCTCCACCTACTCCCCCAAAGCGCTCGAGGAGTTGGTGGCCACAGCAAACGAAATGTTAAACTCTAAATAATACGAACTACTATGAACGACGACAAATTGTTGATTCTTGAGATGGCCGAGGAGAAGATGTCCAAGGCTATCCACCACCTCGAGGAGTCCCTCCTCGGCGTTAGGGCCGGCAAAGCCAGCCAGCATGTGCTCCGTGGCATCATGGTTGAGTACTACGGCGCAGCAACCCCCATCGAGCAGGTGTCGAGTGTCAATGTGCCCGACGCAAAGACCATCCTCATCCAGCCTTGGGACAAAAACATGATTGGCCCCATCGAGAAGGCAATCCTTGTGAGCAACATCGGCCTCACCCCCTCCAACAATGGTGAGCACATCCGACTCACCATCCCCGCACTCACCGAGGAGCGACGCAAAGAGCTCGTGAAGCAGGTTAAAGGCTATGCCGAGACCGGCAAAGTGAGCCTTCGCAATGCCCGCCGCGATGCTGTGGACGCCTTCAAGAAGGCCCAGAAGGATGGCATGCCCGAGGATGTGGCAAAGGATGGCGAGGCAGACGCACAGAAACTCATCGACCGCTACACCAAGAAGCTCGACGAGTTGGTAGCCGCCAAGGAGAAAGAGATTATGACCGTGTAGCCGCCCCGCGCAACAAACAAAAGAGAGCGCCCTTCCCGATTGCAGGAGGGGCGCTCTCTTTATTACTCACCCTTGGTCTTGGGGCTTAAACTCTCAACCAACGGCGTTAGGCTTTAGTCCAACTTGGAGCCATAGGCCAAGTCGCCCGCATCGCCCAAGCCGGGGATGATGTAGCTCTGGGCCGAAAGTTCGGGGTCTACCGACGCACACCAGATGTGGGTGCCATGGGGCAGATGTTTCTCGGCATACTCCACACCCGCCTCACTTGCTATGACAGCAGCCACATGGAGCTCCTTGGGAGTGCCACCCTTGGCAGCAAGCGCCTCATAGGAGTAGACAAGCGAGGTGCCCGTGGCCAACATGGGGTCAACGAGCAGCAGTATCTTACCCTCCAGCTGGCCGCACGAGATATACTCCACCTTCACCTCAAACGAGCTATCCTTATGGTGTTTGCGATAGGCAGAGACAAAGGCGTTCTGTGCATTGTCGAAGTAGTTGAGAAAACCCTGATGGAAGGGCAAGCCGGCACGGAGGATGGTGGCCAGCACTACCTTGTCGTCGGACAACATCACCTCGGCCTCACCAAGGGGGGTCTCCACAATGTGGGGAGTGTAGTTGAGGGTGCGGCTAATCTCATAGGCGCAAATCTCGGCTATGCGCTCGAGGTTACGACGAAAACGCATACTGTCGCCCTGCACAGAGGCGTCACGAATCTCGGAGAGAAATTTGTTGAGAATGGAATTCTCCTTATCAAGAATGTGTACCATACCTTTATATATTATAGTTATTAATCTTTCTTCATTTTGGGCACCACACCACACCTCAGTTTAGTAGAGGAAATTGTTGAATGGGTACCTTCCGGCGTGAATCTCGCGCACCATACCGTAGAGGTCGCTGCGGAACTTATCAATATTGGCCTTGGTCTTGGCCGACAGGAAGATGCAGGGTGCACCGCTCTTGGCCATCCAGCTGCGCTGAAGCTCCTCGAGCGATATGTTTTCGCGAGTGGCAGGGGTGAGGTCGTCCTCCTCCTTGGGGGTCCATGTGTAGGCGTCAATCTTGTTGAATACCAAGTAGACGGGTTTGTCGCTCGCGCCAATGTCGGCCAAGGTCTGCTTCACCACATTCAGCTGGTCCTCAAAAGCGGGGTGCGAGATGTCCACCACATGTATCAGCAGGTCGGCCTCCCTAACCTCATCGAGGGTAGACTTGAAGGCCTCCACAAGCTGTGTGGGGAGTTTGCGGATGAATCCCACTGTGTCGGACATCAGGAAGGGGAGGTTGTCGAAAACCACCTTGCGCACAGTGGTGTCGAGCGTGGCAAAGAGTTTATTCTCGGCAAAAACATCGCTCTTGCTTATGAGGTTCATGAGGGTCGACTTGCCCACATTGGTGTAGCCCACAAGAGCCACCCTCACCATCGCACCTCGATTGCTACGCTGCACAGCCATCTGGCGGTCAATCTTCTTAAGCTCCTCCTTGAGTTTGGAGATATTGTTGCGCACAACCCTTCGGTCGGTCTCAATCTCCCTCTCACCCGAACCACCACGGGTTCCGGTGCCACCCCTCTGGCGCTCCAAGTGGGTCCACATACCCGTCAGGCGGGGCAACATATACTCATACTGGGCCAACTTCACCTGCGTCTTGGCATAGGCCGTACGGGCCCTCTGCACAAAGATGTCGAGGATAAGCCTTGTGCGGTCCGAGATGCGACGACCGATAACCTTCTCGATGTTGCGTGTCTGGGAGGGGGAGAGCTCATCGTCGAAGATTACCACATCAATCTCGTGCTCCTCACACCAGTCCCTAATCTCCTCCAGCTTGCCGGGGCCCACAAAGTAGCGGCTATCGGGGGTGGAGAGTTTCTGCACAAAGGTGCGCTCGGTGACAATATGGGCGGTCTCGGCGAGGAACTCCAACTCTGCGAGGTACTCCTCCACCTGTGCCATTGGCTGGCGGTCGCGACACACAGCCACAAGCACAGCCCTCTCATAGTCGGGGGCGGTGGTCTGTGGGGCGGCGGTGGGGTTTTGCTCCGGAGTGATACGCATCTTATGCCCTTGGAATTGGGGTCTTGAATTATTGTTGTTCATTGCACTTTCTGCGCCACAAGCTGTGGCGGGGTTGCTATTTCCCGTTTGAATTTGTAAAAAAAGGGGACTCCTATTTAAAAAGTCCCCTTCGGTAGTTGTGCGGCGTGGCCCATGGCCACAACCCATATTGAATTACTGCAGTTTGCAGACGATGGGCAGGATGTAGTAAACACGCACCAGCTGGTCACGCTGACGGCCGGGGGTCCACCTAGGCGATTTCATCAGCACGCGACGAGCCTCATCCTCATACACCTTATCGGGCGACTGGAGGAACTCGATGTTGCCTACGCTACCATCCTTCTCAATCACAAATTTCATTACTACAGTACCCTGAATACCGTTCTCAGCGGCGATTGCGGGAATCTTAAACTCACCCTGAAACCAAGTACGGAAGGTGTTGAGGTCGCCACCCATGAACGAAGGCATCACCTCCACCTTGAGGAACACAGGCTCCTCCTCAATCTCCTCGGGAGCCACCTCAATCTCCTCAACGACAATCTCGTCCTCGGTGAAATCGATGAAATCTACCTCCTCCTCGATTTTGGTTTCGTTGTCCACGATGTTAATCATGTTGGTGATGAGTTTCACAGCCTGCTTCACAGGAGCCTCGGTTTTGGGCTGCTCGGGCTTGGTAATCTCCACCAAGTCAACATCCACCTCGGGACCGCTCACCTCAATAATCTCAATGGTCTTTTTGCTCTGACCAACGCTGAAGGCAACAACGCAAAGTGCCAACGAGATGATCAAACCAATCTCCAGAAAAATACCTTTACGGTTCTGAAGATCTACTTTAGGGTTCTTTTTAATTTCCATTATCGTAGTTTATTTAATTGTTATTCAATCCTTTAGCGGTGAAATAGCTGCAAATTTACCCCTTTTCACCCACTATGCACCTACAAATATATGAAGAAAAAATGAAAACAATGCACACAAACTATTTTATTTTAGAAAAAAGTGCGTATATTTGCACCGTCAAACATGGGGGATTAGCTCAGTTGGCTAGAGCGCTTGCATGGCATGCAAGAGGTCACGAGTTCGACTCTCGTATTCTCCACAAACGAAAAGGCAACCAATTTCGGTTGCCTTTTTTCGTTTGTACCATGCGTTACACACCCACGCCACCCTTTCTGTGAGGATGGGGCGGTATTTCCCTTGTATAAAAAAACTCGGCCCTCCCGCAGTGGAAGGGCCGAGGCTGTGTAAGCATGTGTGTTAGAGAGGTTTGACCTCGATGAGGTAGTTGAGCTTGAAGGTGGGGTTGATATAGGGGTTCGAGCCCTCAACCTCGTAGCTCTTCTTCTCGTCGGCGGTGTACTCGGTCACCAGATATCTCTTGTCGGCATCGAGGCCGCGGAGCTCCACGGGCTCGCCATTCCACTCGTCGGCATAGAAGGCGTAGTACATATTGCCATCCTTAGCGATAACATGGCCCTCGGGCTTGTCGAAACCGAGGTCATAGAGGTTCAGGTAGTCGCCGGTGGAGAGCATATACTCATTGTAAAGACCCACCCATTTCTTATAATATACCTCCTTCTCGGGGGTGAGCAGGTAGTCTACGAGCACATCGTTGTCGAGGTAGTTAACCTTCACATTGGGGTTATTCTTGGGCCAAGTGAACTTCGAGCCGAGAACGCCACCAATACCCAATTGGGTTGCGAAGTCGTCGGCACCATCGGAGAGCTCCACATGGTCGGCATAGTAGGCCATCTTGGGGTTGATAGCGGCGTAGGCCTTACGCTTCATACGAATCTGCGCACTGCTGGTGGGGTCGGAGGCCACAGCCTGATTCATATAGGGGGTGTGGAAGAAGTTCACAGCGCAACCGCAGGGGCAGAACTGAACAACGGCGTACTCCTTCAGCGAGCGTGCGGTGTCGTAGATAGCCTTGAAAATCTCGGGCATACGCTCCTGAGCCTGCTCGGGGTAGTCGAGGCCGCTGTGCTCGTTGTAGTCGGGCTCGCAGAGGTTCATGTGCTGGCCGTCGAGCTTGAGGCCGTCGAAGCCCCAATCGTCAATGAAGCGTTTCACGAGGTCGGTGGTGTACTCCATGGTGTGGGGGTTCACGGGCGACAGATAGAAACTATCCCACCACGAGATGTACTCGGGCACCCACTCGTCTGTGAGGAGCTTCATCTCGGGGTGCTCGCGGAGCACCTTGGTGCCGGGGTCAGCGGCAATGGGAGCCCACCACAGTTTGGCCTTCAGGCCCCTCTTGTGAATCTCGCGGGTGAGGTAACGCATGCGGTGGTCGCCGCCAATACGCTTGTTGGTCTCCCAGTCGCCCTCGGCAATCTGGTAGCCATCGTCAACATCCACCCACTTGAAGCCCACCTCTTTAACCTTGTCGAGGGTGCCTACAACCTCCTCGATGGTGAAGGTACGCTCATAGCCCCATGCGCACCACACAGGCTCGAAAGCCTCGGGCTCGCTTTCGGCGGGGGTGATACCCTCGTGGGCATACATATAGTTGGAGAAGAGCTGCAGGGGCTCGAAGTAGTCGCCGGTGCTCACAGCGATGAAGGAGCGATCCATGGTGAGGGTGTCGCCCACGGCGAACTCCAGACGATCCTCCCACTCGCGCTCGAGCTTCATCTTGGCTGCGCCCTCGCCTGCAACCCTCTCAATGGGCATGTTGATGGTCTTGAGCACAGGCTCAACAAGGCCCACACTCACACCGCCATCCCTACGCCACAGGGTAAC
Source organism: Tidjanibacter sp. (assembly GCA_017628305.1). Lineage (GTDB taxonomy): Bacteria > Bacteroidota > Bacteroidia > Bacteroidales > Rikenellaceae > Tidjanibacter. Next base: position 9,739 of record JAGBZI010000007.1, read on the forward strand.
GAAGGGGATGCCGCCACCATAGTCGCAGTTGTTCATGCCAAGGTAGTTCTTCTGGTAGAAACCATCCTCCACGGGGAGAATCCAGTTGGCACGCGAGGAGGTGCTGGTGGGCTGGAACGACCACACAACCTCGTCGGAGTCGACAATAGTACGGTTCTGCTCTGCACTCTTCAGGCGGAGAGCCTTCTTACCGTTGTTGACATACTGAGTCTCGATGAGGAGCATACCATCGAACCCCTCGGGGGCGATGATGGTCTGGATTTTCTCCACGCCATAGCCACCCTGCGAGTACTCGCCACGGAGGGTGAGAGCCTCACCCTTGGGGGTGGTGTGACGCTCGCTGCTACGGAGGGTCCATGTGTCGATGGTCACCTCCTCAGCCACAAGTGCGTCGGCCGAGATGTAATCGTTGTGGAAGCTGTCGGTAGCCTCGTTGTTGGAGGTCACACAGCTCTGCATCCTACCGTTGAAACGGAGGGTGATGTCGCCATTGGAGATTTCGTTGGTCGAGCAGCTGCCCAGCAACAGAGCCGCAGCCACGCCCAAAATGGTAATCTTCTTCATATCTTATCGTTTTAGTTTTTGTACTTTTTGATGAACTTCTCGGCATTCTCATAGTAGATTTTGCGGAGCACCTTGTCGGGCAGGTCGAATGCGCTATATGCCCAGTGGTAGCCGAAGTCGGGCTGGTAGATGTGCTCGTCGGCGGTCTCAAGGATGCGGAAGGTGAAGCGATACATGTCGGCCGAGGTGCCGTTGTCGGTACCGTAGAAGATGCGGTCGGCATACTTCTCGATGAAGCGACGGGTAGCACGAGGAGTGGCAGCCGACTCACCGATACGAGCCGAGATATCAACATACACATTGGGGCACTCGTCGAGAATCTTGCCGAGGCGCTCCCAATCGTGGCTCATATTGAGGTAGTGGCATGCGATGAAGGGGGTGTTGGGATGAGCCTTGGCGGCGTTCACGAAGCACTCCATCACACCGTCGTAGTCGTAGCAACCCTCCACGGTGGTATCCACAGCCCAGTTGGCGCCATTCATCAGACCGTCGTTGTGGAGGTCGATGGGCTCATACATCCAGATGGGCTCGCCCACATGGATGCTGATGGGCATACCGAGCTTGCCGGCATACTCCAGCACACTCTGCATCTTGGGGTGGTCGAGGTGGATGTGGGTACCCTTCACAGGACGGGCATACACATCGCCCAGACCCTTGTCAACCATCTCGCCGATACCGAAGGCACCGAGTGCTTTGCAGCGGTCGAGGTGGGCCTTAGCCCTCTCCTCCCAATCCTCTGCCTCGATATCAGTGTAGTCGAGCGAGCACCACACGGAGAAGCGGTCGGGATACTTGCCATAGGCGGCAATCGACTCCTCAAAGGGGGCACCGATCCACTCGCAGTGCATCACATGGGTGTGGCGGATATTACACTCGTCCATGGTCTTCACCCAAGCAGCAATCTTCTCGGGGTCGGCATCGTTGTAGTCGTGGGAGTGCATGTCGATAACGCCATATTTGGCCCTGTCAACCAAGGTCACGGGGACATTAAAAATCGACACGGGGTCGTAGTCTTTCAGCAGATACTCGCCGGCAATCTCGCGGGGAGTCTTCTCGTCGGCACTCTTCTCGGTGCGGGGAGCACATGCCACGCCCACAAAGGCGCAGATGGCGAAAATAAGGAGTTTTTTCATCGTTTATTGCTTGGAATTAGTTGTCGTCTGAGGTTAATTTTCATCTCTTAGAGTCCCAGCGAGTGGCCAAAGAGGGCTTGCGAGCGGCGCTCAATCTCCTCGGGCGAGGTGAAGGCACCCGTACCGCCGGCAGCAGTGGTATTCAGCGCACCGGTCATATTGCCAATCTCCTGACACTTCTCCAAAGGAAGATCCTTCACAAAGGCGCTGATGAAGCCCGAGTTGAAGCTGTCGCCGGCACCAATGGCATCCACAACATTGCGGTTGAGGAACGAGGCCAACATGTGGCGGCTGCCATCCTTGCGCACCAAGAGCGAACCCTTCGAGCCCATCTTCACAACCATGGCGTTGCCAAGGTAGGGCAACACAGCCTCGATGGCCTCCTCGAGCGACGAGGTGGCTGTGAGAGCCTGCAACTCCTTCTCATTGGGGAGAAATACGGAGATGTGGGGAAGCACCTTGCGGTAGTCGAGAGCCCACTTCTCGGCGGGGTCCCACTGGGTGTCGAGCGACACGGTGACACCCTTCGAGGTGGCTGCCTCAAGCACCTTGTCGATATCCCTCAGCAGAGCCGACTGCATGAAGAGCGAGGAGAGGTGGATGTGGCGGCAGTTGTCGAAGACCGAGGGGTCGATATCGTCGTAGCCCATGATATCCATGGCACCCTGATAGGTGACATTTGCGCGGTCCTCCTCGTAGCTCATAACGATGGTGGCGCCGGTGGCCGAGGCGGGATTCTCAATGAGGTAGTCGGTGGCAACGCCCTTGGCCTCCAGCGACTCCTTCACGAGGGTGCCGAACGAGTCCTTACCAATCATGCCCACGAAGCACACCCTCGAACCAAGCGACGAGGCGTTGGCTGCGAAGATGGCGGTGCTACTGCCGAGGGTCAAAAGCATATCGCCTGCAAATTTCTCTTTACCCATCTCAGGGAATCCCTCTATACGGTTGAGGATTACATCGACATTAAGCTCGCCGATGGCTGCAATTTCATATTTTTTCATTTTTCAAGAGGATAGTAAATGGTTTCGAATTACAAGTATATGATATTTTGCCAAAAAAGCGCTCAAAACGAAACCCAATTTCTCGCGCGCAAACATACACGCCCCGCGATACCCACCACCAACCAACGAATTATCAAACAATTACCCCACCCCAACAGGCTCAAAAAAAATGTTTCGTATCGTTTTGATTTGAATTTCGATTATTTTGTTTACCTTTGCACAGACCTCCCGTAAGGAGCGTCGACCCAAAACCACACTACTAACCAAATCAAACTCTCAATTATGGATGTTTATGGCTCCACAAAGGGGCGTCGTTCAATGATTCTCCAGAAACTCAAGAGCAACTCTTCGGTCTCCGTGTCGGAGCTCAGCCGAGAGTTCGGAGTGTCGGAAGTTACAATTCGTAAGGACCTCAATATTCTCTACGAGCGAAACCTCGTAATTCGCACCCACGGAGGCGCCATCCTCGGCTCCAACCCTGTGACCACCTACGAGGATGTTCACATCAACTCCAAGCGACTTATCCACTACCGCGAAAAGAAGGCCATCGGCAAGGCGGCAGCAGCCCTCATCAACGACGGCGACACCATCATGCTTGACTCCGGAACAACCACCCTCGAGATTGCCCGCAACCTCCACAAATTCCAACACCTGACCATCATCACCAACGCCATCAATGTGGCCGTCGAGTTGCTGACCTACAAGAGGTTCAATGTGATATTGATTGGTGGCAACCTCCGCGAAACCAGCCAGTCGACCGTAGGCCCCGTGTCGGAGTCGGTGCTCAAAATGTTCTACTGCGACAAGCTCTTTCTCGGCGTCGACAGCTTCAACCTCGAGAGTGGACTATCGACCCCCAACATCGAGGAGGCCAACATCAATCAGGTGATGATGTCGAGGGCCAAGGAGGTGATTGCCGTCTTCGACTCCAGCAAAATCAACAAGCGTGCACTCGCCTTCATCGCCCCCATCGACAAGATCGACACCATCGTCACCGACGACGGCATGTCGATGAAGTTGCGCACACAGGTCAAGTCGTCCAACATCAATCTGGTGGTTGTGTCGGCACAGTAGCCATCCTTGAGGCCCACAAACATTGGGCGGGCGATACAGACAATAGACAAAAAACGGCAGACGAGGAGTCTGCCGTTTTTTGGTTTACCTAATGGCATAGGGTTGCGTGAAAGTGGCGCCGCCGGGGCCATAGAGCACCGCCCTCAAATATTTGGCAACACCCTCACACTCTGCATAGTTGATGCTCTCTCCCGTGGCTACCACACGCCCACAAGAGATCCACTCCACACGGTCTGCATGGGCCGCATCGATGGTGATGGTGGCCGCCTTGGGGTCATGGGAAATGGCCCTCACGGCAGGCACCTCGCCCTCGGCACCCTCCACCAAGAGGGGGGTCGAAAAGAGCATTGCACCCTCGGTCATGCAGCGTCGCACAGCCTCGGGCGTGCGCTCGGTGGTCACCATTGTGGTCCACCCCTTGCCTGCCATACTCGTGGAGTGCGCGTCGTCGCTCGAGGTGCCCCACACCCTGCGCTCGGGCATCAACATGGTGAGCAGTTCGTCCCACAATTTGATGGAGTTGTTGCGCTTGAACTGACCCACATTCAGCACCTCCATACCATACACATTCTCATAGTTCCTGAAGACCTCGGCAGAGAACTCAGCACGGCAGATGTCGCCGCTACGCATGGGGTGAGCAAGGTAGATGATACCCCCATCCTCACCCACCTGACGGATGCTCTCCTCAAAGCCCACCGTGGTGGCAGGTCCCGTGCCGGGAAGGTCGAGCCAATCGCAAAAATAGGAGCAGAGGTTGTCGTTCTTACTCAGCTCATTAGCCTCGATGGCCACCAGCCTGCTCGACCCCCTGCCATAGTCGTCCCAAGGGTAGCTCACATAGTCGTGGTCCGTGAGAGCCACGACATCATATCCCAGCTCCTCGTAGCGGTCAATCTGCTCGGCCGGGGTGACGGTTGTGCCCTCCTCGGGGCCATGCTCGATGGTGGAGTTGGCGGTGTGCACATGGAGCGCCGAACGGAGCTGAAGAGTGGTGCTCCAATCCACCTCGGCATAGGGGTCGTAGACCACCTCCACTCGAGGGGTGCAGCCCCCCAAAAGAAGCAGCGAAAGGAGCGAGAAAAGCGGTGTAAAATTCTTCATAAATTTAATAGTTTTAGATTGTCGAAACTCGATAGAAACAAAGTGTTAGTAACAGACCTCAAATATAACTATTTTTTTGCGAAAAACCAACCTTGGGGGCCATTATTTTTCTTTCGCAGCAGAGCGGAGGTTACATATTGTAAGCAAGCGGGCTGAGAGAGGGCAAAATTATAAGCGAAACGAGGTTTTAGGTTTCATTCTTTCGATTAGTTTCGTTTTGAAGCATAAAATTTCGATTTTACCCCGCCAAAGCAACATATATATAGCGCGAGCGATGATTGAGGCTTTCAAAACGAAACCCCACGAAATTAATTCTCCCCCACACTAAACACCACTAACACACTGATTTCCCGAATATTAACCCATCAATGAGGGGAAAACTGCGAAAAAGTGGGGCAAAAAAAGTATGGAAAGCTCGCGCATTTTGCAGCTAAATGTTTATTTTCGCAATATGTGTGACTATGCACAAACGACAAACACGACACGAAGAAACTAACAAATACAAACAAAATCAACCCTTTTTCAACCATGATGAATTTGAATTTTCACACCTACAAGGAGATTTGCCAGCAGCCCGAAATGTGGCTCAAGGCATACGAGATGGTCTGCTCGCGCAAGGCAGAAATCAAGGAGTTTGTAGGCCGCTACATCGACGCCGGCTATAACATCGTTCTCACCGGCGCAGGCACCTCGGCCTACATCGGCGACGCTCTCGAGAGGGCTCTCTACAACACCTCGTTTGCAGGCTGCCGCAGCATCGCGACCACCGACATCATCACCTCCGCAGAGCTCTTCTTCAACAAGAGCAGCAAGGTGCTCCTCGTGTCGTTCGCTCGCTCGGGCAACAGCCCCGAGAGCGTTGGTACCATCAACCTTGTGAACAAAACCGCCGGCGAGGTGGCCCACATCTTCATCACCTGCAACGAGCAGGGTGAGCTCGCCAAGATGGCCGCCGCAAGCCCCGAGAATACCCTCCTCATGCTCCTGCCCAAGGAGACCAACGACCTCTCGCTCGCAATGACCAGCAGCTACTCCACCATGCTGCTCACTTGCTCGATGATTGCCAACATCGACAACATCGAGGCTCACGCCGACTACCTCCGCACCATGGCAGAGAACACCGCCAAGGCTATCGAGAGGTATGAGGGCGCCATCAAGGAGATTGCAAGCCGCCCCTTCAAGCGTGCCGTATTCCTCGGCACCGGCGAGCTTCAGGGCATCGCAGAGGAGTCGAGGCTCAAACTTCAAGAGCTCACCGACGGCGCCGTGATGTGTGCCTTCGACTCGTTCCTCGGCTTCCGCCACGGTCCCAAAGCCGTTATCGACAAGGATACCCTGCTGGTATACCTTCTCTCGGAGGAGCCCTCGGTTCAGCGCTATGAGTATGACCTCATCCGCCAGATTCGTGCCAACAACGACATCGTAGGCTATGTGGCTATCTCGCAGACCGAGCCCAAGATTGAGGGTGAGTACTTCGACCTCAATGTTGTTGTGGGCGCCCCCACCGATGAGCACCGCTACTACTCCTGTGTGAGCTATGTTGTTGCATCGCAGCTGCTCGGCATGTTCAAGTCGATCGACATGGGCCTCAGCCCCGATGCTCCCTCCGTTTCGGGCAACATCTCGAGGGTTGTTGAGGGCGTAATCATCTACGAGGACTAATCCCCGCCCCCTGAACAAGGACAAAAACAAACAACTATAATTTTCCACAATTCAAACCAAAACAAACAAATGGCAAAAACTGAAGATCTTTTAAGGCGAATCGGTGAGCTGGAGCAGGAGACCGGTGTTAAACGCACCATCTTCGCAGTGTGCCCCAACTCCACCGCAGTGATCCGTGCATCTTACCGCGCCGCAAAGCGCAACAACGCACCCATCTATTTCGCTGCAACTCTCAACCAGATCGACAACGACGGCGGCTACACCGGCATGACCCAGTCGCAGTTCACCAAGCTTCTCGACTTCGAGATGCAGAGGGTGAACTACACCGGTTGCTCGATTGTGGCCATCGACCACGGCGGTCCTTGGTTGAAAGATAAACAGAGGGTTGAGAACTGGTCCACCGAGGACGCTATGCAGGGTGTTAAGGAGTCGTTCGAGGCTGCTGTTGCTGCCGGCTACGACCTCATCCATGTTGACCCCACCGTGGACATCAATGTTCCCAAAGGCGAGACCATCGACATCCGCGTGGTTGCAGCCCGCACCGTGGAGCTCATCGCCCACACCGAGAAATTCCGCAAGGAGAACGGCTATGCCCCCATCTCGTATGAGGTAGGTACCGAGGAGGTTCACGGCGGTCTGGCCGACGATACCACCTTCGACACCTTCATCGTGGAGCTGAAGAAGGGCTTGGAGGCTGTTGGTTTGGCCGATGTATGGCCCTGCTTCATCGTAGGCAAGGTTGGTACCGACCTCCACACCACCCTTTTCGACCCCGAGGTAGCTCGCAAACTCACCGCCAAGGTTCGCCCCTATGGCAGCTACATCAAGGGCCACTACACCGACGGTGTTAGCAACCCCGAGGAGTATCCCCTCACCGGCATGGGCGCCGCAAATGTAGGCCCCGAGTTCACCATCGGTGAGTATGAGGCATTGGCCGAGCTGGAGGAGGTTGAGAGAAGACTCGACGCCGAGGGTAGGGTTGCTGTTCGCTCGGAGATTATCGCCGTACTGACCCGCCTTGTGCGCGACTCCGGCCGTTGGCTCAAGTGGTTGCAGGACGACGAGCAGGGCCTCGCATTCGAGGAGCTCGCTGCCGACCGTCGCCTGTGGCTCGTTCAGACCGGTTGTCGCTACATCTGGCAGCACCCCGAGGCTCTGGCCGCAAGGGCACAGCTCTTCGCCAACTTGGGCCGCGTGGGCATCGACGCCGAGGAGGTAGTGCTCAGCCGCATCGAGAGGGATATGGACAAGTACTTTGTGGCCTTCAACCTCGTTGGCCTCAACGACCTTCTCTAATATCCGCCACGAGTTGATGAGAAACAAACAAGCGAAACAAAACATACAACAATACAAACAACTCATCTATTAATTAAAACCTTAATCAAATGAAACAAAATTCACGCTTAATGATGGCTCTCCGTAGCGGTTTGATGGCAGTGGCTTTTGCAGTGTTGGCACTCCCCGCCTTCGCACAGAAAGCTAATGTCAACGGTACCGTTACCGATGCAGAGAGCGGACAGCCCCTGATTGGCGTAACCGTTATCGCCAGCAGTGGTGCAGGTACTGCAACCGACGCACAGGGTCGCTACATGATCGCCGTTGGTGCCAACGAGACCCTCTCGTTCGACTACCTTGGCTACATCGCCACCGAGGAGAATGTAGCAGGTCGCACCACCATCAATGTTACCATGAGGCAGGATGCTCAGGCAATCGAGGAGGTTGTGGTTCTGGGTTACACCTCGCAGAAGAAGGCCGAGATTTCGAGCTCTATCGTATCGCTCGATGGTTCGGAGCTGAACGACCTCACCACCAGCGATGTTGGTAGCATGCTTCAGGGTAAGGCAGCCGGTGTGCTCGTTATGAGCGCTTCGGGTCAGCCCGGTGAGGCAGCCGACATCCGTATCCGTGGTACAGGTTCGATTACCGCAGGTGCCGGTCCTATGTATGTTGTGGACGGTGTTGCCGGCGGTTCGTTCAACCCCAACGATGTTGAGACCATCACCATTCTTAAGGATGCAGCTGCAACCGCACTCTATGGTGCATCGGCATCGGGTGGTGTAATCGTTGTTACCACCAAACAGGCAAAGAGCGACAAGGCTACCGTAAACTTCAAGGCTAACGCAGGTATCAAGAGGGCCAACATGGGTCGTTTCTCGCCCATGGATTCGGAGGAGCTCTACTACACCCACAAAGCAATGTTCTCGAAAGGCCTCTTCGGCGTTCAGCGCCCCGCAGAGCTTCTGGATCAGGACTTCGACTGGGTAAACGAGGCATTCCGCACCGGTATGGTTCAAGACTACTATGCATCGGTTTCGGGCAAGAGCGGCAAGACCAGCTACTTCGCAAGTGTTGACCACTACGATGAGGAGGGTTCGCTGGTGAACACCAACTTCCAGCGCAGCTCGGCTCGTGTAAACCTCTCGACCGCCATCAGCGACAAGCTCCACTTGGACATCCGTCTGAACTACGACCGTTCGGGCAGCCAGCAGGCTTCGTCGTATGTGACCCTCGAGTGTGCTTACCGCGCACTTCCTTGGGATAGCCCCTATGTTCACAAGCAGGACGAGGAGGGCAACTGGTATGCAACCGACGAGATTCTCTATGTAGACAGCGCAAAACGCTCGGATACCAGCAAACCTTGGTACTCGCACGACAAGTACAACTTCCTCCACAACGAGCTCTACAACTTCGCTCGCAGCCAGTCGGAGGAGACTGTTGCCGATGTTCAGCTCCGCTGGGATATCAACGATTGGCTGATGTTCACCTCGACCAACCGCTTCAGCACCAGCAACTGGTTCTATGAGGAGTATATCGACCCCCGCACCAAACTGCCTTCGTACAGCAATGGTTACATCTACAACGCTACCGGTTCGGGTACCGGCTTTGGTACTACCAACATTCTGAAAGCTCACAAAGAGCTCGGCGACCACAGCGTTGACGCAATCGTTGGTTGGGAGTATGGCACCGGCTTCAGCCAGGAGATGTGGGCAAGCGGTACCGACATGCCTAACGGCCAGGCTTCGTTGAGCAACGCCGTTATGCAGAGCATCGGTGGCTACAACTACCCCTCGACCTCGTGGGCATGGTTGGCACAGGCACAGTACTCGTACATGGGTAAATATGTAGCTACCGCATCGGTTCGCTACGACGAGATCTCGAAGTTCGCTCCCAAGGCTCGCGGCGGTTACTTCCCCGGTCTTTCGGCAGCTTGGTTGGTATCGGAGGAGGAGTTTATGCTCGCAAACGAGGGCGTAACCTTCCTGAAACTGCGTGGTGGTTACGGTAAGACCGGTAACGACAGCATCGAGGCTTTCCTCTATCAGGATACCTACTCGCTTTCGGCAAAATACAACGATGTAGTTGCAGCCGTTTTGGAGCGTCAGGCTAACCCCAACCTCGGCTGGGAGGAGGCTTACATGACCAGCTTCGGTATCGACGCTACCCTCTACAACAACATCAACATCACCGTTGAGCTCTACAACACCAAGAACACCAACCTTCTGTTGGCCGTTCCTCAGGCAACCAGCACCGGTTTCTTCGAGTTTATGGACAATGTGGGTACCATCCGCAACCGTGGTGTTGAGTTCGCAATCGATGGCAACATCATCAAGAGCAGGAACCTCGTATGGAATGTTGGTTTCAACATCGGTATGAACCGCAACAGCGTTGTTCACCTGCCCAACGGCGAGTTCTTGCAGGCTAACTCGAGCGGTCTGAAACAGATGGTACGCGAGGGTCTGGCTCTGAACTCGTGGTATATGCCCAAATGGCTCGGCGTTGACCCCGCTAACGGTGATCCCCAGTGGGAGGTTGTACACGAGGACGGCACCACCAGCGTTACCAACGCATTTGCAGAGGCTACTCCTCAGGTTGTAGGTTGCGCATCGCCCAAGTTCAGCGGTGGTGTTAACACCAGCCTTACCTATAAGAACTGGACCCTGAGCATGAACGGTTCGTTCGTATATGGCAACAAGATTTTCAACTACGCCCGTGTATCGATGGACGGTGACGGTGCTTACTCGGACTACAACATGCAGTCGCACGACAACGGTCTTGGTTGGGTTCGTTGGGAGCAGGAGGGCGATATCGCCACTCACCCCAAGCTGGTTCTCAACGGTAACAAGTCGTCGAACAGCATTTCGTCGCGCTTCTTGGAGGATGGCAGCTTCTTCCGTCTGCGCAACATCACTCTGGGCTACGAGGTTCCCAAGTCGATTGCTAAGAAGCTCTCGATGTCGTCGGCTCGCGTATTCATCTCGGCAGACAACATCCTGACCCTCTCGAAATTCTCCGGCATGGACCCCGAGGTTCGTCTGGAGTCTAGCGCCTATGAGCTCGCAGGTACCTACTCGACCAACTATCCCGTACCTATGAGTATCACCGCAGGTATTGATGTGAAATTCTAATTAATAAATAGGTACAATGAAACGAATCTTCCACATACTCCTTGTTCTGGGAGTTGCTGCGGTTCTCGGCGGCTGTGAGATGGATCACTATCGTTCGGATACGATGACCTCCGCACAGCTCAAAGACGACCCTGCATCGGCGGTCTACACCACCGATGGCAACTACTCGATGTTCAAGGATCTTCAGGAATATCGTGGTACGACAGATTCGGGTTTGTCCTATCAGAAGATGTGGTTCCACATGGCTGAGATGAGGGCCGACAATGTAAACTTGTCGGGCCGAACCACCTCGCCTATCTACAACTCGGCATGCTACAACGACGACCCCACCCTCAAGCACGGTAAGTTCTTCTGGTGGATTGCCTACAAGATTATCTTCTCGGCAAACACCATCATCGAGAGCCTTCCCGAGGGTCAGAGCGACGCTGACGACCACCTGCTGGGTGAGAACTACTTCCTTCGTGCCATTGCACATCTGAATCTCTCGTGCCTCTTCTCCCGCCAGTATTCGCACGGCAGGGAGAACCCCGGCGTTGTGCTTCGCACATCGACCGACTGCTCGGTGACCGAGAGGGCAACCGTTGGCGAGGTTTACGACCAGATTGTCAGCGACCTTCAGAAGGCTGCACAGCTGATGAAGAACGGCACTCGCCGTGGCGACGCCGGCTACGCCTCCTATGATGCTGCCCGCGGTCTTCTGACCCGCGTATACCTCTATATGGAGGAGTGGGACAAGGTTGTTGAGCTGGCCGACGAGATGCTGGGCGCAGATGCAGCCGGCAAACTCGACCCCGATGTTGCCAACTACTTCATCAATGCTCGCACCTCGAAAGAGACTCTGTGGTGCATCACCAACACTGCAACCGACACCCGCGAGCGTTCGTCGCTGGGTTCGATGTACTACTCGCCCGATGGTACCGGTGGTACCGGTTGGGGAGAGTGCTACACATCTGACCCCCTGATGGAGCTCTTCATGCGCTACCCCGAGGACAAACGCTTCACCTCGTACATCTCGCTCTATGGCCAGAAGAACGACGGTAAGAAGATGGTCCACTGGCCCGTACCCGCCGGCAGCAACAACAGCTACGAGAACTGCGTAGCGTTCGATGTTGAGATGGGTGCCAACGGTCAGTATGAGTTTGACTTCAGTGGCAAACACTATGTTGTTGAGGAGCGCATTGTGAACACCTACCCCGAGTACTACATCAAGTATGAGGGCAAGGATCAGAGGGTATTCGTGCGCGAGAACACCGACAAGATTACCGGTATTCGCAACAGCTATCCCCAATACTACTGCAGCAAATTCTCGTGGCAGGATGGCGATTCCAACCTTTCGTCGCCCGTTATGGTTCGCTGGGCTGAGGTTATCCTCAACCGCGCGGAGGCTAACGCGATGTTGGGTGCTGATGCCAAGGCACTTGCCGATGTAAATGTCATCCGCAAGAGGGCCGGCATCCCCGAGATGACCGCCGACAACATGGCCGAGCGCGGCTATCAGGAGGTTATTGAGGTGGTTAACGACGAGCGCCGCATGGAGCTCTGCTATGAGGCCCACCGCACCTTCGATGTTTACCGCCAGAAGCGTACGATGGATCGCCGCTTTGCAGGTGTTCACCCTTGGGAGGAGGTTCGATATGACGATCCCCGTATTCTCTTCCGTATTCCCTACGACGAGATTTCGGTGAGCGGCATTCCCCAGAATCCCTAACCTACAAACCAACCAAGACAAAAAAACAAAACCTATCATGAAAAAGATTTTTAATATTTGCGCATTGGCCGTTGTAGCGTTGGCTATGGTATCGTGCGAGATGGAGCACTTCCGCTCGGACACCATGACCTCGAGCCAGCTGGCTGCCGATCCCGGCGCTGCTGTTTACACCACCGACGGCAACTACTCACTCTTCAAAGATGTGTTGCTCTACAACGGTTCGGAGTACTCGGCAAACACCTATGTTCGCCACTACTTGCAGATGACCGAGTTCCGTGGTGACAACATGACTCTTTCGGGTCGTACCACCGACCCCCTCTATCAGGCTTATGCCTACTCTGATGACGCCACCCTGAGCAACAATGCCTACATGTGGTACATCGCTTACAAGATTATCTACGGTGCCAACTCGAACATCAACGCCATCGTTACCGGCGCATCGACCGAGAGTGACCACATGAAGGGTGAGAACCTCTTTATGAGGGCTATTGCTCACCTCCACCTTGTGACCATCTACGCTATGCCCTACTCGCAGGGCCGCGACAACCTCGGTATCGTTCTTCGCACATCGACCGACTGCTCGGTGACCGAGAGGGCTACCGTTGGCGAGGTTTACGACCAGATTGTACTCGACCTCGAGGAGGCCGCAGCCCTCATGAAGGGTGGCAGCCGCCGTGGCCACGCAGGCTACATCTCCTATGAGGCAGCTATGGCACTTCTCACCCGTGTACACCTCTACATGGGCAACAACGACAAGGTTGTGGAGATTGCCGACCAGCTTCTGGGCGCTGCGCCTAGCAGCAAGCTCGAGAGTGGCGACACTCTGACGAACCTTGCTACCGCAGCTACCACCTCGAAGGAGACCCTCTGGTGCGTTGCCCACACCGCTGTGGAGACCGCCGAGCGTAGCTCTATTGCTTCGATGTACTACTCGCCCGATGGTACCGGTGGTACCGGTTGGTGCGAGATCTACTGGTCGGATCCTCTGATGGAGCTCTTCCTCCGTCACCCCGAGGACAAGCGTTTTGCTGCCTTCTTCAAGCAGTTTGCAACCACCGGCGACGAGACCCAGCGCCTCGTACACTGGCCTTACGATCAGGGCGAGAACTGGAGGACCAACAATGTAACCAACACCGCCAAGTTGAATGCCGACGGCAAGTGGGCCTTCACCTTCCAAGGTAAGCAGTATGTTGTTGAGGAGGAGCTTGTTGACGGTTACACTCAGACCTTCATCCAGTATGAGGGCCAGAAGACCCGTTGCTATGTACGCCCCCACGCCGACATGATTACCGGTGTTCGTACCGGCTTCCCCCTCTACATGATGAGCAAGTTCTCGGGTCAGGATGGCGACAGCAACCTCTGCTCGCCCATCATGATTCGCTGGGCTGAGGTTATCCTCAACCGCGCCGAGGCTAACGCCAAACTTGGTGCTGACGCCAAGGCTCTGGCCGATGTAAACATCATCCGCGAGAGGGCCGGCATCCCCGCTTGGAACGACAGCTACAAGTGGAGCGAGCACGGCTACAAGGATCTTCTGAGCGTGGTTCTCGACGAGCGCCGCATGGAGCTCTGCTTCGAGGGTCACCGCACTCAGGATGTATACCGCAATGGCCTGAAGATGGACCGCCAGTTTGCAGGTGTTCACACTTGGGAGATTATCGATCCCAGCGACACCCGCATCCCCTTCAAGATTCCCGCAGACGAGTATCTTGTAAGCGGCATTCCCACCAGCGCCAAATAATTGACAATACCTATTTAATATAATAGATATTGGAGTTAGTTAGGTTATAAAAGACTCGTTTCGACGGAGAGGCTAAAGCCTTGGGTGGCAAAGGCTACCCAAGGCCCCCCTCCGAGAAGGGAGGCTGTTGGAAACAGAGAACAAAAAACCCTTTTATACAAACCTTTTAAACAAAACTAAAACTATGAAAAAACTTTTTGCAATTGCAGCTATGGCTGCTATGTTGTTCGCTTGTAACGAGAAACCTGAGAACAACAACAACAACAACCACGACAATGATGAGCCCCAATTTGAGAGCCTCATTACCGTTGACGGTGACTTCTCTGACTGGGCTGGTCTCGACGCAAGCAAAGTATCGGTTGCTACTCGCCCCGATGGCGCTGTTAAGCACGACGGTCTTGTATGCGTAAAGGCTTACGCTGACGAGCTCTACTTGAATGTTTACCTCGAGTTCGACGAGATGGTTATCGCTGACCGCAACTCGGCTCCCTTCCATGTTTACCTCAATGCCGACGGCGATGAGACCACCGGTGGTGGCGACGCTCTCTGGGCACCCTACTGCGCAGAGTGGCTGCTCGAGGGCAACATCTTCGACGGTGCAGGTGGCTTCGGTAGCTGGGATCCCGGCGTATTCCCTTGGGGTGGCGAGCCTAACACCAGCGGTTGGGAGTGGCACCCTGTAGGTGTTCCCGCAGACGAGGAGCACAACTGGGGCGCTATCATCACCGAGGGTAACGGTGTAGCAAGCGGTGCCGGTGCTGGCAACGCATACGAGATCCAGATCATGCGCGAGATGGTTCCCGCAACTTGGGCTGACACCTTCACTTGCGGCTTCGACATCCAGCAGGAGTGGAGCACCGTCGGTGCACTTCCCATCCTCAACGCTACCGATGAGAACCCCGATGGCGCAACCACTATGATGGTTGTTACCATTGACAAATAGTCATTTGGGAGCATTGTGAAACTGCACAGGAGGGCAATCTAAAGCTAAAAGGGTTTTTTTCGATCCTCCTGTGCACCCCATCCACCGAGGGGCTGACCCTCCTCGGTGGAGCTAATGTGAAAACAGACCAATAAAACAAACCTTACACTTAATTTTATCAAATTCAAACAAAAAATATGAAAAAACTTTTTGCAATTGCGGCTATGGCTGCTATGTTGTTCGCTTGTGGTGACAATAACGAGGAGGGTAAGAAACCCGTAGGTGGCGATGATGAGGGTGATGTATTTGTAAGCCCCATCACCATTGACGGTGACTTCGCAGACTGGGCTGGTCTCGACGCAAGCAAAGTGGCTGTTGCCGAGAACGCTGAGGGTTCGAAATATGGCGGCCTGAAGCTCGTTAAGGTTTACGCTGACGAGATGTATGTAAATGTTTACCTCGAGGCTTACGAGGATGTAGAGGCTGGTAAGCCTTACCATGTAAACCTCTGCTTCAACAGCGACAACAGCGAGCTCACCGGTGGTTACGCAGGTGTGTGGACCAACGCTGGTGTTGACTACCTCGCACAGGGCTGGATCAACGATGGTACCGTTTACGGTAGCTACGATCCCGGCGTATATCCTTGGGTAGGCGAGGTTGGTGGCGACGGCTGGAACTGGAGCACCACCGAGGGCCAGGTAGACGAGGGTAACGGCGTTGCTAAGGGTGCCGGTACCGTTCTTGGCTACGAGATTCAGCTGACCCGCGAGATGACTCCTTGCCAGTGGGAGGACACCTTCACCATGGGTGTTAGCCTCACCAAAGAGTGGGGTAACTTCGGCGTTATGCCCAACGCTACCTGCACCGAGGAGGATCCCGACGGTCTTGCTCCCCAGTTCGTTATTACCATCGACAAATAGTCGTTGCTCATAACAACACAACACCTTGTGGCGGAGCCTTTTGGTTTGTTCTCGACTCCGCCACATACCCATCCACCGAGGAGCCGACCCTACTCGGTGGAACAAAGGAGTGACAACTCAACAAAAACACACACAATAACCAAAATAATCAACTACACTTTTACTAATGAAAAAACTCTACACCCAGCCCTCTCTCGAGAGCCTCGAGATGACCATCGAGCAGGGCATCGCAGCAAGCATGCAGACCGTTGACGGAATTGGCGACATCTATCTCACCGAGGAGGAGGTCAATTGGTAGTAACCCAAAGTTTTACAGAAGCTAAAAAAAAGAGAGAAAAGTATGAAACAGATTTTCCGCATTTTTGCTATTGCTGCTGTAGCTTTGAGTGCAGCTGCTTGCCAGAACGATATTAACGACACCATCGCACCCGAGGGAGAGGGTGTATCGATCCGTGTAACCATCGCCGACCAGACCCGCGTTACCCTTGGCGACTTCGAGGAGGGCAAAGGCTACAAACTCACCTTCGAGGAGGGCGACCAACTCTATGTTACTTCGGGTTGGAGCGCAGCAGGTGGCTACTATTTCACCTACTCCGCTACCGATGGCGACGAGTACATTTTCACTTGCACCGAGGAGGGCGTGAGCTCCATCGTTGGCACCAAGAGGAACATTGCTTACCTCGGCGGTAAGAAACAGGCTGATGGCGCATACAAATTCTATCCCAACACCGCAACCGAGAGCGTTAACGGTGCTTTGATGGTCGCCGACACCGACAACTTTGGTACCGGTACCCTCTCGTTCAGGGTTGCCCCCATTCTTAAGTTCAAATCGAACGACCCCGTAACCATTACCGCAAGTGCTTCTATTTTCTGGGATGGTAACTCGAAGAGTAGCTATACCACCAAGACTACAGGTGATTGGGTTTACATCCCCACCAGCGCAGATGCAGATGTAACCCTAACCTTCTCTGTCTATGGTCAGGAGGTTGGTACTACCACCATCGCTATAGATGGCTACGAGAGCAAAATCTTTAACTTTGGTGAAATCGAGACTCCCGAGGTTGAGAAAGACAATGCCAATATCACCATCGACGGTGTCTTTGCCGATTGGGATGATGTAAAAATCAATGTTGCAACTTTGCCCGCTGACGCAACTTCCAAAACAGTTATTAAGACACTTAAAGCATATGCTGATGCAACCAATATTTATGTTTATGGCGAGATTGCAATGGAGACATCTGTAAGAATGGGCTTTGAGTTTGACCTTGATAATAATTCTTCAACAGGTGATTATATGTGGATGATGCCCAATGTAAAAGGCGAGTTCCAGATTTATGATGTGGTTTATTGCCACGATGGAGGTATTTTTAATTGGCCCATGGATCCTGCAAATATATCTAATGCAAATGTGGTCGTAAAGTCTTGTATTGCACAGGAACTCGACGAAACTACTGCCGCTTTTGAGTTCTCGGTTGCACGCGAGCACCTCAACGCCTCTATTACAACTCCATTCATTGGTATAGGCGTATGCTCTTGGGGCACCGCTTCGCCCTCTGGCATAATGCCTTATAGCGGCAATGCGCTCATTATCCCCGTTGAGTAATCACGACCCTTTTATAACTAAACAATAAACCAAAAAAGCTTTTAACGAAATGATTAAGAAATTGCTTGCATTTGCAGTTGTGGCTGCAATGTTCTGCGCTTGCGGCGAGAAGCCCGAGCCTACCCCTACCCCCAATCCCGACACCGACACCGAGACTCCCGAGCCCGAGGAGCCCGAGTTTAAGAGCGCTATTACCATCGACGGCGATTTCACCGATTGGGCAGCTATCACCCCCGTAGTCGCAACACTCCCCGAGGTGGGCACCCCCAAATACTCGCAGCTCAAGACCCTCAAAGCCTATGCCGACGAGTTCTTCATCTTCCTCTACATGGAGTATGACCCCTCGAACGAGGTGCGCACCATCGACCTCTTCATCAACGACGACAACGACCCCGTGACCGGTCACAAAAACCTCTCCGGCGGCTGGGAAGAGTGCGTGGGCATGATGCTTCAGGGCAGCTTCTACAACTTCAATGAGGACTACACCGTGCAGGGCACCGGCAAGTCGTGGGACCCCTCGATCTACATGTTCGGCGGCGAGGATGGCGGCGAAGCTTGGGAGTGGGTTAACCTCGGCGTAGGTGGCGCAGCAAGCTCCTCCATCGCTACCACCCTCAACGACACCACCTCGGCTGTGGAGATTCAGATTATCCGCGAGATGTTGCCCATGCCTCTGGCAGACACCATCGGCTTGGGTGTAATCATCGAGACCGCCGGCTGGTCGACCATCGGCGCACTCCCCGCAATCGCTGAGGAGGACCGCATCGAGAATGGCGCAACCAACCACCTCCTGCAGCTCGACCTCCCCGCAGCAGAGTAACAGACAACAGACTCTAAAATCACTCGGTGGGCCCCCAAACAAGGGTGGCAAACACCCCCTGCGGGGGCCCACACTTTTTTCACACTCCCCCAACCCAACAACTACATACAACCGACCTTTGACCTTTGCCAACTCGGCCACCTACCCACAGGAGGCCCACCAAATGCAGACTACAAAACACGAAAAATATATATTTACAAAATAACTCGCAAAACTATGAAATTCAAAGCATTCGTCTTTGCAGCCGCAGCTGCTGCCGCGCTCGTTGCATGCAACCAGCCCGACCCCGTACATCCCGATCTCGACACCGAGGGTCTTGAGGAGGTAACATACACCGCCTACTCCTACGACGATGAGCAGAAGCAGCGCATCTGCAACCCCGAGCGTGGTTTCTACTCGCAGACCTCTTTCCGTTCGGCCACCTCGCTGAACTCGTCGGTGGTTAAGGCAAGCCGTGTGGCTGCCCGCACCCTCCACCTCACCCTCTTCTACCTCACCGACTACATCGATGGCGACATCTCGGCCGACTATCTGGCTGCCATGCAGACCACCTTCGACAACCTTCGCGCAGGCGGCGGTAAGGCCATCGTGAGGTTTGCCTACAAGGACGACCACAGCACCCTCAGCAAACCCTATGACGCAACGCAGGAGCTCGTGGCTCGCCACATCGAGCAGGTGACCCCCATCCTCAGCAAAAATGCCGATGTTATCTTCACCGTGCAGGCCGGCTTCATCGGTTCGTGGGGCGAGTGGTACTACACCACCAACTTCCACCAGAACATCTCGACCGACGCACAGTATGCCGACCGCAGGAAGGTGGTTGACGGCCTCCTCGCAGCCCTGCCCAAGGATCGTCAGGTGGAGCTCCGCACCCCCAAGTTCAAAATGAAAATGTATAAAGTAGGTTTGGCCGACACCATCACCATGGCAACCGCACACAACGGCAGCGACCTGTCGCGTCTGGCCGGCCACAACGACTGCTACCTCGCATCGAGCAGCGACACCGGCACCTTCGACGACAAACGCGGCACCGGTGACTGGCTCTTCTGGGATGCCGAGAGCCGCTACACCATCATGGGTGGTGAGACTTGTGGCACCGGCGGTGGCCTCCACCACTGCGAGAACACCCTCCAGCGCATGGCCGAGCAGCACTGGTCGTACCTCAACATCGGCTACCACGAGGGCGTGCTTAACACATGGCGCACCGAGAAGTGCTTCAACGAGATTTTGGCTCGCATGGGCTACCGTCTGACCCTCAACAGCGCCTACTTCACCCCCGCAAGCGAGGTTGTTGCAGGTGGCGACTTCCGCGTAGTTCTCAACATTGCCAACGGCGGTTGGGCAGCCCCCATGAACCCCCGTGGTTGCGAGCTCGTGCTCGAGGATGCAGCCGGCAAGGAGTATGTCTACAAAATCGACACCGACCCCCGCTTCTGGTTTGAGAACACCGTCACCTCGCTGGGCACCACCATCACCCTGCCCGAGAACCTCCCCGCAGGCGAGTGCAAACTCTACCTCAACCTCCCCGACGGTTACGAGAGCCTGGCCAGCAACCCCCTCTACTCCATCCGTCTGATGCACAAAGGCAGCGGCATGTGGGACGAGGCTCGCGGCTACAACCTGCTCACCAAATTCACCATCTAATTTTCGCATAACAAACAGTTAGACTCAAACCTTTATGACTCAGGATAACACCAAAAAAGGGTGGTTGCTCTATGCGGTAATCACTCTCGTAACTTGGGGTATCTGGGGCGCCTTCAGCGAGGTGCCCGGATGTCCCTCCACCATGGTATATGTGGTGTGGGCACTCTCGATGGTTCCCTGCATGATTGTAGCCTTGTGGTTGGGCGGTTGGAAGATTTCGACCGACAAGAGGAGTGTGGTGTCTGGCGCGTTGGTGGGCCTTCTCGGCTCGGGCGGCCAGCTGTTGCTCTTCGCAGCCCTCAAGGAGGGTCCCGCCTACATCGTCTTCCCCTTCATCTCGATGTCGCCCATCGTGACCATCATCATGAGCATGATTTTCCTCAAGGAGAAGGCCAACAAGACCCAGTGGATTGGTATCATCGTAGCACTCGTAGCTATCTTCTTCCTCTCATGGCAGGACCCCACCGACACCAATGTCAAGGGTTACGGATGGCTCATTCTGGCCACACTTGTCTTCCTGATGTGGGGTGTTCAGGGCTACTTCTTCAAGTTCGCCAACAACGCTATGCCCTCCGAGAGCGTATTCTGCTACCAGACCATCTGGTCGTTGGTGCTCATCCCCGTGGCACTGCTGATGACCGAGGGTGGCTGGGATGGCATACTTATCCCCACCTCGGTGTTCTGGACCGTCTTTGGCATCCAGATTCTCAACGCTGTGGGTGCGCTCACCATCAACTACGCCTACCGCTATGGCAAGGCAATCATCGTGTCGCCCATGCAGGGTCTGGCCCCTGTGGTGACCATCATCATCTCCTTGGTGCTCTATGGCAAGGTTCCCGGCCCCATGCTGGCCATCGGCCTTGTGTTGGCAACCGTGGCTATCGTAGCCCTCTCGCTGGAGCCCAAGCCCAAGGAAGAGAAATAGTGTTCAACCCAAACAACCAAGAGGAACAATCATGAAAAAACTGTGGATAATTGCGCTGGCAACCCTCGCGGTCAGCTGCGGCAACAAAGCCGGCGAGAGCGAGAAGGTTACTCACTACATCTGCCCCACCCCCTACGAGAGTGTGGAGGTTGTACAGCCCGCCAAGGGTAAGACCCCCAAGAATATCATCTTTATGATTGGCGACGGCATGGGTCTGGAGCAGGTATCGACGGCATGGACCGCCAACCGAGGAGAGCTCAATATGGAGCAGATGCCCTATGTTGGCCTCCAGCGTACCTACTGCCTCAACTGGCTGGTGACCGACTCGGCTGCTGCAGGTACCGCACTTGCAAGCGGCAACAAGACCAACAAGGGTATGATTGCCACCCTGCCCGACGGCACAGAGCTCGACACAATGATGGACTTTGCGAAGAGGGCCGGCAAACGCACCGGTGTGGTTGTTGTGTGCCGCCTGAACGACGCTACGCCCGCAACCTTCTGCTGCAACAACATCGATAGGGACGAGGCAGAGGAGATTACTGCCGACTACCTCGATTGTGGTGTGGACTTCATCGCAGGTGGCGGCATGGACTATTGGCGCACCAAGCGCACCGATGGTCGCGACATCTTTGCAGAGATTGGCCAGAAGGGCTACAACACCTACGAGAGCGTGGAGGCACTGATGGGTGCCGAGGAGCTCCCCGTAGCTGCTGTGGTGGCTCCTCTGGAGTTGCCCTCGGCGCTGAGCGGCGAGAGGGGCGACATGTTCCGCCAGATGACCGCCAAGTCGCTCGAGATGCTCTCGAAGGATAACGACGAGGGCTTTGTGCTGATGGTGGAGGGCTCGTGTATCGACGATTGGCTCCACGCCAACAGGGTTGACGCCGCCGTGGAGGAGATTTTGGACTTCGACCGCGTGGTAGGCGATGTTCTCCAATGGGCCGAGAAGGATGGCGAGACTCTGGTGGTTGTTACAGCCGACCACGCCACCGGTGCTATGACTCTCCTTTGGGGCGATATTGCTACCGGCACCGTGGAGGTTAATTTTGCCAACGAGGGCCACAATGGTATGATGGTGCCCTTCTTTGCCTATGGCGCAGGTGCCGAGAAATTCGACGGTGTGATGGAGAATGCAGAGCTTTCGCAAACCATCAGCTCCTTCATAAAGTAATAGGACTCTACATACATTGAGTAAATAAACAACTCCTACTAATTTAAAACAATACAGACGATGAAAAACATGTGGATGGCCCTTGCGGCAATTTTGTCCTTCACCGCCTGCGTGATGGAAGATGAGGATTTCCCCGACTATACAAGGGTGGATCTCCAGAGTGAAATTACGGGTGTGCAGCCCATGACAGGCCTTGTGGTGTGGAACACCTCGAGCGCCAACAAACAGGATTATGTGCAGTTGGAGTTCTCCTATATGCTCTACAACGATGTGTGCAAGGAGAAGGATGTCTTCGACTGGACCCCCATGGACCGACTGCTGGAGCAGGTTGCCTCGCGCGGCAATCAGGCCATCGTGAGGTTCCGCTACACCTACCCCGGCTACAAATCGGCCGTGCCCGACTACATCAAGGCTCTGCCCGACTATGAGGTGCGCAACTCCAAGAGCGAGGGTAGGGATACCGAGTTCCCCGATTGGCGCCACCCCGAGCTCCAGAGGTTCCACAAGGAGTTCCACCGCAGGTTTGCCGAGCGCTACGACAAAGACCCCCGCTTGGCCTTTGCTCAGACCGGCTATGGTCTGTGGGCCGAGTACCACATCTACGACGGACTCTTCATCAAGGGCCAAACCTTCCCCAGCAAGGAGTTCCAAAATGAGTTCTTCCTCGGCATGAAGGAGTGGTTCGACGACTGCTCATGGAGCATCTCGATTGATGCGGGCGACAGCGTCTATGGCCCCTTCGCACAGTTCCCCGAGCTGCTGGAGCTTGAGTTTGGCAACTTCGACGACTCGTTTATGTGCGAGGACCACGACGGCTACAACACCCGTATGTGGAAGAAATTTGGCGAGGAGAGGTACAAACACTCCCCCTTTGGCGGCGAGTTTAGCTACTACACCGACTCCGACCAGAAGCATTGCCTCGATAGGGAGGGTATGCACGGCCGCGTGTTTGAAGACGAGGTGGCCAAGTTCCACATGACTTACATCATGGCCAACGACCAGCCCCGCTACCAGAAGGCCGACCGCCTCACGGAGGCCGGCATGGCTATGGGCTATAAGTTCACCATCGAGGACTACCGCGTGAAGGGCTCATCGGTGGCCATCCAGATTGCCAACACCGGCGTTGCCCCCATCTACCGCGATGCATGGGTAGCAGTGGGTGGCGTGCGTGGCGAGGTGAACTTGCGTAACCTCATGCCCGGCGAAAACGCTTGGGTGACTATCGACAACTGCTACACCAAGGGTGCTGTGCCCACCATCGAGTGCGACCACTTGGTGCAGGGCCAGAAGATTGAGTATGCCGCCAATGTTGTAGCGGGCAAAAAATAGCAACCATCTATGAAACGACTCCTTGCGCTGCTGTGCTGCGTGCTCGTGTTGGTGGGCTGCACCTCCCGACAGAGAGGCCTCGAGGGCTATTGGGCCCAGTGGGACCCCTCGTCGATTATGGAGGATGTAGCGGGTGCCGAGGAGCACTTCGAGGAGTGGACCAAGCTGCTGGCCAAGAGCGAGCAGGAGGCTGTGGACCGCTCCGTGGAGGAGTTCTTCGCCGCCATCACCACCGACGAGGTGGCGCTCTATGTGGGCTGGGAGTGGATGATGAGCAAGCTCTATGGCTTGGGGGCTGCGGTCCGTAACGAAGGGGCAACACGCCACTTTGTGGAGCTCGTCGCCAAGGCCGACGCTTGCCCTGTGGTCCTCCGCGAGGAGGCTGCAAGGCTGCTGGAAATCCTCAGCCATAATGAACAAGGCGAGCAGGTGTGCGACATCCACATCTTCGACCCCCACGGTGGCGCAACCACCCTCCTGAACGAGGTGGACCGCCCAACCCTCCTGATGGTCATCGACACCACCTGCCCATCGTGTGTGGACATTATGGATAGCGTGGAGGAGTGCAAGGTGTTGTGGGATGCCTCGCGCAAGGGGCAGTTGGAGCTGCTGGTCATCTCACTTGGTCAGTCGCCCGAGGATGTTGGTAGGCTGGCAGAGAGTAGGCCTTCGCCATGGCGGCTGTTTTGCGCCCCCTTTGGAGCTCTTGACGAGGCCTATTTCGACACCACAGCCGCACCCTTTATGCTGCTGCTCAATGGTGATGGCACCGTGGAGGTGGATATCACCCGCAGCATCGACGAGGTGGCAACTGTGCTGAAAAACAAGGAATAGGGTATTGCAATAACGGTGGCGGCAGGGAGAGTCCCAACGCTACACAACGAACATAAGGTACAATTTCACAGAAAGCCCTATTGCTCGGCCTTGGCGCCGAGCAACCAAGTCCCGCCTTTTGCAAAGGAGGGATTTAGGGAGGAATGTGAAGGTTTAATTGGTGGC
>JAGBZI010000008.1 GCA_017628305.1 Tidjanibacter sp.
AAAAACGCATCTTATCGGTGAATTTTTCACCACCTGCAATGTGCAAGCTCCTCACCTACGGACAGTAGGCTGCGGGCTTGCCCTTTTTTGTTGGCAAAAAATTCCCTCGATAATCTGCGCTTTTTTTGGCTGTCAGCATTCAGCTGTCAGATTTTTACACGCCGCCGTCGTTTTGCGTTACCCCCTTTGGTGCTCTCCGTATCGGTGGACAAAAAAGGCCCGCTGCATTGCAGCGGGCATTATCTTTTAGTTATTCAGGTCGAGGAGTCCCTCGGGGAGGTCGAAGTGGACCGTGCGGGCAGTGGGGGAGTACTCCACAATGAAGTCATCGGCGGCAGGTATCATCACCTCGCGCCCCTCGATGTCAATGATAAACAGCGGATTCCAATCGTCCTCCTCGAAATCGACAATCTCGCCCCTCTGTTCCAGCCCCTCGAAGGAGGCCTCGAAGCCCACGAAATCCTCCAAGTAGAGTTCGTCGTCCTCGTCGAACTCCTCCTCCACATCCTCTTCGGGTTCCAGCCCCAAGAGTTCGGCCTCAAGCCCCATGAAGAGCTGTTTGCCGATAAGTTCCGAGGCGCGGAGGGTGTTGTCGAAATCGGCGAAGATGACCACTCCACCGCTCTTACCTCTCCTCTCGAAGTGGTCAAAAAACAAAGGAACCGCCAAGTTGTCTATGTAGACAAACAGCGGTTCCTCTATTGTGAAGTCCGCGGGGAAAGTGTCGTAAAGGCTGATGGTCAGTTCGCCGTGTGTTCCGAAGCTTTTGCCCACTTTGGCAACGGCAAATCCTTTGCTATCTCCTCTACTCTGCATCTTTGAGTGTCCTAATTAGTCCCTCTCAGTTGCTTCCCTCTCCACCGATTTCAGGCCGGTTGATTAAGCCTCCTCAGTAGCGGTCTCCTCTGCGCTCTCCTCAGCAGCGGCCTCAGCGGCAGCAGCTGCGGCGGCAGCTTTTTTCTCGGCGATTTTAGCAGCGATGGCCTCTTTGGTTTTAGCCTCCTCTGCAACAGCAGCTTTGTGAGCAGCTACTTTGTCGGCAGCAATCTTACCGCTCTTTGCAGCGATTTTAGCCTCTTTCTCGCCCATCCACTTGTTGAACTTAGCCTCTGCGGTAGCCTCGTCGAAAGCGCCTTTAGCTACACCACCAAGGAGGTGTTTCTTGTAGAGTACGCCTTTGTACGAAAGGATTGCACGGCAAGTGTCAGTGGGCTGTGCGCCTTTCTGCAACCAAGCCAGAGCGCTGTCGAAGTTGAGCTCGATGGTTGCGGGGTTGGTGTTGGGGTTGTAGGTACCGAGTTTCTCGATGAATTTACCATCGCGGGGTGCCCTGCTGTCAGCGGCAACGATGTGGTAGAAGGCGTAGCCTTTCTTACCGTGGCGTGCCAAACGAATTTTTACAGACATTTTGTGTAAAGTGTTAAATGTTAATCTGTTGCGACCCTTCTCGAGAGTCTGTTTATTCACTCAAGGTCTTGCACGAAGGCCCAATGAGCCTGCAAAGATACGAATTTAATTCAAAATACAAAGTCCTTAAGCATAAATTATTTAGCCCTCGGCGTTCTTCTACATCTCTTGCTCGATGTTCCACACGAAGGCGCGAAGACCTTGGAGCTGGGTGTCGCGGTCAATCTCGCGAAGAGCTTCGAGGGCGGGTTCCACCTTGGCCTCCTCCACCATCGCGATGATGGTGGAGTTCATGGCGGGCCAAGTGTGATTGCCCATGTGGGGTTCACCCGTGGCGCTGCCCCTACCGTGGGTGAGGGGGAAGAGTGTGTAGCCACGGATTTCGAGGCGATCGAGCATGTCGTTGATGCGCTCGGTGGTTGCCTGATTGTAGGATATGAATAGTGCTTTCATTGTTTCGCGATTGTTTAGTTGTTATCTCTCTCGGCGATAGCTCTCATTTTCTCCTCATAGGCCTGCTGTTTGCGGGCTTTGCGGCGGGCGTTCCATCGCTCGCTGCGCCCCATGAATACATAGTAGAGAATGGGGACTGCCACGAGGGTGAGGATGGTGGAGAGGGTCAGACCGCCGATGATGGCGATACCCATGGGCTGCCACATCTCCGCACCGTTACCCATGCCGATTGCCAAGGGCAACATACCGAGGATGGTGGTGAGCGAGGTCATGAGCACGGGCCTCAGGCGGCTCTTGCCGGCGGTCAGCACGGCGTCGTACATGCCCACACCCCTCTCCCTTAGGAGGTTGGTGAAGTCCACCATCACGATACCGTTCTTCACAACAATACCAATCAGCATCACCACAGCGATGAGCGCCATAAGGCTCAGGGGGGTGTTGGAGGCCCACAGTGCTATGGCTGTGCCGGGCAGTGCGTAGAGGATGGTGAACATGATGATGAAGGGCATCACGAACGACTCAAACTGGGTGGCCATGACGATGTAGACGAGCAGCACGATGAGCAGCATGAGTGTTCCCAGCTCCGCGAAGGACTCCGTCTGGTCCTCATAGTCGCCGCCGATGTCGATGTAGACATCCTCGGGCAGGGGGTAGTCGGCCAGCACGCGCTCCACACGCCCAACCATGTCGCCCAGAGCCACATTGTGGCCCAGAGCAACGGTGACGGTCACAAGCCTCTGGCGGTTGTCGCGCTCGATGGTGGGGGGTGCATACACCTCGGTCACGCGGCCCAAATCTCTCACCCTCACGCCCTGACCTCGCGAATTGTAGATGAGGATGTTCTCCACATCCTCGAGCGAGGTGCGGTGCTCCTCGCCGTAGCGCACCTTGATGTAGTACTCCTCGCCGTCCTCGCGATAGATGGAGGCGGTCATACCATTTATGCGGTTACGGATGGCTGTTGCCACGGTGGAGGTGTTGAGGCCATAGTAGGCGAGTTTGTTGCGGTCGAACTCCACATTGTACTCGGGCCTCATGTCGTCCCTCGAGAGGCGCACATCGCGAGCCCCCTCCAGCTGGGAGAACTGTGCCACGAGGTCGTTGGCGATATCGCTGGTGAGCTCCAGATTGTGGCCGAAAATCTGCACCTGAACGGAGCTACCGCCACCCATCATGCCACCCATGCCGCCGCCGGCACTCACTATGGAGCGCTTAATCTCGGGAATGGTGGCCAAATCCGCACGGAACTCGTCAGCTATTTCGAAAACGGTGCGTTCCCTCTCTTGGGGGTCGGTGAGTCGGAAGGTGTAGTTGATGACATTGCTGCCGGTGGTGCTCATTGCTGCAAACACATTCGACGAGCTCGACGAGCCGGCACTTGTGGAGAGCAGCATAACCTCGGGATATTTGGCATAGACAATCGAGTCGATGCGGCGTGCTATGGCCGAGGTATACTCTACGCTGAGGTTTTGGTCGAGTGTTACGGTGGCGCTCATGTGGTCGCCGTCGCTGCTGGGCATAAACTCGGTGGGAATCTTGGTCGCAAAGAGCCACACGCCTACCGCCAGAAGGGCCATGGGGGCAAAGAAGATGAGTTTCTTGTGGCTGAGTGCCCACTTGAGTACCTTGTCATAGGCTTTGTCGAGCCAGCCGAGGAACTTGTCGATGGGGCGATAGATGGCGCTGATACCCTTGTAGGTGTGCTGGTTGTTCTCGATGCGGAGCATCAGTGCCGAGAGCATGGGGGTGAGGGTGATGGCTGCCACAGTGGAGGTGGATACCACCAGCGACACAATCCAGCCCAACTGCTTGAACATTACACCTGCCATGCCCTTCACCATGGTGAGGGGGAGGAATACGGCCACAACCACAAGGGTGGTGGCGATTACCGACAGCCACACCTCATTGGTGCCATAGATAGCCGCCTCGCGGGGTTTGGAGCCCTTCTCGATGTGGGTGGTGATGTTCTCGAGCACCACAATGGCGTCGTCCACCACCATACCAATCGCAATCGAGAGCGACGAGAGCGAGATGATGTTCAGCGTGCCGCCCGTGAGGTTGAGGTAGATGAAGGCTACGATGAGCGAGATGGGGATAGTGAGGCAGATAATCAGCGTTGCCCTCCACCTGCCGAGGAAGAAGAGTACCACCAAAATCACAAACAGGAAGGCGAACATCACGGTGTCTGTAAGGGTGCTGATGGAGTCCTTGATGTTTTTCGAGGAGTCGCTGAGCAGGTGTATGGTGATGTCCGAGGGGAGGTTTTTCTGGATGTCGGGCAACATCTTCTTCACCTTCTCCACGATGCGCACGGTGTTGGCGCCCGACTGTTTCTGAATCATCACCCTCACACCCAGCTTGCCATTCATACGCTCATCGAGGGTCTGTTTCTCGAGAGTATCCTTGATTTCGGCGATGTCGCGGAGGTAAATCTCCTGTCCGTTGAGGTTGCTGATGAGGATGGTTTTCAGGTCGTCGGAGGAGGTGAACTCGCTGTCGGCCTTGAGGTTGTAGGTGTGGCTGCCGATGTCGAGCACACCGCCCGAGGTGTTGATGTTCTCCTGTGCGATGATGCCGCCAATCTGCTCCACAGAGAGGCCATAAGCCTCCATTTTCACGGGGTCTACATTCACCTGAATCTCCCTAACAGGGGCACCCATGACGCTCACCGAACCCACACCGTCGATGCGGCTCAGGCGGTTTACGAACTGCTCCTCGAGGATTTTGTTGAGAGCGGGGTAGCTCTCCTCGGCGGTGATGGAGAAGCCCATGATGGGCATAAGCGACGAGTTGAAGCGGAAGAGGATGGGCTCCTCGGCATCCTCGGGCAGGTAGTCGTTCAGGCGGCCAAGTGCGTCGCGGATGTCGTTGGAGGCCTCGTCGAGGTTGGTGCCCCACTCAAATTCGAGCGATACGAGCGATACACCATCGCTCGAGCGCGAGGTAATCTCCTTGAGGTTGCTCACGGTGTTGAGTCCGTCCTCGATGCGTCGTGTGATGTTGTTCTCGATATCCTCGGCGTTGGCACCCGTGTAGGTGGTGATGACCGAAATCGAGGGGAGGTCCATCTCGGGGAGCTGGTCGATGGCCAGATTCTTGAGCGAATAGAGGCCAAAGACTATCACGGCCACAAAGATGAGGGCCGTTGAGATGGGCTTTTTGACAGAGGTTTCGTATATTTTCATCGTTTTTTGTTCTTCTGTACTCTGCTGTTTTTTGTAATCGTAGCTGCTCTTTTGGGGATGGGGCTACTCGGCAATCTTCACGCGGGTGCCATTTTTGATGCGCGAGAGGGCGGTGATGGCAATCTCCTCACCCTCGCTTACGCCCGAGAGAATCTCCACGCGGTCGCCCACCTGACGGCCGAGGGTTACAACCCTGCGCTCGGCCAAGCCATCCTTCACAACATAGACATAGCGGTCGTTCACACCCATCTGTTTCTGTACAGCCACATCGGGCACGGTGAGGCTCATGCGGTTGCCCATGTTGAACTCCGTGCGGGCAAACATGCCGGGCCTCAGAATCTCCTGACCATTGGGCACCACAATCTCAACATTGAAGGTGTGGGTGGCGGAGTTGATGGCGGGGTAGACGATGTTGACGGTGCCCTCAAACACCTTGTCGGGGTAGACCTCGGCCACAATCTCCACCTTCATGCCTTTGTAGACCTGAGGGTAGTACTTCTCCGAGATGGCCACCACAGCCTTCAGCTTGTTAATCTGCAT
>JAGBZI010000009.1 GCA_017628305.1 Tidjanibacter sp.
ACTTTACAAAGAACGCTTTACCGAAGATGCAACGGACAAATTCATCACCGAGGTAGAAGACTGTGTCGTTGCAGAGGTAAAAGAGAAACTGAAGTCTCAAAAGCAGACCTCTGGGCAAACAACCCAACAGCCCACAAAACAACAAACGGGTAACTCCGAAGTTCCCGAACAAACTCCCGAAGCAGAGGGACAACAAACTCCCGAGCAAACTCCCCAAGCGGCATAGCCGTTAGAGGAGGTATTATCTGTCCAAATCTTTTGCCAAATTGAGAAAGGGGGCAGGGTCTAAACAACCTTGCCCCTATTTTTTATCCCTATGCCAAGAGTTTCATCGCCTCGTCTATCTGCTCATTGTCAAAACTATCGAGATAGATTTGGGTGGTTTTGATGTCTTGATGACCTAACGCTTGCGAGATGATTCCGATATTCACCCCCGATTTCTTCAAAACCGTTGCAAAAGAGTGGCGAGCAACATAGGTTGTAACATCCGCAGATATGCCGAGTTCTTTCCCGAGTGCACGGAGCTCTTGGTTGACTTGATGACAAACTTTGCGTACACGATTCGTTTTTTGCATCGGAGTGATATGCCTTTTACAATGGAGGATTGGGAACAAATAATCTGCCCCTTGTTGGTAATCAGCATATTTGGCGATGAGCTGTTGTGCTTCTGATGAGAGTGGCAAATTGATTCCTCCGTGAGTTTTCTGCCTTTGGTACACCAATCGATTGTCGACGATATTTCTCGGAGTAAGATTGGCAATATCCACAAACGAGATTCCTCCACACAGATAAGAAAACACGAATAAATCTTGCGCCAACTGCCTAATGGGTTTGCTGTTGGAACAATCAGTCCCGACTATCCTCAAAACATCTCTCTTGGATAGGGCACGCTTCATTGTCTTTGTATTGAGGTGGCTCAACTTGTATTCCGCAAACGGACTTTTATCCCTGCTTACCACCCTTGCATCAATCGCTCGATTAAATGCCGCCCTCAATGTTCGTAGTTGATAACTAATGGTGGTATCTTTATCTCCTTTTGTCCGCAACCACTCCTCAAACCTCCTACAAAAGTTTGCGTCAATGTGACTAAAAGTAAAATTGAGCCTCTTGCCTCGGTTGAAATTTTTGAGCATACGATACGAACTCTGGTAGGCATAACTCGTGCCTATTTGCCCCTTCCCTTTCAACTCGGCAATGAGGTTTAGATAAAACTCCTCCACTGTTTGAGCTTTGATAGAGTCCTTTTCCTCATTGACAAGTGTGGATGCCGTGAACTCCTCCTTGTTGGCTCTCTTCTCCAACAATCGCTCTTGAAACTCCAAGCGTGTCTTTAAGATGATTTTGTTGATTAGCTCTTTGTTTGGACAGTTTGACTTTGGCTCATTTTTGTCGAAATCCCAATAGATTGGATTGACGGAAATGCCCAGACTTTTCAGTGTGCGCCTACCATCTTTGGCTACTCGTAGCATCAAAGGCGACTCTCCATTTGCAAGTCTTTTCCACTTGTAGCAGACAACAGAAACGGTTGTACTCATAATTTTTGGTTGACTTCTTGGTTGACTTTTGTGCGTCAACCGTGGCGTCAACCGTGCATATTTTGAGAAATGCACAAAAAGAAAAAAGCATCGACAATCGTTTGATTATCAATGCTTTTTCTTAGTCGGGGTGACTAGATTCGAACTAGCGACACCACGCCCCCCAGACGTGTACTCTAACCGGGCTGAGCTACACCCCGAACTATTCCGAAAGCTGCACTGGGGAATTACTGTCCGCTTTCGGACTGCAAAGATAACAATAATTTTTTATTTCAAAACTTTTTGCCCTAAAAATTGCGAAAATAATTGTCATCTCTCCATTTTCGGCCTTCTGCCTGCGATTTTGGGGCGCAAGAAGGAGTGGAAATTTCCCTCAACATCCCCTACTCCTCGCCCATCTGCTGCTGAGACACCAGCTGGTCGTAGTCGTCCATCGAACGGCGAATGACATCGCGAGCCACCTCGGCACCGTAGATGCTCACAAACCTCATCCTCTGGGTGTTCTCCCCTGGAATGTCCTTATAGGTGGTGAAATAGTGAATCAGTCGTCTCACAATGCGTGTGGGCAGCTGCTCGATGTCTGTCATATCGCCATAGATGGCGTCGTTCTTGAGCACAGCGATAATCTTGTCGTCTGCCTGATTGTGGTCGAGCAGTCGGATACCTCCAATGGGGCGGGTGCGCACGATGATGTCGCCGTGGGTAACATCCTTCTCTGTGAGCACACAGATATCCAGAGGATCGCCATCGCCCTCCACATCGAACCTTGCAAGAGCCTTGTTGCTCAACTCGGCCATACGCTCACCACAGTAGGTGCGGGGGATGAAGCCATAGAGTGAGGGGACAATGTTGGAGAACTTCTGGGGGCGGTCCAACGAGAGATAACCCGTGATTTTGTCCACCTCATACTTCACGGTGTCTGTGGGAACAATCTCTATAAATGCACGAATCTCCTCGGGATTACCGGGGTCTATGCCGTGCCACGGATGGGCCTTGTGTAGTTTGTTGTAATCCATAGCAATCTTTTGGGGTTAGTTACTCTCTGTGTTGTTTTTAGAATGGGAGGTCGTCGAGGCTATCCTCCATTGCGGGCTGAATGGCAGCTACTGCGGGCGCCGAGGGTGCAGGGTTGTAGGTCTGAGCTGCGCCATAGCTTTGTGCGGGAGCAGCGTAGCTCTGCGAGGGGGCGGGGGCACCCTGCATAGGGGCCTCGCCCTGCATGGGAGCAGCGGCACCTTCGCGACGGCCCAAGAGCTTCATGTCGTCCACCTGAATCTCTGTGGAGTAACGCTTGTTGCCCGTCTGGTCGGTCCACTCGCGGGTACGAAGGCGACCCTCAACATAGATTTGCGACCCCTTGCGTACGAAGCGGTCCACGGTCTCGGCCAAGTTGCGCCACATAATCAGTGTGTGCCACTCGGTGTGCTCGGTGGCCTCCTTGGTGTCGCGGTTGTAGAATCGCTCGGAGGTTGCGAGCCTTACACGCGCGGTCTTCACACCGCTCTCGAGGGCACGAACCTCGGGATCCATTCCCACATTGCCCACCAATATAACTTTGTTAATCATCTTTTTCTACGGTTATTTAATTTGTTGCATATTTGCGGTTTACAGTGTTTTGAGCAGTTCGGTGAAGAGTTTGGTCATGCTCTTCTCTGCCAGCTTACCATTCTCCTGCACCTCCTCGTGGGAGATGGAGGTATTCTCCATGGTGTCGGTGATAATCGACACGCCAAACACAGGGATATCCATGTGCCTTGCGGCGATAACCTCGGGTGCGGTGGACATACCCACAGCGTCGCCACCAATCAGCTTCACCCACATATACTCCTTGGGGGTCTCGAAGGTGGGGCCTGTGAGAGCCACATAGCAGCCATACTGGAGCTTGATACCCTCCCTCTCGGCGATGGCCGTTGCGCGCTCGATAAGCTCGGGATTGTAAGCATCGTTCATGGCGGGGAAGCGAGGGCCAAGTTCGTCGATATTGCGACCGATGAGGGGGTTGGGGATGAGGTTAATGTGGTCGTTGATGACCATCACATCGCCCACACGGAAGGTGGAGTTCATGGAGCCGGCGGCGTTCGACACAAACAGGGTCTTGATGCCCAAGAACTTCATCACCCTCACGGGGAATACCACCTGCTGTGCGGTGTAGCCCTCATAGTAGTGGAACCTACCCTGCATGGCCACAACCTTTTTGCCACCCAGCACACCCATGATGAGTCGTCCGCTGTGTCCCTCGACGGTCGACACTGGGAAGTGTGGAATCTCCGCATAGGGGATGGAGTGCTCAATCTCGATTTTCTCCACAAGTCCGCCCAGACCTGTGCCTAAGATGATGCCCACCTCGGGGGTGAAGCCTGTGCGTTCTGCGACATACTGCGCAGCTGTCTTTATATTGTTAATCATCGTTCAATCAATTTATTAAGTTGCGCCTCACTAAAGTCTTTCGAGCATGCCGACGATGAGGGTTGTCATTCTCTTCTCGGCCTTTGCACCCTCCTGCTGCACCTCTTCGTGGGTCGATTTCTGACCACTGAATGCGGCATTGGTGATAATGCTGATGCCGAACACGGGGAGCCCCATGTGGCGTGCGGCAATCACCTCGGGAGTGGTAGACATGCCGGCTGCATCTCCACCAATGGCCTTGAAGTAGCCATACTCCTTAGGGGTCTCGAAGGTGGGGCCAGTGGTGCCCACATAGCAACCATACTGAAGTTTTATGCCCTTCTCGGCAGCCACCTCGGTTGCCAGAGCGTCGAGTGCCTTGCTATAAGGCTCGCTCATATCGGGGAAACGGGGGCCCAACTCGGGGCAATTGGTGCCAATCAACACATTGGGGATGAGGTTAATGTGGTCGGTGATAACCATCAGGTCGCCCACGCGGAACGACGAGTTGATGCCGCCGCTGGCATTCGACACGAAAAGATGTTGGATGCCCAGCATCTTCATAACCCTCACGGGGAAGACCACCTGCTCGGGGGCATAGCCCTCATAGTAGTGGAACCTGCCCTGCATAGCCACAACCCTCTTGCCACCCAGCTGGCCAAAAATCAACCTTCCGGCGTGGCCCTCCACGGTCGACACGGGAAAGTTGGGAATCTCGTTGTAGGGCAACGAGTGGGCAATCTCGATGTGGTTCACAAGGCCGCCCAAGCCTGTTCCAAGAATAATACCCACCTCGGGGGTGAAACCTGCCGTACGCTCTGCGATATAGTCGGCACTCTGTTTGATTGTCTTTATCATGATTTTTTGTTTTTAAGTTCATTTTGAAGTTTCTCCACAAAGAGTGCCGAATCGCCATCGCGGAAGTTGATTTCGATGGGGAGCACATAGAGTGCCCTCTGCAACGCCTCGGGGATATGTTTACGCGAGGTGAGTTTCACCCCATCCTTCTCGGTGGTAACCACCACCACACCCTCACCATGGCGCTCGACCATCTCCTTGAGGGATCTAATCTCCTTCACCTTGTAAATGTGGTGGTCGCCATAGGCAACCCTCTCCACAACACTATACCTCTTTTCGAGCGACTCGAAGAAGACCTCGGGGTGGGCAATGCCCGCCAGAGCCACCACCTTAGCACCCGCAGGAATTCTGTCCGCTGCCACATCCGAGAAGATGGGTTTCGGCTCACACTGCCTCACATCTGTGAAGAAGATGGATTGATAGGGCTGGGGGCGCAACTCCTTTTGTGCAATATTGCGCTCAATGGGCGACATACCCTTGGGGGTCTTGGTGATGAGCAAAAAATCTGCCCTATAGAGCTGCGAGGGGTTATCCCTGAGCGTTCCGGCAGGGAGCATCTTATTCTGATAGGGGGGGTGCGAGTAGTCCGAGAGGATAACATTCACCGTGGGGGTGAGGCGGCGGTGCTGAAAGCCGTCGTCCATTACTATAAGGTTTACCTCGGGGTGCTCCTTCATGATGCGCTCCACACCCTCCACACGGTTCTCGCACACCACAACAACCACTTCGGGGAACTTGCGCTTAATCTGCTTGGGCTCGTCGCCCACGCGCAGGAACGAGTCGCCCAGCTCCACCTCGATGTAACCCTTCGACCTGCGACGGTAGCCACGCGAGAGCACCGCAATGCGATACTCCCCCTGCAACCTGCCGAGCAGAAACTCCACAGTGGGGGTCTTGCCCGTACCTCCCACAGCAATGTTACCGACACACACGATGGGTATATCGAAATGGCGACTCTTGGCAATCTTGGCGTCATAGAACCAGTTGCGGATGGTCACACCCACACCATAAAGTTCTGCTGCTATACTTTTTAGTACTCCCATAACAAATCTCCTCCCTCGAGGAAAATTAATCACGCTTTAGCCTGTGGGCCACGCTGCTCCTCCGCCCCTCTTGCAATCATCTCGCAGAGCATCTCGGGAGCCACACAGCTCACAACATATCTTCGTCCACCCGCCTTGAGGGCTACACACCCGCTTCGGCGCGTGGCATACACTCTCTCCACACGCAGGCTCCTCACATTGAGCCACAATCCATAGTAGCCCCAGAAGCCATAGCAGCCCACCAGCGGGAACCTCCCGCTCAATCCGCCCTCCACAACCGCCACCTCCTCGATGCTCTCCAGAGGCAGATAGGTTGTCTCCACCAAGCAGCGGAGCTCCACCACCCCCTCGCCGAGGATTATGCTCCTTGGCACCGAGAGTAGCGCGAGGGCCACAAGGGCCACCAATATCATCGTCACCCACACCGCAAGGTAGTAGGCGCCATCAGCCGTGGCAAACAGCCACCAGCACACCCCACCCATCACAAGCAGGGTCACAAGCGAAATCCACCACACGCGGCCATCCAAACCGCCATATCGGAAGGTCACCCTCATAGGCCACTCGCCACAAGGGCCTCCGCAATAATCAGGTCGTCGGGGGTGGTAATCTTCAGGTTGGTGCGCTCACCCTCATAGAAGGCGACCTTCACCCCCAGCCCCTCAACAACTGTGGCATCATCCGTAAATCTCTCGTCGGGCTCACACTCATAAGCCCTACGCAACAGGCGGGCGTCGAATATTTGGGGCGTCTGGATAGCTCTCAGCAGGCTGCGGTCCACAACCTTCAGCTCGCCCTCCTGCACCATCCTGAACGAATCGACAGCCACCACAACAGGCACCGCCGCCCCACTCTGCGTAGCACACGCCACACCCCTCTCAATCATAGCCCTCGACACCATGGGCCTCACGCCATCGTGCACAGCTATGAGGTCACACTCCCCCAATGCTGCCACGCCGGCCCTCACAGAGTGGAACCTCGTGGCACCTCCCACCGCTGTGCGGTGCGTACCCTCCAGTCCACACTCCCTGCATATCTCCCTCCAGCGCTCCTGCTGGCTCTCGGGAAGCACCACAACGACCTCCTTGGCCACGGGAAGAAACCTGCGGAGCGTGCGCACGAGGATATACTCACCCCCCAAGCGCAGAAACTGCTTGGGCACATCGGCACCCATACGGCTGCCGCTGCCACCCGCCACAATCACCACTCCTATCCTCTTTTCTTCCATCACTTCCCTTCTCTTTTTTGCAATTTTCTTCGCAACTACTTTTCGTGAAATGTCGCCTTATGTTACTATTTTATGGAACCAAGAGCCTTATAAAGCCCTCCGCTCTCAACCCTCATACGCACCGAGTCGGCAGCAGTCAGCACCACCACGGGGCGTGTCGAGGGGTACAAATCGTAGCTCGTAACTATCTCCGAGGGGTCAATCTCGCCCTCCAGCTCGGCCATCACCCTGTCGCGAATATCCTCAAACGCCTTGCGGTTGGCCTCCTTGATGGGCTCCACGGGGTTGGAAGGTATCTTCAGGGGGTCGATAGCCTTGCCATTCTTGTAGACCCTAAAGTCGAGATGGGGGCCGGTGGAGACACCCGTGCTTCCCACATAGCAGATGGTCTGACCCTGCGACACTCGGGTGCCCACATTGATACCCTTCGCATAGCGACTCAAGTGGAGGTAGGCACTCGAGTAGCCATTGGCATGTTTAATCTTCAGCACATTGCCGCCACCCTTCGAGTCCCAATACTTGGCGGTGACGGTGCCATCGGCAATCGCCACCACGGGGGTACCCTTGGGCGCTGCATAGTCCACACCGAGGTGGGGGCGGCGAATTTTCAGCACGGGGTGGAGTCGGTTGGGCGAGAACTTGGAGCTGATGCGGGTGAACTTGAGGGGGGCTTTGAGGAACTGCTTGCGCATGCTTGCGCCCTTCTCGTCCCAATAGCTCAGCTTACCACCTTGGTCAAAGGGGATAGCCCAATAGTCCTTGCCCGCATGGGTAAAGCGCGAGCCCCACACGGTGCCCACACCCACACTCTTGCCGTCGATAAACTCCTCGTCAAAAACCACCGAGAAGGTGTCGCCCTCGTGCAGGGCAAAGAAATCGACGCTCCAACCATACATATCCTCCATCTCGATGGCCAGCGCACCGGGAACATTGGCCTCCACAAGACTGTTCCACAGGGAGCTCTGGATGGTGGCCGTAGCCTTGCGGCGCACGGTGGTCACCTCCTTCTTCTCGCTGTGGATTGCGAGGCTGTCGCCCTCGAGGCTCACGAAGAGCAGGTCGCGCTTGGAGAACTCATAGACGAAGTGGCGCAGGTGGAAGCCCAGCGAGTCGCTGGTGGCAAAGATGGTCCAATCCTCACCCACCTTCATCTTGGCGAAGTTATAGGTGGGCTTAGACTCCTTGTAGATGCGGTTGATATTGACCTGCGAGGTGTAGTCGTCGAGGAGGTGGGAGAGGGTCTGCCCCTCCTCCACCTCGCCGCGGATAACCTCATATTTGCTCACATCGAAACCATAGAGCAGCTCCACCTCGGGCTCCTTGGTGAGTTCGCTTGCTCCACCTCTCCCCCTACTCGACGAGCACTTTGCACAGCACACGACAACTATGATGATGAAAGAGATGATGATGGTGGGAATCTCCCAGCGCACAAAACGGCCTCCTATTTTTATTCCTCTCATATTTCTGGTTTCGATACGATTTTTTTGCTAATTCAGTTTTGCTTTCAGTGTGATTTGTCCTCCCACGGGATTAGTTGATGGTGGGGAGGTTGGAGTAGTTAGCCGAGTAGTAGAGCATCTGCTCAACATAGTTGTCGGGGTACTCAACCTTCACATCCACAACTTTGCCATCCTCCTCAACGAGGGTATAGATGGGGTTGATGAATCCCGAGTAGGGTTTGATGCCGAGGGTTGCGTAGCGCTCGAGAACCTCCTTGTGGAGCTCGGGATCAATCTTCACGGCATACTTCTCAACCAGAGCCTTGCCGGCCTCGAAGTCGCCCTCCGATTTGATACGCTGCACCTCATAGAGCATCTCGCCAAAGAGCTCGCGCAGGCGCTCGAAGTCGTTTACAACAACATAGCGCTTGCCATCCTTCACAATCCACTCGATGACATTCTCCTCCTTGCCCTGCTCATAGCACCACTCAGCGATGAGTTTGCGGTTCTGCATGTGGCTCTCCACCACATCCTTGCCGAGCTCGATGCGCGAGAACTGGGTCATCATACCGTTCATGATATACTCGGCATACTGAGCTTTAGCCACCTCAAACGAGGGAACAAGGCCAAGCTCCACAAGTTTCTGGTCGCCGAGGTAGTAGAGGCCGAAGAGGTCGGCACGGGCCTCCTCCAGAGCCGAGCTGTACTTGCCAAGCTCGCCACCCTTCACGCCGGGTGCCAGTTGGCCCGAACCGTGGCCCAAGCACTCGTGGATGTCGGTGTGGAGATTGTCGCCAATCGAGCCATACTCCTTGATGCGCTCGCGATCCTCCTTGCGGAGAACAAACTCCTCGTCGAAACCGCTACCCTTGCCGCTCTCGGCGTAGGCCTCAGTAATGTTGTCGATAGTCACCGATTTGGAGCCGTGCTCTTTGCGAATCCAGTCGGCATTGGGGAGGTTGATACCGATGGGGGTTGCGGGGTAGGCGTCACCTGCGAGGGTTGCGGCGGTGATAACCTTGGCCGACACACCCTTCACCTCCGATTTGCGGAATGCGGGGTTGATGGGCGAGTGGTCCTCGAACCACTGTGCATTGTCGCTGATGAGCTCGGTGCGGCGCGAAGCCTCGAGGCTCTTGAAGTTCACGATGCTCTCCCAAGCACCCTTACGGCCCAGAGGATCGCCATAGTCCTCGGTGAAGCCGTTCACAAAGTCAACATGGCTTTCGGTATCCTTGGTCCAAGCGATGTTGAACTCGTCGAAAAGGCGGAGATTACCGGTCTTGTAGTACTCAACGAGTTTGAGGATGGTAGATTTTTGAGGCTCCTCGGCTACGCCGGCAGCCTTCTCCAGCCAGAAGCAAATCTGCTCCAGAGCTGCGGAGTACATACCACCCACCTTATAGGTCTGCTCATAAATTTTACCCCCCTTCTTCACGAGTTTGCTGTTCAGACCGTAGGAGATGGGGCGGGGGTCGTTCTTGGCAGCCATGCCGGCATAGAACGCCTCGGCCTCGGGCTGGGTGAGACCCTCATAGTAGTTCATCGACGAAGCCTTCAGCACATCGTCAACACCTGCCTGCACGAGCTTCGAGGGGAAGAGCATGGGGTTGAAGATGATGGGGGTGATGGTCGACAGGAGGAGCTCCTTGCTGCCGAAGGGCTCCACGGGGAAGAGGTCGGCATTGCTACCCTCCACGAGAGTTGCAAAGTAGGCCTCAGTGAACTCGGGGGCGAACTTATCGTTGCCGTAGTGGTGGTGGATGCCGTTGGCAAACCACACTTTTTTGAGGTATTTCTCGAAGTTCTTCCACTCCTCGCACTGCTTGTCGCCATTGTAGGAGGTGTAGATAGCCTCAAGGGTGCGACGAATTGCAAGGTTGTACTTAAAGTTCTGGTCAAACATGATGTCCCTACCCCACAGAGCTGCCTGATTGAGGTAGTAGACGAGCTCCTTCTGCTGGAGGGGGAGCTCCTCAAAGCCGTGCACCTTGTAACGGAGCACCTTAATGTCGTCAAACGAGTCGATTTGCCACTGGAAATTGTCGGCACTCTTGTCCGACGAGCACGAAACAGCCATAGCCATAAGCGATGCAAAAAGTGTGATAATTGTAAGTTTTTTCATATTAGTTTGGTTTTGGATTTGTCTATTTGGGGCAAATATAGCAATTTGTTTTGGATTTCTATATTTCATATAGAAGAATTATTTTGTGTCGCCCGCTTCCGAAGGGCTGTTTTTGGCGTTCCTGCAGGCGACTGGGGTTTATAATGTGGCGAGAATCAGAGGAAAAAAGAGTCACAAACAGCCCAAAATGGCAAAATAAATAGTTTTAAAACCGCTCGAGGGTTTTGAATTTTCAATTTTCTTCGTACTTTTGTAGGCTCGTATAGGTGAAAAATGGCCTTACGACCACCCATAAACCGCAACCCTTCGAGGGCTCACCGCAGCGACATGTGTCGCGAATGTGGAGCGCCGCACGAGGGGGGGCACATTGTTGAACTAATGGCAAAAAAGGAGATGGATGATGTCCCTGTCAGTAAAAATTGCAGCCCCTGCGACACTCAGCGCAGTGCCATTGGTCTATGGCTTGCGCTCGGCTAAAGAGTTGGCCGCCGAAGTCGTACTTCTTCCCCACAATGAGATTGCAGACGCCCTGAGAGAGGGTAGTGTTGATGTGGCACTGCTCCCCTCGGATTTGGTGTGCTCGCTTGTCGGCGTCAAGATTGTCACCGACTTCTGTGTGGCACCCGCCGCCAAGGAGGGCTCGGTGAGCCTCGCCGAGGAGTGGAATGTGGCACCCGACGCCCCCGTGTATGGTTTATTGGTGGCCCGCGAGGAGACCGACCTCGAGGTGCTCGACAACATTGAAAGAGCCCTCACACTCGGTGTGGAGCGCATCTACGAGTCGCTCCTCTCGCAGGCCGAATGTCCCCGAATCGAAGACTACGAATATCTCACGACTACTGTCGACTATCTGTTTGACGCTAAAAAACATACGGCATTGGAGGGCTTCTGGAAAAAGCTGAAAAAAGCGACCTCCCACGCCAACCCGGGCTGACTGAAATAAGGAGCCGCAGGGGGTGTAAGACACTCGGCTGACGGCTGTCCATTCGGACAATTTAAGGAAAACACGCACACCTCTAAATCCGAACAGCCCCTTATTAATGATTACAATTTACCTCAAACAGTACAACAAAATCGTTCGCGAAGCCGACATCAAGCTCTTTGATGAACTCGGCTACGACGATATTCTCTGGATTGACCTCCTCTCGCCCACTATTCAGGAGCGCAAGGCGGTTGAGAATTTCATGGAACTCAACCTGCTCACCCGCCAACAGATAGAGGAGATTGAGTCGACTTCAAAGTACTCTGAGACCGAGAATGCGATATTCTCCAACACCAACTTCTTTGTGCCCCAGCCCGACGGACTCTTCACTGTGGAGCCCGTGTCGTTCATCGTGAGCGAGGGTGTGCTCATCACCACACGCAATGCCGAGTTCCGCACCTTCAACGAGGCTGCCAAGAGGCTCCAGATGAATGCCCGAGCCTACAACACGGGCTACCACCTGCTCATCTCCATCTTGGAGGTGAGAATCGACGCCGACGCCGACTTGGTGGAGAATGTGGCCAAGCAGATTGCCGCCCTCAGCAAGGAGATTTCGGTGGACGGCGAGGTCGACAAGCGAGATATCACCCGCATCAACAGTTTGCAGGAGCAGACCATGTTGATTAGGGAGAACATCTTCGACCGCCAGCGAATCCTCTCGGGTATTCAGCGAAGCGAGCGCTTCCCCAACGATATCTACCCCCGCCTGCAACTCATGATGAGGGATGTCAATTCGCTCATCTCCCACGCCGACTTCAGTTTCGAGCGTTTGGACTACTTGCAGGACACGGCGCTGGGTCTGATTACCATCGAGCAGAACAACTCGTCGAAGATTTTGGCGTTGGCCTCGGTGGTCTTCCTCCCCGCAACCTTGGTGGCGAGTATCTACGGTATGAACTTCAAGCAAATGCCCTTCCTCAACTGGGAACACGGTTGGCTGGTGGCCATGGCGCTCATCGTAGCCTTGGCGGGAGGCACATACCTCATCTTCAAGCGAATAAAGTAGAACGAACGATACGAAAATCGGGAGGCCAAAGGTTGGCCTCCCGATTATTTTCATGCCCTACGGTGAGCTAAAACAACACGCCGAAGATTTTGGCGGTGAGGTAGATGGCCACCACAAGCTTCACACCCGTGCCACAGATGAAGGCCGCAAAGGAGCCGAAAGCCACCTTGAAGGCTCGAGCACTATTGCTACCATCGTGGGTGAGCTCACCAATGAGCGCTCCGAAGAAGGGGCCGAGGATGATGCCCACGGGGCCGGCAAAGAGGCCCACGACGATACCCACGAGCGACCCTCGGGTGGCCGCCTTGGAGCCACCGAACTTTTTGGTCATCACGGCGGGCAGGAAGTTGTCGAGCAGGGTAACGCCCACAGCCGCCACTCCCCACAGCACAAGCTGCTCAGTGGAGAAAATA
The DNA here is from genome assembly GCA_017628305.1 of Tidjanibacter sp. Classification (GTDB taxonomy): domain Bacteria; phylum Bacteroidota; class Bacteroidia; order Bacteroidales; family Rikenellaceae; genus Tidjanibacter. The sequence goes on from JAGBZI010000009.1 coordinate 13,012, forward strand.
GGCTCCACCCATTGGCACAGGAGGATGCCGACATAGCAGATGGGGACACCGGGGAGGATGGGGACAACACACCCCACAACACCCACCACGGAGAGGAGAAGAGCCACGATTTCGAGAATGTTCATATCAGGCAAAAAGTTAATTGGGGGTTAAACATCACAACAAAGATAACAATTCGGGGGAGAAAAACATCTTTGTAGGGCGAAAAAATGGCGAGGTTGTGAGAGAGTTTGGCAAAAATTTATACCTTTGTGGTTGCATTAGTCGCCCTTTGGACATCGGAGCAATCTGCCTACCAAAAGTGGTTTTCCTGCTGGTTTGCAGGGGGCTACAGAGGTGGTTAGGGACAAGCGGGCGGCGTAGCATTTTTCGCAGAAAACGGTTAATTGAATGGTTAAGAACTCCATAGGCAAAAAAGGTGAACGCAGGGAGGGCGTTTTCGACCTCGTGAAGTTGATGAGCAAGGCCGAGAAGCGCAACTTTAAGCTCTATTCGACAAGGCTCGGGTGCAACGAAGATGCAAAATTCATGCAGCTCTTCGACACCCTCGACACCCTCGAGCAATACGACGAAGCCAAAATCCTCGCCCTCTGCCCCTCCATCACCAAGCAGCAGCTACCCAATCTCAAGGCACACCTCTACAAACAGATTCTCATATCGCTCCGCATGCTCGGCGTGCAGCACTCCCAGCTGCTCCAGATTCGCGAACAGATTGACTTCGTGAAAATCCTCTTCGACAAAGGACTCTACTCCGAAGCTCAGAAGATGCTCGACAAGGTGGAGCGCAGGGCCAAGGAGCTCGAGCTGTTGCCCGCAATTCTCGACATCGTGGAGCTCAAAAGGCAGCTCAAGGTGCTCAGCTACTCGAGCGAGATGACCCTTGCGGCCGACGAAACCTCCAAGGCAGCCGACATCATCTCCGTTCACCTGACCAACATTGCAGCCCTCTCACGACTTGCCGTACAGTGCTATGCACTCCACCAAAACCTCGGCTTTGCACGCTCGCAGAAGGACCTCGACCGCCTGAACAACTACTTCAAGCCCCGCATCGACACCTTCGAGGGCAAGGAGATGAACTTCACCGAGAGGTTCTACTACTACCAAGCCAAGGCGTGGTACAACTACATTTGCCACAAGACAGCCCTCTCCTATCGCTATGCGCTCAAGTGGGTGGCCCACTTCAACTCCCACCCCGAGATGAAGGAGCTGATGTACGATAGTTATATGCGCGGCTACTCACAGGTGCTCGACGGTATGTTCCTGATGCACAAGTACTCCGCATTTGTGCGCACCCTCGAGGAGTTCGAGAAGGAGAGCCACACCATCGGCCAACTCAACGACAACGCAGCGATGATTTCGCAGGGCATTCTCTTCACCGGACAGCTCAACAAGTGCCTCATGTCCGGCACCTACAAAGATGGCCTGTGGATTGCAAAGAACATCGACTCCTACCTGAAGAGGTACGACAACCGCCTGACGCTCCATGAGAAGATGCCCATCTACTTCAAGGTGGCCTCGCTCTACTTCGGCGACGGCAACTACACCAAGTGTATCGAGTATCTGTCGTACATCATCTCGGTGAAGGACCACAACATCCGTCGCGACTTGCAGTGCTACGCCCGTATGCTGAACCTGATGGCCATGTATGACGCAGGGCTCGACTTCAACATCGACTACCAGATTCGCTCGGTCTACTCATTCATTGTGAAGATGAAGGATATGACCGAGATGAAAGATGAGTTGCTCTCGTTCTTCAAGAGCTTTGGCAACATCAACGCCCTCGACCTCAAAAGGGAGCTGAAAATCCTCCACGAGAGACTCAAACCCTACGAGAACCACCCCTACGAGCGACGCACCTTCTATTATATAGACCTGCTATCGTGGTTGGAGAGCAAAATCACCGACAAGAGTATGGGCGAAATTGTGAGGGCCAAGTTTGAGGCCTCGCAGAAACAAGAATCACAAAAACCTACACAAAATAAAAAATGGCTACATCGACTATTCGGAATATAGAGAGCGATGCCGACTTCGAGAGTCGCATCCGCCCACAGGAGCTCGACAACTTCCACGGGCAACAGAAGATTGTCGACAACCTCCGCATATTCATCAAGGCCGCCCTCATGAGGGGCGAGTCGCTCGACCATGTGCTCTTCCATGGCCCTCCGGGATTGGGCAAAACAACCCTTGCCGGCATTGTGGCCAACGAGATGGGGTCGTCGCTGAAGGTTACGAGCGGCCCCGTACTCGACAAGCCGGGCGACTTGGCAGGCCTTCTTACAAACCTCTCGGAGGGCGATGTGCTCTTCATTGACGAGATTCATCGCCTGAGCCCCATCGTGGAGGAGTACCTCTACTCGGCAATGGAGGACTACAAGATAGACATTGTGCTCGACAAGGGCCCCTCGGCCCGCTCCATCCAGATTGAGTTGGCCCCCTTCACCCTGATTGGCGCCACCACTCGTAGCGGCCTTCTCACCTCACCCCTGAGAGCCCGCTTTGGCATCACCTGCCACTTGGAGTACTACGACACCGGAGTTTTGAGCGACATTGTAAAGCGTTCGGCAGGGATTTTGGGTATAGCCATCGACGACAAGGCTGCCCACGAGGTGGCCCTGCGCAGCCGTGGCACCCCCCGTATTGCCAACTCGCTACTGCGCCGTGTGAGGGACTTTGCGATGGTGGAGGGCAACGGCTCCATCAATCTGGCCATCACCCGCCGTGCTCTCGAGGCTCTCAACATCGACTCGAGGGGTCTTGACGAGATGGACAACAAGATTTTGCGCACGATTATCGAGAAGTTTGGCGGAGGCCCCGTGGGTGTGAACACCATTGCCACAAGCGTGAGCGAGGAGGCAGGCACCATCGAGGAGGTCTACGAACCATTCCTCATAAAAGAGGGTTTCCTGAAGCGCACACCACGCGGCAGGGAGGCCACCGAATTGGCCTACTCCCACCTTGGCTACACAAAAAATCCCGCAGAGGGGTCGCTATTCTAACGAAAAATCCCTATCTTGTGAGGACTTTTGAGGAATTTACAACAAGTTTTACATAAAAATTCAAAATCATTATGAGTCAGAAAAAGCAAAATTACGCACTCCCCATCTTGGTGATGATTCTGTTGTTTGGTATGATTTCGTTCGTTACCAACCTTGCATCCCCCATGGGTGATGTGCTCAAAAACCAGTTTAGCGTACCCAACTGGATGGGTACACTCGGCGTGTTTGCCAACTTTATTGCATACGCTTGCATGGGTATTCCTGCTGGTAACATGCTCCAGAAGTATGGCTACAAGAAGACTGCTTTGGCAGCCGTAGTTGTTGGTTTTGTGGGCGTTGGCATCCAGACCCTCTCGGGCGTTGCAGAGAGCTTCGGCATCTACCTCCTCGGCGCATTCGTTGCAGGTTTCTCGATGTGTATGCTCAACATCGTGGTTAACCCTATGCTGAATAAGCTCGGCGGTGGTGGTAACAAGGGTAACCAGCTGATCCAGATTGGTGGCTCGTTCAACTCGTTGATGGGTACCGCCGTTATCTTCCTCACCGGTGTCTTCGTTCCCAGCATCGTCGATGCACGCATCAGTCAGGTATTTCCCCTGATGTTCATCGCTCTGGGCATCTTCGCACTCGCATTTGTTGTTATCAGCCTCACCAATATCCCCGAGAACGCTCCTGCAGCTGTGGAGAAGGAGAAATCGCAGTATGGCCCCATGTCGTTCCGCCACTTTGTGCTGGGCGCCATTGCCATCTTCATCTATGTAGGTATTGAGGTTGGTATTCCCAATGTGCTCCAGAAATGGCTCCAAAACGGCGGCCTGAATGTTGAGAGCGGCGCCGAGGCTATCGCCGGTACCGTGACTGCAACCTATTGGTTGTTGATGCTCGTTGGCCGCCTTGTGGGCGCCTCCATCGGCAGCAAAGTTTCGGCCAAGAGCATGCTTACCACCGTGTCGCTTGTGGGCCTCGTACTCGTAGCCTGCGCCATCTTCCTCAACCCCGCAAACTCCGTGAACCTCCCCGTATTCAAGGGCACTTCGGGCTTCGGTCTGGCAGAGGTTCCCGTGAACGCTGCTCTGCTGGTTCTCTGCGGCTTGTGCACCTCGGTGATGTGGGGCGGCATCTTCAACCTCGCTGTTGAGGGCCTCGGAAAGTACACCGAGAAGGCTTCGGGTATCTTCATGGCATTGGTATGCGGTGGTGGTATCCTCCCCCTGCTCCAGAACGCCATCGTTGACTTCTCGGGCAGCTACTTGGCAAGCTACTGGGTAATCGTTGTGGGCCTCGTTTACCTGCTCTACTACGCACTCGTGGGCAGCAAAAATGTGAACAAAAACATCCCCACCGAGTAATTTCACCCATTTAGGATAATCCAACATGGCGGGGTGTGACCACGGTTACACCCCGCCGCTGTAAGAGACCACACCACTATGTATATAGCACAGCAGAAAAGGCGCGAAAACATCGCCGAATATATCCTCTACCTTTGGCAGCTCGAAGACCTGCTGAGGGCTCTGGGTTTTGGCCCCGAGGCTATCTACAACACCCTCGTGGAGCCCAACACCAACCTCGACGAACAGCAGAAACAACAGCTCTTCATGTGGTATATGAGCCTCGTGGGACTGCTCAAGGAGGAGGGCAAAGAGCAGCAAGGACACCTCTCGCACACTCTCCACTTGGTGGGCGATGTGGAGAACCTCCACTTGCAACTCCTCTCGCTCCCCGTGGGTGAGCACTACCGCACCCTGTGGGGGCCGCTCAAGGAGGAGCTCCCACGCCTGCGCATAGTCATCGCAAGGGATGGCATCGGCGACATTGAGCTCTGCTTCCGCGCGCTCTACGCCACAATGCTCTACCGCCTGAAGGGCGACAGCAGCAAGGAGGGGGCCATTGAGGATGTCACCTCGCTCATCTCCCCCGTCATCGCCACCCTCGCAGACCTCTATCGCAAGGTCGAAAACGGCGAAATAGACCTTTTCCAAACAGCGAAATAGCTAACCAAGCGGGCTTCTCACAGGGGGCCCGTTTTTTTAATTTAAAAGTCGAGGCACATCATCATCAAGAGTTGCCGGCACAAAAGTGCCACTCCGGCTCCGTTCCGACCCCTACCCACAACCACCTATGCACCAGCCATTTACACCACCTCCCCACAAAACCGCGCAAAAAATATTTGAAAAAATATAGTACCATGTATTGCAAGGTACTGAAATTATTTTATATCTTTGTAGTACAAAAACAATCAAACTCTACAGCAAAGTGAACAGAAAATTAAGTGTAAAAATTGGTTCGACGGCGTTCTCGATTGAGGAGGATGCCTACCGCGCACTGGAAATCTACCTCGACGACATCCGCTCGAGGCTCGACGATGAGGTGAGCGCCTCGGAGACTATGGGCGACCTCGAGATGAGGATTGCCGACCTGCTGAGCAATTGGCTGGGCAACCCCGAGGGTGTGGTGGAGATTTACCATGTGCGCCGAGTGCAGGAGACCATCGGTCGCCCCGAGGAGTTCGGCGAGTTGCGCCAGCCCCAGAGCGGCAGCAGCAAGGAGGAGGGCGTAAAGCGCCTGATGCGCAGCCACGGCGACAAGGTGATCGGCGGCGTGTGCGGCGGCATAGCGAAGTTCACCAACATCGACCCCACTCTGCTAAGGATTGTAACCCTCCTGTTGGTGCTCTTCGGAGGCCTCAGTCTGTGGATTTACATCATCCTCTGGATACTGCTCCCCATCGAAAGCCACCAATAGTAACCCATTAAAAAACAAACAACCATGAGCTTCTGGCGAGTACTTTTGTCCATCTTTTTCCCTCCCTTGGCGGTTATCGACAAGGGGTGTGGCTCGATACTCATCGTGCTGCTGCTCACCGCGGCCGGCTGGGTGCCCGGAGTGATTGCAGCCCTCATCATTCTCAACAAAAAGTAGAACCCCAACACTATTAATATACAACTAAAAAACAGAGTAAAACCATGGAGATAATGAACGAACCCAAAAAACTATACCGCAGCAACAGCCGCATGATTGGCGGTGTGTGTGGCGGATTGGCGGAGTACTTCAACATCGACCCCACGCTGGTGAGGGTTATTGCCGCATTACTCTTCTTTACCCCCTTTGTGCCTGCCGTCATCTGCTATCTGGTGGCGTGGATGATTATTCCCGAAAGAAAGTAGCGATATGGCCATCAATGTGGAGAATACCAAGGCGCAGATGCGCAAGGGGATACTGGAGTACTGTATACTCTCCATCCTCTCGCGCGAGGACAGCTATGCGCCCAAGATTATTGCCGAGCTGAAGGCGGCGGAGATGATTGTGGTGGAGGGCACCCTCTACCCCATCCTCACTCGACAGAAGAACTTGGGGCTCCTCACCTACCGCTGGGAGGAGTCGCCCCAAGGCCCCCCGCGCAAGTACTACTCGCTCACACCCGAGGGCCGAGAGGCTCTTGCACAGCTCGACGCATCGTGGGACGAGTTGGTGGGACAGATTGACACCATCCGCGGGCGTAAATAGCCCCTCGCGAAGAAGAGATGGTGTGACTAAGAAATTACAACCTCTAATAGACAAAGAATATTATGGAAGAAATTGTAAGAGTGAAAGTTGCGGGCACCTCGCTCGCGCTGTCGAAGGGAGCCTACGCAGTGCTGTCCCACTTCCTCGAGAACACCGAGAGGGCCTATGCCGACTCCCCCAACAAGGGTGAGCTGGTGGAGCAGACAGAGAGCCGCATCGTTGCCACCCTGCTCGAGAAGCAGAGTGCCTCGACGGTTGTTGAGAGGGGGGTGATGGAGCTGATTGTGGCCTCGGTTGGCTACCCCGAGGGCTACACCCCCACAGGCTCGCCCGAGGGTGTGAAAATCCCCAACACCACACCCAAGCCCCCAGCCCCCAAGCCCGCAGCCCCCAAACCCGAAGTGGGTCTTTTGGGCCACATTGTTATCGTGGGCGGAAAGATAATCCTCGGCATTATGCTTGCCTGCTGGATACTCGCCGCCATCGGCATCCTTGTGGGCTTTGTGACCCTCATGGCCGTAGGCAACATCTGGGCCGAGTACCTCACAATGCCCATCGAGGGCATCTCACCCGTGGTGTTTGCCGGCCTTGTGTGTGCCGTCATCGTGCTCTTCATGGGCATTGTGGCCGACTTAGGAGTGAGGTTAATTGCAGGTCGCAGGATAAGCCTTCGCAAGCTGGCTGTGGCAGGCGTCATCTGGCTCATCTTTGTGTTGTGGCTCATCTTTGCATCGGTGCGCAACATTGATAATTGGGTGATTTGGGCCCATGAGTCGGAGGCAAAAATCGAGCAGTGGGAGCGAGATTTCGAGGATTTTGAAGAGAGGTTCGAGGAGCAGCTGGAGAATGCAATCTTCAACCCCACATTGGTCGATGGGGCCGAAACCAAAATGACCTTCTACCTCTACGAATTGGGCGATACACTGAAACTCGAAAAGCTCTGCGAAGAGTTCGACGAGCTCTACCGCTACGACGAATACATCACGAACTTCCTCATCAACAACAAAGAGGTTGTTATTAATGTAACTCTGTCACAGGAGGATAATGTCATCATGCGCAAGACCACCATCACAACCCCCTCGGGTGTGACAACCATCAATGTGAGCGTGGAGCGTGGCACGGGCAAACTCCTGAAGTACAATAGCGACATCACAAACGACATAAGCAACTAAAAAATCCCAAAAACTATGGAAGTACTGAACGATGAAAAAACCGTTGAGGCGACCGCCAAAGGTCCCCTCGGCAACTCCGCCTACCTCTTTGCAGGCATCCTGATGGTGGTATGCGGCCTCGTGTGGCTCA
>JAGBZI010000067.1 GCA_017628305.1 Tidjanibacter sp.
GCCGAGAACGATGAGCACATAGCGTGCCGCCTTCCCCACAGCCATCGCTACCGTGGTCCACAGAGGGCTCGCCTTGGTCATGCCGAGCATCACCACAATGGCCTCGCCCACAACAGGTAGGACACTAAGCAGACCCATCCATGCCCCACGCCTGCGCACCCAATCGGCCACACGGTCGAGCTTCTCGCTGCTGACACCCAGCCACCGCTCAATCCTCTCGAGGTTGCCCGCACGCCCCAACAGGTAGCAGACAATACCCCCAAGGGTGTTGCCCACCGTGGCAGCCACAATGAGCGCCACCGGCTCGGCACCCATCTCATAGAGCACACCGAGCACCACCTCCGAGGCAAAAGGGACAATGCTCCCCGCAAGAAAGGCTGCAACAAAGAGGCCAATGTAGCCCCACTCTACCAAGAAATCTACCATAGCTATCGGATGGAGTGATGTTTCCGAAGGACAAAGTTAGAATTTTTGGGGGGATTCTATCAGTTTCCCGAACAGTTTTTGTATCTTTGCGACGCATTATGGGACGAATTTTGGCCATAGACTACGGACTCAAGCGCACAGGCGTGGCGGTGAGCGACCCCCTGAGGATTATTGCCGGGGGGCTCGAAACTGTGCCCACAGCGCAGCTCGAGAAGTGGCTCGGGCAATATATCCCCGCCAATGGCGTTGATATTATAGTGGTGGGCAAACCCTCGCAAATGGATGGCACCCCAAGCCAATCGTGGGCAGCCATCGAGCCCTTCGTGGAGCGTCTGCGACAGAGCTACCCACACTGCCAAGTGGTGCTCCACGACGAGAGGTTTACCTCCGTGCTGGCACACAGGGCAATGATTGACGGCGGCATGAAGAAGATGGCACGCAGGGACAAAGCCGTGGTTGACAAAATATCGGCCACCATCATTCTCCAGAGCTTCATGGAGTCGCTGCAATACAGAGAGTTGCAGGGCAAAGTGTAACCCACAACGGCGCATAAATCAACATCACCCATGAGCAACTGCGGCTCAATTTTGAACTTAGAATTAACACAATGATACTACCAATTTACATCTACGGTTCGGGCGTGCTCCGCAAGGAGTGCCAAGATATTGACCAAAGCTACCCCGAGTTGGGGAAGCTGATTGAGGATATGTTTACCACCATGTACGCCTCGGAGGGTGTGGGACTCGCCGCCCCCCAGATTGGCAAAGATATCCGCCTCTTCGTGGTGGATGGCACCCCCTTTGAGGATGTCGACCCCACCGCCAAGGATTTCAAAAAGGTCTTCATCAACCCCGAGATCTACGAGGAGAGCGAGGAGGAGGTGCTCATGAATGAGGGTTGCCTCTCGGTGCCCGGCATCCACGAGGATGTCTACCGCCCCGAGACCATCCGCATCAACTACCTCGACGAGAATTTCGAGGAGCACGATGAGGAGCTCACCGGCTGGCCCGCACGCATCGTGCAGCACGAGTATGACCACCTCGACGGCCTGGTCTTCACCGACCGCCTCTCGACCATCCGCAAAACAATGCTGCGCAACAAACTGAACGCCATGGCTAAGGGTAAATACTCCTGCGCCTACCGCTCGAAACAAAAATAACAACAAGGGACCTCGCAAGATGGTCCCTTTTTTTTGGCCACAAGGAGCAACCAAGTCCCTCTTTTATAATGGAGGGATTTAGGGAGGAATGTAAATGTAGCACAGTTTTCATAGATTTAAGTTTGGCAGATAAAACAAGCTGAACGCTGAACGCTGAACGCTGACCGCTGAATGCAAAAAAAGGTAGGCGTTTCACAACGGCTACCTTTTCAAAACTACTAACCCATACGGAATAGGGAATAGGGATGTGGCGGGCATTTGCTCGCCACACCTCTTTATTGAGCCGAAGGCGAAACCAAGTCCCCTGCCTGAGACGGGGGATTTAGGGAGGAATGTAAAAGTTTAAGGAAACGCAGTTTCTTCGTTTATTTAAGTTTGGCTCAGCCAACGCACGGACAATAAAAAAAGGACTGCGCTGTCACAGCGGAATCCTTTTCAAAACTACTAACCCAAACTTAAATAAATGAAGAAACCTTGTGTGGTCGTTGCGACCACGCCCTATATGTTGCAAGATGCGTGCCACAATCGTGGTGGCCGACATTTTTGGGAATTATTTTTTCTGCCGGCTCACTCTTGCACCTTTTTTGTTCCTGTCGGGGGTGGATTTTTACTTATTCACTCACAAAAAAGGAACGAACAATGAAAAGAGTCATCACCCTCATTGTGGCAACCATCGTAGCCACTGTGGCCCTCTGGGCATCCGAAATCACCCTCAAGCAGCTCCCCACAAAGGCGCAGCAGTTCATCAGCGAGTATTTCGCCAAGGACCAAATCCGTGCCATCCATCAGCACCACCACCGTCACGGCAACACCTATCGTGTGCTCTTCACCGACGGCTCCAAGATTAACTTCGACGCCGCAGGTCAATGGACCAAAATCAAACTCCGCAACGACTCCTTACCCGTGGAGATTATCCCCGAGTACATCACAACCTATGTATGGGATGCCTACCCCGGAGTGATGATTATGAGCATCGAGACCGAGGGGCAAGGGCAGGAGGTGGAGCTCTCCGACGGCACCGAGCTCACCTTCAACCCCAAGGGTAATGTGGTGAAAATCGACTAAACGCAAACAAAAAAGCAGGTTGGGCGAAGGGCTCAACCTGCTCATTTTATACCATTTAGCACACCACTAAAACTCCAAGCGCACAATAAAGGAGTTGCGTCCCTCCACCTTACCCTCCACATAGAATGTGTGGCTCTCGGGCAGGCGGTAGAGCTCCAAGCAGACATCATCTTCGGGGCGTACCTCGTTGTTGAAATTAATCTCCAGCTCGCGCAGGGGTCGAGGGTCGGTAACCTCAAGTCCCACAGCATCCATGGCCCACACCACATACATAACATTGTTGGCGTGGTGGTTCATATCGAGGTCGGAGAAGGAGGCTCGGTGGGTGGTGGTGGCCACAAGCCGGGCCCCCTCGGGCAACACAACCTTGGCTGCGGGCTCCTCGATAACGCTCTCGGGGATACACTTCGACTCGTCGGCCGCAAACTCTGCAAAAGCACCTCGGCGGGCGAGGCGGCGGGTGGTCATATCAACCACCAACCACGAGGTGGTGGCCTTCACCATGGGGTGTCCCTCCGCATCGGAGAGGATAAAATCCCTGAGGAACATGAAGCCTGCGGCTCCCTTGTGCCAGCTCTTCAGGTTGACCCTCTGGCGCCACATGGGCAACTGCTCAAAAACAACCCTCATGCGACTCATAACCCACGCTTGTCCGGTGGTGCCGAGCGAGTCGTAGCCCACACCGAGGTAGTCGGCATGAACATTGGCGGCCTCCTGTGCCATATTGAGGAACGCTGCGGGCTTGAGCCTCTGATTGAGGTCGGTGTCGTAGCAGGGGATGGTGTAGTCGGCGCTAAATTTCTCTACCATAAGATTATTTCTTTTACATATAACACATTGTGGCACCTCAAAGGTACAACTATTTTTGCAGAGTGCAACACTTTCATGCCCATCTTTTTGCCCTCGGAGGGTTTGCAGAAACGGGAAAAGGGTGTATCTTTGTGGATGCGTTTGGTGGACCCGCGCGACAAATAGCGGGCCACGCACAACGGAGTAATAGCAACAATAACCCGAATCAAAAGAGTGGTAAAGAGAGGAAATATATGGCTTCTGCTCGCCCTTTGGGTGTCGTTCATAGCGACGCTCAATCTCTGTGTGGCACATGGCGGCGAGGCCGAGCACCCCTCTCAGGCATCCATTCTCGAGGACTACGGCCACGACCGCCCCTACATCGAGGAGCGACACACCCACGCCGCACTCCTCTCCGAGGTACACACTGTTGCCACCCCCTCCACCGTGCGCACCAACATCGGGCGTCAGCGCACCCATTCGAGCTCGTGCCAGCTGCTTACGGCGGCTCACAAGGTTGCCACAACCACGGGACAACCGAAGAGGTTTGTTTCCCCCAAAAGCAGCCCTCAACACACTGCACGAGCGGTGGACTACTACATCATTGCGTTGCGCCACATAGTGATTTAGCGGCCCATATCTTGCCCCTAAATTATTCAAAAAACAATCCCCTAAAATTCACACCCCCAACTTATTACATCCGACAACACTTGGCGTTTCGGAAGTTGTGTTGCACATCAACTTTTGGAACGGGAGGTGATGTCTGCAATCCGTTATTATTAACACAACAACACAGACAATGAACAACATACTCAACCGCTACGACCTCGCAAACTACTACGGCGAAGTTGAGCTGCGCAACAAACTGCGCACCACCCCCATCATCATACTCCTCCTCGGCGTGGCACTCTTGGTAGTTGCCATCCTCATCAAAGATAACGAAAACCTCAGCACCGCTCTCCTCACAATCGGTTTTGTGTGTGCCGGCGTGGGCATCGTGAAAATCATACGCCCCGGCATCCAAATCACCCACTCGGCAACGGGCGAAACCATCGCTCGACACGAGTACACCGTGGAGCAGGAGGAGCAATCAAAGGCGGAGGAGTTGCTCCGAAACGGCAACCACGAGGCCCTCAAAGCACTCTCCAAACCCAACTCTCCACTGATGGTGGTAACCTACTCGACCCCCTCGAAGGCACTCTTCATCGGCCAGATGTTCCACTATGTGCCCTATGAGTACCAACCCCTCGGAGAGCCTATCGTAGTTAAGAAATAACCATCGCAAGGTAAAATGTTTATAGTCGAACTACTTCTCGGCGTCGTACTCCTCAGCGTGGGTGCGAGTCTGCTCACCGACGGTGCCACAGCCATTGCAAAGCGTTTGGGCGTGTCGGAGTTTCTGATTGGCGTAACCATCGTGGCCGTGGGCACCTCCATGCCCGAATTTGTGGTGAGCGTGATGAGCGCCATCGGGGGGCAAAGCGATGTATCGATAGGCAATGTTGTGGGTTCCAACATCTTCAACATCTACGCCATCTTGGGCATCACCGCCCTCATAAGCCCACTACCGCTCACAAAAGCCAACACCCGTCGCGACCTCCCCATAACCCTCGGAGTGTCGCTACTCCTGTGCATCATTGCACTCGACGCCTCTCTCTTCGGCAAGGAGCACAACACTCTCAGCCGACTCGATGGAGGGTTGCTGTTGGTGGGCTACGCCATCTTCCTCGGCTATATGATTAAGGGGGGCAAAAACTCCTCCACAAACTCGGCTGCTACGCCTGCCGCTCAACCACAAACCATCGACAATAATAGGTGTAATATGGGTAAAGGGTTGTTGATGGTAGCGGCAGGCCTTGGCGGCCTTGTGTGGGGTGCCGACATGTTCCTCGACGGCTCCATCTCACTTGCACGACTTGTGGGACTCAGCGAGGCGGTCATCGGCATAGTGCTCGTGGCTGTGGGTACCTCACTGCCCGAGTTCTTCACAACCTTTGTGTCGGCACTCAAGGGAAAGACCGACATCGCTCTGGGCAACATCCTCGGCTCCAACATTGCCAACATACTCCTCATTCTCGGCACAAGTGCCACAATCACCCCACTCCGATTAGGGGGTATTGGCGAGGTGGATTTGCTGGTGATGGTGTCGGCCGTGGTGGCCGTGATGTTGGCTGCCCTATGCTTCCGTCGTGGCAAAATCGACCGCATAGAGGGTGCTGCATTCCTCGCCATCTACATTGCTTACACAGCATGGCTGTTGGCGAAGTAGATTAACCCGATGGGCAAAGAAAAAGAGAGAGCCGAAACAATGCGCTTCGGCTCTCTCTTTTTTCTTCCATTTCAATTCTACCTTCCCGAGTACATCTCCTCGTAGTAGCGTAGGTAGTCGCCCGAAGTGACAGAGTCCATCCACTCCTGATTGTCGAGGTACCAGCGAACGGTCTTTTTGATACCCTCCTCAAACTGCAACGAGGGCTCCCAGCCGAGCTCCTTCTGCAACTTCGTGCTGTCGATGGCATACCTCGCATCGTGGCCGGGGCGGTCGGTAACAAACCTCACAAGGCTATCGGAATACCCCTCAGGATTGCCCAACAGCCTATCAACTGTCTTAATCAGCACCCTCACAAGGTCTATATTGCGCCACTCATTGTTGCCGCCCACATTGTAGCTCTCGCCCACTCTGCCGTGGTGGAACACAAGGTCGATGGCTCGGGCGTGGTCCTCCACATAGAGCCAATCCCTCACATTCTCCCCCCGACCATAAAGGGGCAGGGGCTTACGCTGTCGGATATTATTGATAAACAGCGGTATGAGCTTCTCGGGGAATTGATAGGGGCCGTAGTTATTGGAGCAGTTGGTGATAACCGTGGGAAGGCCATAGGTGTCGTGGTAGGCCCTCACAAAGTGGTCGCTCGACGCCTTGCTGGCACTATAAGGGCTATGGGGGTCATACTTGGTCTGCTCGGTGAACATCCCCCCCGACATCTCCAGCGCACCAAACACCTCGTCGGTGGAGATATGGTGGAAGCGTTTGCCCTCCATACGCCCCTCCCACCCCCTGCGGGCCACATCAAGCAGGGTAAGAGTGCCCATAATATTGGTCCTCGCAAATGCAAAAGGCTCCCTGATGGAGCGGTCCACATGGCTCTCCGCAGCAAGGTGGATGACCCCATCCACACCATATCGCTCGAAAATCTCCTCCACAAGACCCCTGTCGCACACATCGCCACGCACAAACAGATAGTTCGCACACCCCTCCACATCCTTCAGGTTGGCCAAGTTGCCCGCATAGGTCAGCAGGTCGAGGTTTATGATACGATAGGTGGGGTACCTCTCGACCATCAGCCTCACAAGGTGGGAGCCGATGAAGCCCGCACCACCCGTGATAAGTATGTTACGCTCGAAGTTCATCTATACATCGCTGGAGTGACTCCTGCCACTCGGGAATATCAATACCAAAAGTTCTCACAAATTTCTCTTTCGAGAGCACCGAATAGTGGGGCCTCGGAGCCTTTGCGCCATACTCTGCAGTGGTGCAAGGCATCACACGGCAACCCTCAATACCGGCTCGGCGGGCAATCTCACATGCAAACTGCCACCACGAACACTCGCCCATATTGGTGTAGTGGAACACCCCCTCGTGGAAGTTGCGCTCCCCAATAATCCTCACCAAAGCCGCCGCAAGGTCGCCCGCATAGGTGGGAGTACCCAGCTGGTCGCTCACAACCCTCACCTCTCGGCGCTCGGCCATAAGGCGCAGCATGGTCTTCACAAAATTGCTGCCCCACTCGGAGTAGAGCCATGCAGTACGCACAATCATATAGTGGCAACCACTCTGCTCAATAGCCCTCTCGCCCGCCAGCTTCGTGCGGCCATAGGCACTCAAGGGTTGGGGATAGCTCTCCTCGGTGAGCAGGCCACAGCAACCACCCATAAAAACATAGTCGGTGGAGATATGAATGAGCAGTGCGTTGTTTGCCTTCGCCGCCTCCGCCAAGTATTCAACGGCAGTGGCGTTCAGCAGGAGTGCCTTCGCCTCATCCTCCTCGGCACGCTCCACATTGGTGTAGGCAGCACAGTTGATGATGACATCCACCTCCCACTCGGCCACCGCTCGCTCCACAGCCTCGGGGTCAGTGATGTCGAGTTCGGCAACATCGGTGAAAATATAGCGGTCCGCAGAGCCCTCCGCAGCCCTCCTAATAGCTCTCCCCAACTGCCCCTCGGCTCCGGTGACTAAAATATTCATAGCTCACAGAGCAATTTGCGGTTCGTATCCTTTAGCGAGAGGATAATCTCGCTCTCCGTGAGGGGCCACTCGATGCCGATTTGGGGGTCGTTCCATGCAACGCCGTCCTCACTCTCGGGGTGGTAGTACTCGTCGCACTTATACTGAAACACCGTATCCTCCTCCAAAACCACATAGCCGTGGGCAAAACCCTTGGGTATAAAGAGTTGGCGGTGGTTGTCGGCCGAGAGTTCCACAGCTACATACCTGCCAAAAGTGGCACTCCCGGGGCGTATGTCTACCGCCACATCGAGCACCCTGCCCTGCACAACCCTCACCAATTTGGCTTGTGCATAGGGCTCCCTCTGGAAGTGGAGACCGCGCAGCACGCCCCTTCTGGAGCGGCTCTCGTTGTCCTGCACAAACCTCACATTCTGCCCCGTAGCCGCCTCGAAATCACGCTCCGAGAAGCTCTCCATAAAGTAGCCTCTCTGGTCGCCATGCACCGTAGGTTCCACAATCAGAACCCCCTCAATATCAGTCTTAAGAACCCTCATTATCTCTTCGCCAATTTCAGCAGATACTCGCCATAGGAGCTACCCTTCATAGGCTCGGCAAGCTCCACAAGGCGCTCACTCGATATCCACCCCTTGCGCCATGCAATCTCCTCCAAAGCGGCAATCTGCACACCTTGGCGCTTCTCGACAACCTCCACAAAGCGGGCCGCATCGAAGAGGCTCTCGTGGGTGCCCGTGTCGAGCCATGCAAAACCACGGCCCAACTGTTGGAGGTGGAGTGTACCTCGCTCCATAAAGGCCCTATTAACATCCGTAATCTCCAATTCACCGCGCGCCGAAGGCTTCAGATTTTCGGCAATCCCAACCACCTCATTAGTATAGAAATAGAGCCCCGTGACGGCCACATCACTCTTTGGCTCCGCGGGTTTCTCCTCGATGCTCACCACCATGCCATCCTCGTTCACCTCGGCCACGCCAAACCTCTCGGGATGGGCAACATGATAGCCAAAAATGGTTGCTTTCCCATCGCGCTCGGCCCTCGCCACCGCCTCCATCAGCATACCTGTGAAGCCCTGACCATAGAAAATATTGTCGCCCAGCACAAGGCATACCGAGTCGCCTCCGATAAACTCCCTGCCTATCGTAAAAGCCTCGGCAAGGCCGTTGGGCTGTGGTTGGGTGGCATAATAGAACCTCACGCCATAGTCGCTGCCATTACCCAGCAGGCGCTGGAATGCAGGCATATCGTGAGGCGTGGAGATGATAAGTATCTCCCTGATTCCGGCCAACATAAGCACCGAAATGGGGTAATAAATCATCGGCTTGTCGTAGACGGGCAACAGCTGCTTGCTGACCCCCTTGGTGATGGGATAGAGCCTCGTGCCGCTCCCACCAGCTAAAACAATGCCCTTCATACTACTCTACAATTTTGGATTTTTCTCAAATAGGAACGCAAAAGCACTCTTCATTAGTTCAATGAAGACGCTCTTTTGGTAGATTTTGTGGTATTTCCAAGTGTAGGAGAACTTGTTGCGCACCTGCACAAAGCGGGATTTCCAAGCAGAATAGCCCTTATTAAACAACCCCTCGCTCTTATACAGCGTATCCTCCAACACTCGCTCCGCATATGGCGAGGTGGTGTGAATGGCAGGATTGGTAATCTCCAAGCCAAAATACTGCACCGAGATGGCCGTGAGCGCATCGGCAAACCTCGTCATATGCAGCCTGTCGGCCCACTCATAAAACTCCTCCCAATTGATGTTGTTCTGCTCGGCTTTCAACAGCAGTGCCCAATCCAAAATGTGGCGCAGCTTAACACCCTCCGAAAGGAAGTGCCTAAGACCGTGAGACGTTAAGTGTAGTGCAGAAAAGTTTGATGAAGGCTTTATAAGTTTTGTATTTCCAATGTACGAACCAGACTCTGATTGTATCAGTTCTCTAATGTGTGAATCGAACTTTTTATATAATTGAGACCCTCTAACTGGCTGAGTGAATTGATGATTCTCAACCATCAATCCTTTGAAGTTGATATGAGAATGTACATAGTATGAATCATCTACATCATACCCACTCTTTAGTAATAGCAGGTTGCCTCTTTCGTACAATCCGCCCAAATAGCAATCTAAATCTCCACATTCTCGATGATTTGGCCTAGGGTAATATGTGCTTAAAGCAATTCCTTTAAATACATAAGTTTTGATATTTTCAGCATCTAAAAAATCAGCTAACTCAGAGGATA